>CASTST010000027.1 GCA_949451655.1 uncultured Eubacteriales bacterium | reverse complement strand
TATATTAAATTCAAAGAAAGGATGAAAACCATGAGCAACAGCAGCCTCATAAGCTATACAAGAATATCACCGAATTACAATCCCAGAAAGAATAAGATCCGCAAAATCACCATTCATCATGCGGCAGGACGGGTCAGCGTGGAATCCCTTGGGAATACCTTTGCGTCTCCTGCCAGACAGGCAAGTGCAAACTACGGAATCGGGTATGACGGACGTATAGGTATGTACGTAGAAGAAAGCGGACGTGCATGGACAAGCAGCAATGCCGAAAACGATCATCAGGCGGTAACCATAGAAGTATCCAACGATGGATGCGCACCGGATTGGCATGTAAGCGATTCTGTATTGGAACGGCTCATTGAACTGTGCACAGATATCTGCAAGCGGAACGGGATTGCAGCTTTAAATTATACAGGAGACAAAAACGGGAATCTGACGATGCACAAGTGGTTTGCAGCAACAGCCTGTCCAGGACCGTATCTGGAAAGCAAGTTTCCGTATATTGCGTCAGAGGTAAACAAACGTTTGCAGCCTTCTTCTGCAAATATACAGAAAGCACCTGCAGGGAAAGCGTCCTTCTGTGTATTATCCGGTACAGATATAGGGAGAGGAACAGACAAGCTGATCCGGTATACGAAGGGCAGGACTGGTACAAACCAGTACGGCTGGGAGACGGCGGTAGACAAAAACGGGATTGTTCTGTCGGATCCTGTATATGGAGAAGGAAACATGGAGGTTCCCGCAGGTGGATATGTATTGTCGGGGCATGGAGAGGCAGGCAAGTGGCTGTACGGGCATGTGAAGCAGGGGTATCTTGCGGGGATATATGACGGAACGGTGAAGATTGAAGAAGCATGCTGTCGGAGTCTGGACGGAGTGGATACCGGGAGAGGAGAGGATCAGCTGATTGCGTACACAAGAGGACGTACAGGAACGAACCGATACGGCT
This sequence comes from uncultured Eubacteriales bacterium, assembly GCA_949451655.1. Taxonomy (GTDB): domain Bacteria; phylum Bacillota; class Clostridia; order Oscillospirales; family CAG-272; genus Avispirillum. The sequence continues at coordinate 20,569 of CASTST010000027.1, read as the reverse complement.
GGGAAGTATGTATTGTGGATGGTGTGGCTACATCAGATGCGATTTACGGAAACGGGAACATATGGGTAGGAGAAGGAACGTATGTGTTGTCGGGACACGGCGAGGCCGGTCGGTGGTTATATGGACATGTGAAGAAGGGGACACGTGTGGATGTGGATACGAGGTACGGGTTCGTGAGGGTGAGATAGGATGTATGAGAAAGGGAGAGTCAATGACTCTCCCTTTTTGGTGTTTTCTATTTTACATTATACCGGCCATGTGCTTGCTCCGGATATGATTTCCAATAGGAACAGTCTGTCGTTGATATCCAACACGCCGTCCTGGTTTACATCTGCAATGGACAGATCCGGACAGGTTGTAGGATTGTCTACATAACCTACTATAATTCTATAGTCGTCCATGTTTACTACGCCGTCTTTGTTGAGGTCGCCGAGAAGAATCTCACAGCAGGTGCATGCACCGTTGGAGTATGTATGATCCTTGCAGGGGATTGTAGCGAAGGTGAAGCCTTCTTCTTCTGCTTTCTTTTGTGCAAGAGAATTTGCACAACCCACAACAACAAGAAAGTCTTTGTCACACCCGAAAAAGGCAGTGTCTGGAAAATTTTTTACAGTATGTGGAATTTGAATATATGCAAGATCTTTACAACCAATAAACATTGCTCCAGTTAACGAAGTTAAGGATGATGGGAAATTAACATAGGTAAGTTTCGTATTCATGAAAGCCGCACCTCCTATATACGAAAGATTGTTTGATAATTTGATACTGGATAATGAACTGTTTTCAAATGCAGTGTCTTGAATTCTTTTAATAGTATTAGGAAGAACAATTTTTCGAATCGTTTGATTATCGTCAAAAGCTCCTCCTCCAATTATCGTTATAGTATATCCATCAATTTCAGCAGGTACAGTTACTTCCGCATCGCTTCCATTATATTTAGTAATCGTAGCAGTTCCGTCATCGTTTACTGTATATGTAAAATCTTCGGGGGATACCGCCGATGAGGGCAGAGGTACAAGAACCAATGCGGACAACATAGACAGTGCTACTATAAATGATAATATTTTCTTCTTCATGATCTTACCTCTTTCTTTTAATATTTTGTGTGTTTTTACTAATTTGTTTTCGTCAAGCGCTTAACTTATTTGCAGTATATCATCTGATTATATACATTTATGTCGTAACGTGTCATACAAAAGAAAAATTATAAAAACCTTCACAACACTTATAAACAAAGTGTTGTCTTTGGATTATCTCTGCATTACAAGCTCAAATGTGAAAAGTGGAGAGATACTCCCTCCACTTTTTCCTTACACGTTTTTTACACGAAAATCCGAAAAATACGAAATTTTGACCGAAACACAAAAGAAGTGAAAATACGCAAAAGCACTGTAAATAAAGGGGATTCGGGTAATTAAGATCAAATGCAAAACAAATTGAAACAGTAAAAATCATTCCCTCTGCCTCCACCAAAATGCGAAACACCCCTGTATTTACAGGGGTGTTTCGCATTTTGGTGGAGGCAGAGGGAATCGAACCCGCGACCTCTCGGATGTGAACCGAACGCTCTAACCAGCTGAGCTATGCCTCCATATTTTATTGTAGATTTTGTATTTGGCAGAAAGCGCATTCCCTTGAATGAGGGAATACGCTGTTGTTCTGCCCGGGTTGGCTGGGATAGCAGGGCTCGAACCTACAAAACGGGAGTCAAAGTCCCGTGTGTTACCATTACACCATATCCCAATAGTAAAGCTACGCTAAAGTATAGCATAAATTATTCCTCCTGTCAAGAGGGCACCTGCGCCTTGACAAAATTTTGCAGGTAAGGTACAATAACGTAAATGCCAGCAAACGTGGGAGGCTATATGAAAAATATTGAAAGGACATATACCAATCCTATCGTGCTTCCTGATTATCCGCTGGGGCGCGAGGGACTTGCAAACGAGTATAATTGGCGCGAGACGGCTGATCCTTCTGTGCTTTACGAAAATGGTGTCTGGTATCTCTATTCCTCCTGCGGAATGGTTTACTGGACTGAGGATTTTGTAACCTGGAAGCATAAGCACATGGAACCCTATGATATGGGCTATGCGCCTACAATAGTAAAGCATAAAGGGCTTTACTATATCTGCGGCAGTCTTTCTGATCTGTATGTATCCGATGATCCGCTGGGACCTTTTAAAAGTATCGGTGCCTTCAAACTTCCTGACGGGACAAAATTGCCCCGATGCTATGATCCTATGGTGTTTTCCGATGATGACGACAGATTGTATTTATATTACAGTACAGGCGAACCGCTGATTTTGGCAGCCGAACTTGACAGCAATAATCCCATTCAGCTTCTTGGTGTGCCGGAGGTACAGTTCCGATTTGACCCCGATCACATTTGGGAACGTACAGGCGAATATAATGAGGACGGAAGCATGTGCGCTATGGAGGGGCCATGGCTGTACAAGAAAAACGGCGTTTACTATCTGACCTACAGTGCTCCCGGAACGGAATATTCAACATATGCAATGGGAGCCTACAAGGGGAGTGGTCCCCTTGGTCCTTGGGGGTACATGAAAACCAGTCCGTTCACATGCAAAAGTGATGGTCTTGTCCGCGGTCCCGGTCACGGATGTGTTGTCAACGGTCCGGACGATTCAATATGGGTTTTCTACACCACAACAATATGTTATTTGCATCATCTTGAAAGACGTATCGGTTTTGACCCGATCTATATTAACACGGAGGGAGATCTTGTTTGTCCTGAGATTTCGGAAAATCCCAGATGGGCGCCCGGAACAGTCAAGGACCCTGCAAACAATAGCGATACGGGGCTTGTATGTGTAACGGGACGCCGCCGTGCGACAGCTTCAAGCTGTGCGCCCGGACGCGATGCTATTTATGCTACAGATGAAAATCTTATGTCTTGGTGGCAGCCCGCAGACGATGACAGGACTCCTACTCTCGAAATTCCCATAGCTCCCTACGGTATGAACTGCTGCGCCATGCGTATTTTGTGGAGAGATGTTGATCTGAGTCTTAAGCACGGGAATCTTCCCGGACCCATTAAATATAAGCTGGAAATATGCGATACCTTTAAAAAAGACTGCAAGTGGATAACTGTTGTTGACCGCAGTGAAAGCGAAGAGGATCTGATCGTTGATTACCGTACTTTTGAGACTGTTCGCGGCAACCGCATAAAACTTACGATTTTATCTTGGCCCGAAGGAATAAAGCCCGGTGTTATGAATATTTCCGTATTTGGTTGGTGGACTCCTGAAAAAGAAAAATGTTGAATGCTGTGTTGAGGTATAGGTTTTTTATTCTATTTTGCGCCTTGAAACGCAGCGGAAAGGTATAGTCATATTTATGAAAGAAAACAGTGTATCTGCATTTCAGACAGTGGGGATCATCGCCGCTATGCAGATTGAAATAGATGGTATTCGGGAAAAATTGCAGGACATTCGTACAGAAACATGCAGCGGGATTGAATATGTGCGGGGAACACTCCACGGAAAAACGGTTATTGCGGCTAAATGCGGTATTGGTAAGGTGTTTGCGGCAGTGTGCGCGCAAACCATGATCCTGCGGTATACACCCGACTGTATCATACATACCGGTGTGGCCGGCGGGCTTCTGGACGATTTGCATGTTTTGGATCTTGTGATTGCATCTCATGTGGTGCAGCATGATATGGATACTTCTGCTTTAGGTGATCCGGTCGGTCTGCTTTCAGGCATAAATATTGTGCAGATTCCCTGCGACGAACGGATTGTATCTGCCTTGCAGCGCAGTGCGCAAATGCTGGGCAAGCCTCATACAGCAGGCATTGTTGCAACCGGAGATACTTTTGTATGCACCGCAGCACAGCGTACGCGCATCCGGGAGCAGTTCGGTGCTGCCGCTTGTGAGATGGAAGGCGGTGCGGTAGGACAGGTTTGTTATATCAATCAAACGCCCTTTGGTATTTTGCGTTCCATTTCCGACGGGGCAGGGGAAGAATCCCATATGGATTATCCTACATTTGCCGCTGCCGCGGCAAGGACAGCAGTAGAAGCAGTGGATCAGATGCTGCAGCTGCTGTAATATAAGGTGGAATAAAAAGGGTTTACGAGATATGTACAAATAAAAGGCTCCCCTCAAAAAGGGGAGCCTTTTATTTGTACAATCCCATAGTTCCCTTACCGGGGCTTTTTTATTTATATAGGCAAGGTCCGGCGGATCAAGTGCGCAAGATCTGCTATGGTATGACATATTTTAAATCTAAAAGATTTCTTTTCGAAATAATCATCTGTGATAGATCCGGTGTCGGCAAGCGCACGTATTCCGCCTTCATATACAACACATTTGTTCAATCGTTTTTCCAATTGCGGAATGGTAAGAAAATCGTGAATTCCCAGTATCATCCGGATAAATTCTATACAAATATACGCATCGCGAACTTTCACAGATCTATGAAGCGGATATGTAAGAGCCGATAAAAAGTTATATTTCATGCGTTCCCTGTTTTTCATGAATGTCAGGACAATTTGCATGATCCATTCGTACCGCTCGTCAGAAATGGAAACCTTGCACACCTTCACGGGCGTATCCATCCCGTTGTACAGGTACCGGGATGGAAGCTCCCGTACAAATCCTGCAACGAAAGGTGTATTGTAGTATTGACGTGAAAAGGAATACATTTCAGCAAGATGCGGAGTGTTGGACAGAGCTACATGACTGTAGCGGGTTCTTGTAAAGGTTCGTATAAACTTCCCGCTTTTGTAATTTGATGCGAGAAATACAATATAAATATCTTTCATGGCAGGATCCTCTGCACAAACTTTTCATATTTGTGTTAATAGTATAACACACTGTGCGGGGAAATGCAATATTTATACGATATCATTTGGGCTGGAATTTATTTTCGGCAGGGCACAAGTAAAAGAGCGTTTATTGGAGAGCTTCATGCAATAAAGAGTGCAACAAAAAGCCTCCCTATGATCCACTATGCGGCTCCATAGGGAGGCGGCAGTGGAGTACCAAATATAAAAATTCCTCTTGTGCAATGGAGCCTGTCGTGTAGACAAAACAAAAAAGGCTCCCTTGTGCAAAGGAGCTCCCGCGCAGACGAAACAAAAAAGGCTCCCTTGTGTAAAGGGAGCTCCCGCGGTAGCGGGTGAGGGATTGTAATACGATTATTTTAAATAATCTTCAAATTAGCAGTCCATGCAAACAATCCCCCCGTCACACCTGCGGTGTGCCACCCCCCCTTTGCACAAGGGGGGCTTAGGGTATGGTGTGAGCAGTCACAGCCAAGCGCAGCGATTGTGACTGAGGGATTGTTCTACTTTTAATTTGCAGGAATTATAAATCGGCAGTATTGCTTTGACAATCCCCCGAGTTTTGCTGTGCAAAACTCACCTCTCCTAGGATCCGCTATGCGGCTCCAGCACAAGGGGGCAAAATTTTGGGTAAAAGGCTCCCCCCAGCTAAGGGAGAGGGAGCCTTTTCCACTCATTTTCTATTTTACCAGCAAAAAGATCAGAATAATGCAGACGCCCAGACAGGTCATAAGCAGGGCAAAAGAAAAGTTGCTCAAAATTTTACCGGTTGTGTCCTGAATGGTCGTGTACGTGTCAATCAGCAAATCGGCAGAGTCCCGGGTGCTTTTTCCCCGGATTCGGTCGTATGCATCCCCAAGTCTTTTCAAAAATTTGTGACGGCGATCATGAGGACTATCCAACGGGCGCAGGGCAGCCTTTCGGAACAGCCACAACAAAATCGCAGGTAAATCGCATACGATTCGGCACAGCAGAATAAGAATCCATTTCAGTGCTTTGCAGATAGGAACATAAACGGTCTTTTCCATAGATACAGGGGAAGTTACGGTGCGGTATTTCCCGTTCCGGTATAACAGCCCCTGAATGATTCCAAGATATACGGCGATTCCAACAGCGAAGGAAATTCCGATTCCTGTAAGATTGTGAAAAGAATAATATGCAAAGTCGGCAGCCAGCGGTACAATCCCTGTTCCGGATAGCCCAACGGTGGCAATGCTCCTGCACAGCGCGGGTACTGTGGCGATCAGCGGCAGGAAAATCACGCAGGGAATCGGTGCAGCGGCAGCCAGCGGACGAAGCTTTCCTTCTGTATGGCTTTGCTTTTCCCCCATATGGAAAAGCGGAATATATATTTTCAGCAGATATGCCAGCGTCAGTCCGCCGGCAAACAGAAATACCCATTCAGCCACGTGGAACAGCGCGCCGCCCTCAGCAGCATATTCTGCGATGGCTTCATGAATAAGTGTTTTGCCAAGATATCCGCAGAACAGGGGTGTTCCGGCAAGGCTCAACGCACCGGACAAAAAGCATACATGGAGCAGAGGTCGTCCCTTTCCCCAGCCGTGCAGATCATTCAGCTCCAGCGTGTGTGCAGTGCAGTATACTGCTCCGGCAAACAGGAACAATACCGTTTTTGCCAGCGAGTGATTTACCATATATAAAATTGTGCCTTGTGCTGCAACGGATTTTTCTCCGGCAAAGCCGATCATAGCGATTCCGGTGAAAATAAAGCCAATCTGAGATAGCGAGGAAAGCGCCAGAATGCGCTTGATCTGTGTGGCGAACAGTGCGGGAATGGCACCGGTCAGCATGGTGATCATTCCCAGGATAAGCAAAATGTGATTCCATACGGCGGATCCGGACATCAGCCGAAGTGTTACCAGAATTGCGCCGTAGCAGCCTGTTTTGGTCAGTACGCCGGAAAGAAGTGCAGACGCAGGAGCAGGTGCTTCCGGGTGCGCCTTTGGAAGCCAGATGTGCAGGGGAAAGATACCGGCTTTTGTGCCGAATCCGAACAGCAGACACAAACATGCAGGAAGCAGTGCATCCGGATCTGCTGCGGCGGACAGTTCCCGGATCATCAGCGTTCCTGTCTGATGATACAGGAGGAACAGCCCCATCAGCAGTACCAATCCACCTGTAACGGAAATAGTCAGATAGGTTTTGGTTGCTTCCAACGCCTTTTTTGTTTCTTCATGGGCAACCCATGCGCAGGATGCCAGAGACATTATTTCAAAGAATAAGAACAACGTCATCAGATCTGCCGCCAGAAATACGCCCATGGTAGCGCCAAGGGTGATTAGAAAAAAGAAAATATACCGGGGTGTACTGATTTTTCCATGAAAGTACCGGGGAGCAAACATTGCCGCAAGGGTCCAGAGCAAGGCGGTGATCACACTGTATAAGCCGCCAAGACCGCCTGCAGTGAAATGCAGTCCCAGCAGATTGCAGTCTGCCGTGTCGCCCGTCCAATGAAGCAGGAGCGGCAATACGGAAAGGCATAGGGTGCAGAAGCAAACGGCAATAGAGGCGCCATGTAGGACGCTATTGTTTTTCTTGCCGGTAAAGTATATTGCGGGGGCAGCCAGCATCGGCAGAAAAATTGTAATAAGAATAAGATAAATCATCCCAGCACCACCTTTGTGAAGAGATCAGCAATCTGTGGACCGAATAATCCTGCTGCGATTGTCAGCGCTGACAGAAGAAGCATTGGAACGGTCATCAGCGGACTTGCCTCACGGCAGTTTTCCGGTGTGCAGATCAGCGCTTTATAGCTGCGGGGAAAGAATGCACGGATAGAAACAGTTATCAGGTAAATCGCGGTGAGCACAGCGGAAATCAGCAGCACACATATGCCGGCAAGTGCCAGCGGCTCCGGAATATCCAGCGCCGCAAGACAGAGATACCATTTACTGATAAATCCGCTGAAAGGGGGGATTCCTGTCAGCGCCAGTGCGGAAACAGTAAAGGCGGTGAAGGTCAGGGGCATATACCGCCCGATTCCCTCCAGGGAAGCTGTTTTTTGCTTTCCGGTGTAGTGGAGCACCGCACCGGCAGCAAAAAAGGCAACGATTTTTATCATGGAATGGAATACCAGATGAAGCAGGGATGCAATCAGTCCTGTGTCAGATAGCAAGGTGATTCCGAATAATACATAGGACAGATTGGATACGGTGGAATAGGCAAGCCGCCGTTTGAAATGTCTTTGCCGCAGCGCCATCATGGAACCATACAGAATGGTGAGCAGGGTGAGCGCCATTGCGGCACGGTGCGCCCAGGAACCGCGGATCACATCTGTACCGAAGGTGTAATAAGTCAGACGGATTACCGCGAAAGCACCGGCCTTTACCACTGCCACTGCGTGCAGCAGTGCTGTCACCGGGGTAGGCGCTACAGAGGCGGTGGGCAGCCATCCGTGAACAGGAAAGAGCGCCGCTTTTACACTGAAGCCTACGAAGGCGAAAAACCAGAAAAGCACTGCCTGCCCATCGCCGATCTTGTCGGTGAGGAAGCCGCCCAGCGTAAAATCCGCATGGCTCCAGGTGAGCACATATGCCAGCCCGAGAAAAGCAAATGCCGCGCCGCCGAAGGAATAGATCATATATTTTTTGCCGGCGGCAAGGGAGTCTTTGTTCATTTCATGGATTACCAAAGGAACGGTTGCCAGGGTGAGCATTTCATAAAACAGATACATGGTAAGCAGATTTGCCGACAGGGCTATGCCGATTGTCACGCCGAAGGCAACCGTGAAAAATGCCCAGAACCGTCGCATGTTCTTTTCCTTTTTCATATAATCAAAGGCATAGATCAGAGTGACGGGCCACAGGGCGGATACCAGACCGGCAAAAATTTTCCCAAGTCCGTCCAGCCGCAGGGAGAGCTGTAAGGTGTCTGTAAACTCCAGCAGAACAAAGCTGTCTGCCGGGGTAAAAAACAGCAGCACCCACATAAAGCATGCGTTCAGAAAAATCACTGTTATAAAGTACATTCGGCGCATCCACTCCCTTGGAAAGCGGATCAGGTAGGATAAAAGTCCCGCCAGAATGGGAAATAAAATCGGGATCAGTAAAAATCCGGGATGCATTGCAGTCATTCCTTTCGTTGGAAGATAAAATCAGCCGAAGATTCCGGCGCACAAAGCGGATACTGCGTCTCCGACACCCGGGAAAAAGAGACCGGGCAGGATTGCCGCAGCGGCAAGCAGGATCAGCGGCAGCAGAAACGCCGCAGGGGTTCTCTCACGTTCGACAGTTTGTGTTAGATCCTTTCCGGAGAAAAACGCTTTCCCGGTCACGGGCAGCAAATATCCTGCTGTCAGAAGCGCGCTGATCAGCAAAACGACAGGAACGATATAGGCAAAAGGTCCTGCACCTTCCAGAGCACCCTGGGCAAGGTACCATTTGCTGTAGAATCCGCCAGCCGGGGGAATGCCGATCAGAGACAGGGAGAACACAGTATAGCATACAAACAGTGCGGGATATTTTTTACCCAGTCCGATATAATCTTCCGACTGACTTTTTCCCGTAAACCAGATCAGTGCACCGGCACACAAAAACAAACCGGATTTAGCGATCATATGGAATATAATTTGTAAGAGCGCGCCCAGGACTGCGGTATGATTCAGCAAAAACAGTCCTGCCAGTACATAAGAAACCTGACTGACGGAAGAAAACGCCAGCCGCCGTTTCAGATTTTTTTCTGTGAGCGCCAGTGCGGAACCGATGAGAATAGTGACAAGCGCCAGCGTGAGCAGGGTATATTGCACCCATGTGCCGCGAATCAGAGCAGGATCTATTACATAAAAGAGCAGTCGTAAGATTGCAATGACGCCGGATTTTGTTATAATGCCTGACAGAAGGGCAGAGGCGGGGGCAGGCGCCTGGGGATGTGCTGCGGGCAGCCATGCATGGAGGGGATACAGTCCGCCTTTTGCGCCGAATCCAATTACACAGGCGAATATACCGATCAGAAGCAGCGCGCCGGAATGTGCCTCTGTCAAATATCCCCCTGGCACAAAGTCCAGTGTTCCGGCTTCATGATAGATCACCATCAGCCCGAACAGGGCAATGATTGCTCCGGCGAGGGAATAAAACAGATAACTCATACCTCCCGCAGTTGCATCCTTGGTTCTGCTGTGGAGCACAAGGGGAAGGGATGCCAGGGTAGTCATTTCAAAGAACAGATACAGGGAAAACAGATTGTCCGCGAAAAACACACCGATCAGGCATGCCTGGGACAGGAACAGAAATGCATAGAAGGTAGATTCCCGTTCCTCATGCCGCATATATGCGGCGGAAAAAATAATACATAACAGCCAGCCCCATCCGGTAAGCAGTCCCAGCAGTGCGCCGATTCCGTCTGCATGGAGAGAAATCCGCAGAGACTGGGAAAACCGCCAGATTGTAATTCCTTCCGTTTTTATGATGAGAGGGAGGGTCAGCAGTACTGCCTGCACTGCTGCGGCAGCGATTGCGGATATGCACAGCAACCGTCTGGAGGAGGTTTTCATCACAGCGAATACAATACCCGCTCCGAGTGAGAAAAGAAAGGGTATAAGCAAATTCATAAGGATCTCCAATTCTTTTATTTATCCCAGAAACAGATCCAGACCTGCTTCAAACAAAGAGGTCAGGGGCTGGGAGTGCAGTCCGATTGCTACATTTACGAGAACCAGCACAAATACTGCCACGGTGAAAGTCCGCTGCTGCCGGAAGCCAACGCGCCGGGCAGGATCTGTTTTTCCTGAATATAGAATGACTGACACATACATAAAATAGATTACATTCAGAATCGTACTGACTGCAAGCGCCAGCAGAACGAGCATGGATTTATGGGGAAATGCAAAGGCGGACAGGGCAAAATACAGCTTGGAAATAAATCCGGTGAAAATCGGGAATCCGATCATGGAAAGGGAACCGCACAGGAAAGCAAATCCTGCCTGGGGGTTTCGGTGTGCCGCACCGCGGAGCGCGTTGAAATCCCGCTTTCCATCGGAAGCGTCGATTAGTGCGCCGCCCGCCAGGAACAGAACCGGCTTGGTGATAGCATGGGCGCAGATGTGGAAGAAAACGGCGATCATCGCTTCTCTGGTTCCCATGCCAATGCCCATGAAGATATATCCGATTTGGGCGGCGGAGGAAAATGCCGTCATTTTTGTAATGGTGCGGGCACGGATAGCGGACACAGATCCGATAATCATACCTGCAATACCGAACAGGAAAAGAATGTTCTGGATTCCCGTTTCCATGAATAGGTCCAGTCCATATACCCGATAGATGATTTTGATTAAAAGAAAGATATATCCTTTGGAGATTACACCGGAAAGAATTCCGGAGGAGGACGGCGTTGCGGTGCCGTAGGTGTCTGGCATCCAGAAATGGAAGGGAAACAGTCCGCTTTTGATGGCAAGACCGCTGACCGTCAGTCCAATGGAAACGACCATGACGCCGTGGTACATACCACTGCTCCATGCTGCTGCCGCAGTTTCCTGAAGCTGGGGAAACAGCAGATGTCCCGTCACTCCGTACAGGAGGGTGATGCCGATGAGGAACATACCGGAGCCGATCAGGTTGAAAATCATATACCGGGTGGCAGCAACCAGCGGCTTGCCTCCTTCCCGGATCATCAGCAGTCCGCAGGACGCAAGGGTACAGATTTCAATAAACACATATCCGGTGAAAATATCGTTGGTGTAGCACAGGGCGAACATAGCCACCTGCGCCAGATCTACCAATATATAGTAGAAATTCTGCTTGTCGGCGCGCACATCCAACAGGATGCGGCTTTTGCCGGCTGCAACGGAGCAGAGAATGACCACGCCGAACAAAAGGGCAAATGCAGGTTCCAGAAGACCGGCGGCGATTTCGTTTCCCCAGGGGGCGGGAAAATGTCCCATCATATAGGTAAAGCGTTCCCCGGTAATAAGATTGTGCAGAAGCACGCTGCAATTCAGTCCCATTCCCACAGAAACCAGAACATAGGTAAGCCGGCGCGCGCCGCTGCCGGAAAGGACGAAGGAAATCACTGCGCACAACAGGCAGAGGATGATTGCAAACAGGGGAAAATTTTCGATAAAGTCAGAGGCAAACAAACTTTGCAGCATCAGGCGTTTTCCTCCTTGTTCCGAAGTTCGTAGATTTCGTCCAGATTCAGGGAATGATATTTTTCATACAGACGGACGATCAGCGACAGCATAATTGCTGTAACGCTGACAGATACAACGATACCGGTAAGTACCAGCCCGCTGGGAATCGGATTGATGTAGTTCGCCGCATCGGTGATGCCGTCTGCAATGATGGGTGCGTGGCGGCCGTCGATATATCCCATAGAAACCAGCAGAAGATATACGCCGGTGTCCATGATGTTCAGACCCACTACCTTTTTCAGAAGATTGCGGGAAAACAGCAGCATGGTAAAGCCGATTCCAAACAGAATAATGGAGACGATGACAATATAATTCTCTGCGACATGGATCCACAGATCTTCAAATGACGTAAGCATAGCCATCCCTTTCTTTGATTCAAGCAATTGTGCGGAGATTTACTGGATGCGACCCCGCCGGAAATACATATAAAAGGAATACATGGTGCAGCAGACTACAAAGCCTACCGCCACATTGAGGGGAAGAATCAGCCCGGCAGACAAAATCCGCCCCGGTATTCCCTGGGAAATAATGGAGTGGAGGTGGTTGGCGCCTGTGAAGAAGGAATAGCTTTTTGCAATGGCATAGAAGCTGAGGGACACAAGCACTACGGTTTTAATCAGCCGTTCACTGAAAATTGCCGCCGCCCGATCCTCTCCGTATACCATGGAAAAGAGAATCAGCGCGCTGCCCAGAATGGCGCCGCCGGAGAATCCGCCGCCCGGGGAAAGATGTCCGTTGAGGAGCACATACACTCCAAACACAAAAATAAAGGGAATCAGAAACCGGCTGACGGTTTTTACAATATTATCTTTGGAATAATCCACGATTCCCGGAGCAACCACCATGGGCAGGGGTGTGCCGTCGGGCGCGGTGCGCTTGGTGTTCTTCATGAGAATGGTTACAGCGCACACAGCGGTGAACAGTACAAAGGATTCTCCCAGTGTATCAAAGGCACGGTAATCCAGAATCATGCCGGCGACCGTGTTGACTGCGCCGGTTTCCTGCATACCTTCTTCCACATAGCGGTCCATTACTTCATTCACCGCCGGATTCTCTGCATTGCCGTGGGGCGGCAGAGATACGACGGCGCCAAGCAGCACGCCGATTAAAATGAGGCAGAACAGAACGCACAGAACATTGTACAGTGCGCCGGAAAACGCCCGTTCTTTCCGCGACAGCGCCTGTATGGTGTGTTCTTTTCCCGTATATTCATGTATGATTGGGGGATCCACATGATCCGTAGTTTTCAGTGTGAAATCAAATTCTCCTTTATGCCAGGCAGAAAGCTTTTGCCAAAATGTTTTTTTCATGCAGCTCACTCTCCTTGTTCGTCTTTGCCGGAGTTGTTTTGCGCGTCCTGATCCGCCGCGTCCTTATCAAACTGATGGATTCGGCGCAGGGCAAGATAAAACAGCACGCCGGTCACGCCCGCGCCTACGGCAGCTTCCGTAATCCCCAGGTCGGGGGATTCCAGCAGCAGCCATATAACAGACATAATCAGGCTGTACGCCATGTAAACAATAATCATTTTCATCAGCCGCTTCGACACGGCGGTTGCAATGGCGCAGAAGATCAGTCCGCCAAGAAGAAGCAGTAAAAATATTTCACGAAGCATTTATATATCCACACCTTTACTTGGAATTTGTGTCTGTGTCTTCCGGGGCTTGGTCCGGAAGCTTGCAGTACCGGCAGAGTGCTTTGTCTGTCATGTATTCAAATTTTGTAAGCAGATGCGAGGAAACCGGACTTGTGCACCATTGCATTCCTACTGCAAGCAGAAGCTTTAAAGATACGGGAGAGGCTCCTCTCGCCAGAATCAGTGCGGCGGCGAACGCCATCAGCGCCAGCGTGTCTGCCATAGCCGCCGAATGAATCCGGTTCAGCGCAAATTTGAATCGGAAGGTACCGAATATGGCGATAAAAAGTGTCAATACTCCAAATAGTGTGAGCAATGCCACAATCCAAAAACGAATCCACTCAATCGTCATGCTGCGTTCTTCCTTTCTTTTCCGGTTTGTCGCTTCCTGCTGCAAACAGGTTGATATAGATTTTGCATAGGAGCATTACGGTTACGAAGGAGATCATAACGTAGATCAGTGCAACGTCCGCAAGATAATCTTCCCCTAGCAAAACAGTCAGAATCATAATGGCGATGACTACGATTGTGCTGATCAGGTTGATGCCAATGATTTTATCAACCGTAAGCCGTCCTGAGACGGTACGGATCAGGGCAACAATTGCCATTGCTGCCAGTACTATCAGCGTACCTTGAAACAGAAGGCGATATGCTGCTTCTATACTCATGCTTTTGTACCCTCCATTTTCTGCAGAATTTTTACCAGGGTGCTGTCTGCTATACCCTGCGCCATATTTTCATCGAGACAGTGCACGGTGTACGTTCCTTTTTCTTGTCCAACGGTAATCGTGCCGGGGGTGATGGTAATGGAATTTGCATAGATTGCCCGAAGCACGGGATGCCGGAGCGGAACCTCCAAACATACAATTGCAGGTCGGTAATGTTTTTTGCGTCCCAGAATAATTCCTGCAACAGTCCAGTTTGCTTTCAGAATTTCCAGTATCAGAACCAGCAAATATGCACATCCTAACACTGCACACCGCCAGATTCTCCATTCGGTTTTCAGACTGTACCCCAGATGGCGGCACATGAACACGGTCACGCCGCCGGTGATCAGCAACCCGAATATTAAGATTTCCAGTGTGATCTGCTGACTGAGAATCAGCCAGAACAAAAATAGAATAACAATCATTTTCTATCGCTCTTTCCATATATATTAAAGTAAGTTTTTCTCAAAGCAAACGCTATTATAGCACTTTGTTTTTGAATATGCAACATTCTGACGAAATTCTTTATGGATCTGTATTTTCAGGAATTGACATTTACAATTTGCCCTATTATAATGAAATCAAACAGGATAAATTTAGCAGTTTTGCAACCAGCAGAAAGGATAATAGAGGTCACATTGATGAAACGGATGAAAGGTGTTACGGTTCCCCATTTGAAATCCACCGCGGACAGTGTTCCCTTACGGATGACAGATCTGGATATTGCCGTATATCCCATGGTGCAGCATATCGGCGCACCGTGTAAACCGGTTTGCCGCCCGGGAGACGCAGTATATGTGGGCACGCTGCTGGGGCAGACGAGCGCGGGGCTGTCTTCTCCCATATATTCCGGTGTGTCCGGCACGGTGGATAAAATCGAAGACATTCTGCTGTCCGGCGGCGGATATGCGCCTGCCGTATATATTCTTCCGGATGGGAAGATGACGCCGGATCCGGCAATTGCTCCCCCGGCTGTCACAGACCTGCAAGGCTTTATAAGCGCTGTAAAACGCAGCGGCGTGGTAGGTCTGGGCGGGGCGGGGTTCCCAACAGGCGTAAAGCTAAATGTGGGGGATGTTTCCCGTATACAGGAAATCATCATCAACGGTGCGGAGTGCGAGCCGTATATTACCAGCGATACCCGTACTATGTTGGATCGGAATCAGGATATGCTGGAAGGTATCCAACTGCTGCAAAAATATTTGCAGGCGAAAAAAATCATCATTGCCGTGGAAAAGAATAAACCGCAGTGCGTGCGTGCGATGCGGGACATCACTGAGGGAAATGAGGCGGCTTCTGTGAAGGTTCTTCCTTCCGTATATCCCCAGGGTGCGGAAAAGGTGCTGATTTATCATACCACCGGCAAAGTCGTTCCTGAGGGTGGTCTGCCCATTGATGTGGGTGTGATTGTGCTCAACTGCACAACCCTTGCGGCGATTGCCCGATATATCCGTACAGGTATGCCGCTTGTGGAAAAGTGTATCACTGTAGACGGTTCTGCCGTGGCAAATCCGCAGAATGTGATTGCGCCCATCGGGGCAACGCTGGATGCAGTATTTAACTTTTGCGGGGGATTCAAAACCCAGCCGGGAAAGGTGCTGTACGGGGGACCTATGATGGGCGTGTCTGTGCCGGATCTTAGTATGCCCGTTTTGAAACAGACGAATGCGCTCATCGCTCTCGATGCCCGGGACGCCGCTCCGGTGGATGCGACAAACTGTATCCGGTGCGGACGCTGTACCAATGTGTGTCCGGTGGGGCTTGCGCCGGTGTCTATTGCCGCGGCATATGGAAGCGGCAGCATGGAAACATTGCAGAAGATTCATGCGAATCTGTGTATGGAATGCGGCTGCTGCAGTTATGTTTGCCCGGCAAAACGCCCTCTGGTGCAGCAGAACAAGCTTGCCAAAGCGGCGCTTGCCGCATGGCTTAAATCTAATCGGTAATACCTACAGGATGCGGAAAGGGATTGCAGAATGAATCAGAAATTGCAGATCACAGTATCTCCACATATCAGAAGCAGTGTGACTACCGGCAGTATCATGCTGGATGTAATCATTGCGCTATGTCCGGCGCTTGCCGCGTCTGTATGGCTGTTCGGCGCACGCGCCCTTTACATCACGGCTATTTGCGTGCTTTCCTGCGTGCTGTCTGAACTGGCGTTTGAGCTGATCACAAAGCGCACGCCCACAGTCGGGGATTTGTCTGCCATCGTTACAGGCATGCTGCTTGCCTTTAATCTGCCTGTGACCATCCCGGAATGGCAGGCGGTTATCGGCAGTGTTGTCGCAATCGTTATAGTAAAACAGTTATTCGGCGGAATCGGATGTAATTTTGCCAATCCGGCAATTACGGCGCGGATTGTACTGCTTCTGTCTTTTTCCGGGACAATGACAAACTGGACGAAACCCACAGGCTTTTCGGGTGGAGAGTTAATCAGCAGCGCTACTCCCTTGGTAGCTGAACCGGGAGCGGCACCCTCCTTATATGACCTGTTTTTGGGTAAACATGGGGGATGCCTTGGGGAAACCTGTGCGCTGGCGCTATTGATCGGCGGGGTATATCTACTCATCCGCAAGGTAATTACCTGGCAAACGCCTGTAGCCTTTATCGGTACAGTATTTCTCATTTCCTTTTTTGCCGGAGGATGCAGTTTTGAAGCTGCCCTGTATCAGATTCTCTCCGGCGGACTGATGCTTGGTGCGTTCTTTATGGCAACGGATTATGCTACTTCTCCGCCTACGGGTCTTGGAAAAATTGTGTTTGGTATCGGATGCGGACTGATTACATCGGCGATCCGTTTGTGGGGAACATACCCGGAGGGTGTGTCGTTCGCCATTTTATTTATGAATATTCTGACCCCGTATATTACAAAGCTTTGTGCGAGAAAGGTTTTCGGCGCTGTCCCGGCGGGAAAAATCAGAAAAGCGTAACATGGGAGAAAGGAAATGGTAGTTCATATGAAACGCGAGGCATGGAAAAGTATTGCAGTTTTAACGAGTATATGTCTGGTTGTGGCGGTGCTGCTGGCGGCTGTGAACCATGTCACTGCTCCCATTATAGAAGAATCTGCCACAACCGGCGAACAGGCGTCCTTATATGCGGTGCTTCCGAACGCGGCAGGCTTTGAAGAAGAAACCCCTGCCGGAGAAGTTCCCGAAACAGTGACCGGAATATTCCGGGATACAGGCGGGAGCGGCTATGCTGTTACTCTGTCTACAAGTTCATCCTATTCTGCAACGCCTATGACCTTTACGGTAGGTGTTGGCACAGACGGAAAGATTACCGGTGTGGAAATGACCAATTATGCAGAATCCAAGGATTTTGGAGAGTATCCCAGCACCTATGTGGGACAGGATTCCGCACTATCCGGCGTGGATCTATATGCCGGCGTCACTTATTCCTCAACCGCGTTCCGCAGTGCGGTGGAGGATGCGTTTTCCGTTCTGATCGAGCTTGGCGGCGTGGCGCAGGGAAATAAAACGGAAGAACAGATTATTGAAGAATTAAAGCCACTGCTGCTTCCCGGCGCACTGACCCGGGCGGGTACGCCCAAGTTGGAGGAGTATGCAGTTTCTGATGACGGCATACAGCAGGCGCTGCGTGCCGCAAACGATGTGGGGTATCTGTACGTCCTGGAGGACGGAGGAGAAACCTTTGTTGCTGTAGTCAGCTCCACAGGCGGTGTGGTTTGTATGGACTTGGAGGGCAAAGACGTAACGGCGGAGCAGGAGGCTCTCGCTGCCCGGGTCTTGGAGCTTTCCGATACAGATTCCATTCATGAGAAAAATAAAACGGTCGCTGCCCGGGCGTTGACAGATGGGGCAGTGCTCACTCCCGTATCCGTTTCCGGTCAGTTTGGCACAGTGTCCAGTATATATACTGTATCCGGCGCAGGGGCTGCCGCCTATGCTATGGTATGCACGCCTTACGGATACCGTACCCCTATGAAGCTGGTGTTTGTACTGAATGAAAACGGCGAAACGGTTGGATTCCGTTCTGCCGGGGAACTGATTCAGGAAAGCGATTATTATACGAATTATTCTTTGGATGAATCAGCATATGCAGCCGGATTGATCGGTATTTCCGGCGGCACAGCATCCGAGGATCTGACGCTGATCTCCGGAGCAACGATGACCGGCGACGGTGTGTGGGCGGCGCTGCAGGATGTGTTTGCCGCATATGAAGCGCTCAGGACGCAATAAGGCAGAAAGGGGGAAAACGATTATGTGGAAGAATTTTCTGAAGGGAATTATCCGGGAAAATCCCGTTTTAGTACTGCTGCTCGGCACCTGTCCCACCCTTGCTGTGACAACTTCTGTTTCCAGCGCATTCGGTATGGGCGTCGCATTTACAGCGGTGCTGCTTGGCTCCAATATTGTGATTTCAGCTATGCGCAGAGTAATTCCTGGTCAGGTGCGGATCCCGTGCTATATCGTCATTATCGCCGGATTTGTCACCGCTGTTGAAATGATTATGCACGCGTTTGCACCGGATCTGTACGAAGCCCTTGGCGTGTTTTTATCGCTGATCGTTGTAAACTGTATCATTCTTGGCAGAGCGGAACTGTATGCAAGCAAAAATCGGGTTCTGGATTCGGCTGTGGATGCCCTTGGCATGGGCGTTGGCTTTGCTTTGGCGCTTCTCGCTATGGCGTCGATTCGTGAAATATTCGGCGCAGGCTCTTTTATGGGATGGAAAATCCCATTCCTGTCCAGGTTTGCTGTTCCAATATTGATTAACTCTCCCGGCGGATTTTTTGTGTTCGGCATTTTGATTGCCATTGTAAACTGTATTACAAAAAGAAAAAACGGCAGAGATTTCGGATGCACAGGCTGTCCTTCGGCGGCAGTGTGCGGAGCTAATGATGGTAGTCTGCAAAAGGCTGCCGAAAAAGATCGGGCGGCAGGAGCCGGTAAGGACTGTAACGACACTGCACAGGAGGGCGGAAAATGATGCGGGATTTGGTAATTATCATTTTCACCGCAATGCTGGTGAATAACTATGTGCTGGTGCGTTTTCTGGGGATCTGCCCGTTTCTCGGCGTGTCGAAAAAGCTTCATTCCGCGGTGGGCATGGGGCTTGCAGTTACTTTTGTTATGCTCCTGGCAACAGCCGCTACCTGGCCCATTCAGACGTATATTTTGGCAGATTTCCATCTGGAATATCTGCAAACCATTGTATTTATTCTCATTATCGCCGCGCTGGTACAGCTTGTGGAGATTGTTCTCAAACGGTATATTCCGGCGCTGCACCGCTCTCTTGGCATATATCTGCCCCTGATTACTACCAACTGCGCCGTGCTTGGCGTGGCGAAAAATAACATTTCCGAAGGATATGCAACCTTTATAGAAGCAATGGCAAACGCCCTTGGCTGCGGTCTTGGATTTTTGCTTGCCATGGTGCTGTTTGCAGGGGTTCGCATGCGCATTGAAACGGCAAAACCGCCCAAATGCTTTGAAGGTATGCCCATAACGCTCATATCCGCGTCTATTGTGGCGCTGGCGTTTTATGGATTTGCCGGTGTGATTGACAATATGTTTCTGTAAAGGAGAAAAGCGGGATGCTGGATGCAATTTTACCTGCCGCGGTGTGTGTGGCGGGAATCGGATTGATTTGCGCGGTCATTCTTGTTATTGCCGCCAGATTTATGGCGGTGCGGGAAAAATCCCGGGAAAAAGAGCTGCGGGCATGCCTTCCCGGTGTGAATTGCGGTGCGTGCGGGTATCCCGGATGTGACGGATATGCGGCGGCGTTGGCAGAGAAAACGGAGAAAAGCACCAATTTATGTATTCCCGGCGGGGATGCGG
Organism: uncultured Eubacteriales bacterium; assembly: GCA_949451655.1. Taxonomy (GTDB): domain Bacteria; phylum Bacillota; class Clostridia; order Oscillospirales; family CAG-272; genus Avispirillum. The sequence continues at coordinate 461 of CASTST010000027.1, read as the reverse complement.
TTTCAGAAAAAATTTCCCAGGTTTTGGGTGTGGAATTCCAGGATACTGTGGAGCAGGTAGCGGTGATTCACTGCTGTGGCGACTGTGAACATGCGGAGAAAAAAGCGGATTACAGCGGCATCCAGACATGCAGTGGTGCAAAAATGCTGTATGGCGGGGAAATGGCATGCACTTACGGCTGTCTTGGCAAGGGAGACTGTGCGGCGATTTGTCCCTATGACGCGATTTATATGGAAAAAGGAATTGCCCATGTGCATGCGCCTAAATGTGTTGGCTGCGGACTTTGCGTGAAAACCTGTCCGAATCAAATTATAACCCTGATGCCGGATATCAAGCGGGAAGTGATTGCGTGCAGCAATAAAGAAAAAGGCGCTGTGGCTCGCAAGAAATGTACGAATGCCTGTATTGCGTGCAGAAAATGTGAAAAAATTTGTCCGACCGGGGCGATTACAGTAGAGGAA
>CASTST010000026.1 GCA_949451655.1 uncultured Eubacteriales bacterium | reverse complement strand
AAACCCACCCCCCTTTGCACAAGGGGGGCTTAGGTTGGTTGAGACCTTGCGCCGCGCCACTCCCCCGGGAGCTCGCGCAGCGAATCTCCTCCACAAGGGAGCCTTTTTTTTGAACTTTAGGCTGGACCTATGGTCTTTTACACCTTCCGTATAGTATAAAGCTGATTGAGTACAGCCCAAATCTGGGGAAACCAGCGCATAATGTTCCATATACCGGCGCCGTCCAGTCCGTATTCGTTGATCAGGCGGAGCATCGCGTCGGCGCTTCGGGCGTCCTGAAACCAGACAATATGTTCCCGAGGTGTACCGGTATTGTCCCGCTGCCAATAGGTGTAATATGGAGCTTGTGCCGTTTTGTCATATTGGATTTGTGCCTTTTTTTCAAAGGCGCGTGCAACCGCCTCTTGTGCGGACAGAGGTTCTGCTGCTGTTCCTCTTACAAATGGGAGTGTCCAGTCGTAGCCATATGTAGGAATTCCCATGGAAATCTTTTCTCCGGGAATTTCCGTGAGCGCATATTCAACCACACGGCGCACCTGATCAATAGGGGAGACAGGCAGGGGCGGTCCAAATTGATATCCCCATTCGTAAGTCATAAGCAGAACATCGTCCGCCGCCTGCCCAAGCGCGGCGTAGTTATGACCTGCGTACAGCAGCTCCGGCTGCGATGAGGAGGTTTTAGGTGCTAGATCTGTAAATACGGTATAATCCTCTCCCAGCGCTTCCTTCAGTGCACTGACGAAATCGGCGTATGCCTGTGCATATTGTGGGGAGATATATTCAAAATCCACATCCACGCCGCCGTATCCCATTCGCTGTACTGTATTTACGGTATTTGTTATGACTGCCTGCTGCAGTGCAGGATCAGAAAGGATCATATTAACCAGTTCGTTGGAAAAGGTGCCGTCGGCAGTAAGGGAAGTAAGCATCAGCAAGGGAACGACGCCGCTGTCTACAGCAGCGTCTACCAGACGCTGATCGCCGCCTCCTTCCGGTGGAACCAATGTGCCGTCCGGATTGAGACCGTAAGAAAATACGGACAGATATGTAAGATAAGGAAGGGTGCGGTTTAAAACCTCATCGGATATGTAGGGATAGGCGAATCCGGTCACGCTGATTTCTCCCAGCGGCGGTTCTCCGTAGGATATAACCAGCGTTTGTCCCGGGTAGATAGTTTCCTTGCCGGCAAGCTGAGGATTGTTTCGTTGAAGCGCGTCCACAGTGGTGTTAAATCCCCGGGCAATCCATTGCAGGCTGTCCCCTTCTTCCACTGTGTAGGTTTGTTCCGGAAATTGAATGACCAGAGATTGACCCACGCTGAGATTTGCCGGATTTTCCAATTCATTTGTAGCAATAATCTGTGACGTGGGAACTCCGAACGTCTGGGAAATGGATTGAACGGTATCTCCTGATTGGACCGTATAAATTGTCATCATGAATCTGCATTCCTCTCTTTAAACCTTATTGAATAAGGCATTCTTTCAATGCAGTATATGTCTTTGGATTGGAAATTGCTACCGAACCGTGAATAAGCAAACATTTTACAGCCACTACTATGGAAAAGACTTCCTGAAAAGGCATGAACTTTATCAGAAGCCTTTCCATGCTGGGAACGCTTTGTAAAGCTACTAACAAATAAAAGGAAGTTCTTATACGATTTTGAAGAAGCGGAAGGTAGATTAAGTATGGCATTTCCAACAAAAATTAAAAGCATATGCGCACAGGAAATTCTGGATTCCAGAGGGAATCCAACAGTAGAGGCTGTTGTTCTTTTGGACGATGGTACAGGTGGATCAGCCGCTGTTCCTTCCGGAGCGTCTACCGGAAGATACGAAGCATTGGAATTACGCGATGGAGACGCGGATCGGTATAACGGAAAAGGTGTTCTGCAGGCTGTAGACAATGTGAATAACGTCATTGCACCTGCCTTGTCCGGATGCCGGATCAACCAGTATTGCTTGGACAGTGCAATGCTGCAGCTGGATCATACAGAGGATAAATCCAATTTGGGCGCGAACGCAATACTTGCGGTTTCCCTGGCAGCAGCAAAAGCCGGAGCACAGGAAACAAGGCTTCCTTTATATCGGTATATCGGCGGAATTGACGCGGTTCGTCTGCCGATTCCAATGATGAATGTGCTCAATGGAGGCGCACATGCTTCCAACAATGTGGATATACAGGAATTCATGATTATGCCCACAGGTTTTGACAGCTTTTCCGAGGCGCTTTGTGCAGGGAGCGAGATTTACCATGCTTTGGGCAAGATTTTAAAGCGTAACGGAAAATCAGTCGGCGTTGGGGATGAGGGTGGATATGCACCGGATTTGTCCGGTGAAGAGGAAGCCTTGGATTATCTGGTGCGAGCAATTGAGGAAGCAGGATACACTACCGCACAGGTGCAGATTGCATTGGATGCTGCTGCAAGTGAATGGGCGGACGCGGACGGATATACCCTCCCGAAAGCAGGCATTAAAATGACGGCGGAACAACTGATTGACAAATGGGATGCGCTGAGCCAAAAGTATCCGATCGTATCGTTGGAGGACGGTCTTGGTGAGGATGATTTTGCAGGCTGGACGGAATTGACCCGTCGATTGGGCAGTCGTATGGCGCTTGTAGGTGACGATTTGTTTGTGACAAACACAAAGCGGCTTTACCGGGGAATTGCACGGGGGGCAGGCAATGCAATTTTAATTAAGCCCAATCAGATTGGCTCGTTGACAGAGACGCTGGAAGTGATTCGTACTGCCCGGGAAAACGGATATCGAACGGTAATTTCCCACCGATCCGGAGAAACAGAGGACGCCAGTATTTCGGACATTGCAGTAGGGGTAAATGCAGGATATATCAAATGCGGCGCGCCCTGCCGAAGTGAGCGTGTTGCAAAGTATAACCGTCTGCTGCAAATAGAAGCACAGCTTGGCGACGCGGCGGTGTATGGAGCCTTTACCAAATCTTAAAAGTTCTAAGCATACCCCTAAGCCCCCCTTGTGCAAAGGGTGGCATGGCGTAGCCATGACGGAGGGATTGTCTATGTATAACTGCCGATTTATATTTCCTGCAAAATGATCGTTTTACAATCCCCCAGTCACTTCGTGACAGCCCCCTTTGCACAAGGGGGCCTTTTGAAGTTATGTGCTACGCGGGAGCTCCCCTTACTGGGGCCTTTTATTTGATACACCAAGTCCCTATGGAGACACGCAGTGGATCGTCACATGAGAGCATTTTTGGTTGGTGCCTAGCAATACCGTGCAAGTCCGCACAAATGTGAGCCTCCTTTGTGTAAAAGGAGGTGGGCTTTGCGTAGCAAAGCTCGGAGGAATTGTCAGCAGGTACTTTCATTTTGCAAATACTTCATATCGGTGGTTATACAATCCCCCAGTCAGCACGCTACGCTTAGCTGACAGCTCCCTTTGCACAAGGGGACCTTTTATTTGATACATCAAGTCCCTGTGGAGCCACGCAGTGGATTCTCACAAGGGAGTTTTTTATGTTGGTGCTGCGCAGTGATCCCTTTGTTTTTAATCAGTTATAAAGAAAGCCGCTGATATAATCAGCGGCTTTCTTAACCAATTCTTATGCTTTGCCTACAGAACCGAAAAGCTCCATTTTTTCTTTTACAGTGTCTTTGATTGCCTGGGTGCCGGGTGCCAGAAGCTTTCTGGGGTCAAAGCCCTTGCCCTGCAAATCTTTGCCTTCTTCTACATACTTACGAACAGCAGCAGCGAAGGAAATCTGGCATTCTGTGTTTACATTGATTTTTGCAACGCCCAGAGAAATTGCCTTTTTGATCATATCTTCGGGGATGCCGGTGCCGCCGTGCAATACCAGAGGCATGTCCCCTGTTTTCTGCTGAATAGCGTCCAGCGTCTCAAAAGAAAGACCTGCCCAGTTTTCGGGGTATTTACCGTGAATATTGCCGATGCCGGCTGCAAGCATTGTAACACCCAGATCTGCAATCATTTTGCATTCGTCCGGATCCGCGCATTCGCCCATTCCGACAACGCCGTCTTCTTCACCGCCGATAGAGCCGACTTCTGCTTCCAGAGAAAGTCCCTTCTGTGCGCAAACGTCGATGAGCTCTTTGGTTTTTGCGATATTTTCCTCAATCGGATAGTGAGAACCGTCGAACATAATGGAGGAAAATCCTGCTTCAATACACTTGTAGCAGTCCTCGTATGTGCCGTGGTCCAGGTGCAGTGCAACGGGAACGGTGATTCCCAGACTGTCAACCATTGCATCAACCATAGCAGCAACGGTTTTGAAGCCGCACATATACTTGCCGGCTCCTGCAGAAACGCCGAGAATAACCGGGCTGTTCAGTTCCTGAGCAGTTTCCAGAACCGCCTTGGTCCACTCCAGGTTGTTGATATTGAATTGACCGACTGCGTACTTGCCGGCCTTTGCCTTGGTCAGCATCTCTTTTGCATTAACTAACATTTGCCCACTCCTTAGAAATTCTGTATTTGTTCTATTTATTATATACCGGGCGCTGTGTAAAATCAAGTCTTTACGGATAGAATTTTCCAAAGTGCGGCAGATCTCTACAAAAAGCATAAGGGAAGTTTTCGTTCTATTCACAATTTAAGGCAAAAATACAATTGACAATTTTTCAGTCTCCTATATACTATAATATGAAAGAAAAAAAGTGAGGCGCTTACAAAGTAGAAAGGCAAGGTACGAGAATGCGGAAAACAAAAATTGTATGCACGCTGGGGCCGGCAAGCAACAGCGAAAAGGTTATGCGGAAAATGCTGCGTGCCGGGATGAATGTTGCAAGACTGAATTTCTCCCACGGCACCCATGAGGAACATAAAAAAACAATTGAACGGTTTCGGAGCGTGCGGGATCAGATGCATATTTCTGCCGCTGTAATGTTGGATACAAAAGGTCCCGAAATCCGGATCAAAACCTTGCGGGAGGGAAGTGCCGCCGTACATGCAGGCGATACGTATATTTTTACAACCAGAGAAGTGGAAGGCGACGAAAAAGAGGTTTCCATTACGTATCCCGCGCTGCCCGGTCAGCTGAAACCGGGAATCCGGATTTTGCTGGATGATGGGCGGCTGTCTTTCACAGTAACGGAGACTACGGAAACGGATATTGTCTGCCTTGTGGAGACGGACGGCGTGATAAAAAACAGAAAATCTATCAATATTCCCAAGTTCCCCATTGATATGCCTTATTTGAGCGAAGCGGATAAAGCGGATGTAATTTTCGGAATTGAAAACGATGTGGACTTTGTTGCCGCGTCCTTTGTGCGCAGCTGCGAGGATGTGATCGCGCTGCGGAAATTTATGGACTATAACGGCGGTCATAAAATAAAGATCATCTCCAAAATTGAGAACATGCAGGGTGTGGAAAATTTTGATGAGATTCTGGAAGTGTCCGATGGTATCATGGTTGCCCGGGGCGATATGGGCGTGGAAGTGGAATTTGAAAAACTGCCTGGAATTCAGAAGCAGTTTATTAAAAAGTGCTATCAATCCGGTAAAATTGTCATCACTGCCACCCAGATGCTGGAATCCATGATCAGCAGTCTCACACCCACCCGTGCGGAAATTTCCGACGTTGCAAATGCGGTGTTTGATGGGACAAGTGCGGTTATGCTTTCCGGTGAAACGGCTATGGGAATTGATCCGCCGCATGTGGTAGAGGTAATGGCAAAAATTGCGCGGCAGGCGGAGCGGGATGCGTTTTCCATGCATGCTTATTCCGGCATTAAATATGAAGAGGACGATGAAGACACGACAAATGCAATTTGCGATGCAGCCTGTACCACCGCACGGGATTTGCGTGCCAAAGCAATTATCGCAGTGACCCAGTCCGGCTACACTGCACGCTTGGTTTCCAAATTCAGACCTTTGCAGGCAATTGTAGCGGCAACACCGGAGGAAAAAACATATCACCAGCTTTCTATGTCCTGGGGTGTGCATCCGGTGATTGCATTGGATCAGAAGGATACAGACAGTCTGTTCCGCCATGCAATAGACTGTGCAAAACAGATTGACGCAGTGGCGAAAGGTGACACTGCGGTAATCACTGGCGGTGTGCCGTTGAATGTGAATGGAACGACCAATACGCTGAAAGTGGTCATGATTTAAGAAACGTAAAATTTTCGCCAAGCCCAAAAGGCTCCCTTGTGCAAAGGGAGCTCCCGCGACAGCGGGTGAGGGATTGTAAAACTATCATTTTAGATGGTGGTTAAATCGGCAGTATTACTACAGACAATTCCTCCGAGTTTTGCTACGCAAAACCCACCTCCTTTTGCACAAAGGAGGCTCAGGTTTGTGCAGACTTGCACGGTATTGCTTGCTTGGCACCAACCAAAAAGGTCCCCTTGTGCGGTGGTTCGTTTCACGAACCACTGGGGCATCCCGCGTTAGCGGGTAGGGGATTGTATAACCAACGATTGAAGTATTTGCAAAATGAAAGTACCTGCTGACAATCCCTCCGAGCTTTGCTGCGCAAAGTCCACCTCCCTTTGCACAAGGGAGGCTTTTTTGTGAGGGCTCCCATGTGAGGATCTACTGTGTAGCCCATAGGGATTTGATGTAATACATTCAAAATAAAAAGGCCCCCATGTGAGGATCCACTACGTGGCTCCATAGGGGGCTGTCAGCTAAGCGAAGCGTGCTGACTGGGGGATTGTAAAACCACCGATATGAAGTATTTGCAAAATGAAAGTACTTGCTGACAATTCCTCCGTCACGACCGCTACGCTTGGGTGATTTACTTCCTTTTGTTGAGAAGATATTTATTATATTCAATGATACTGTGGCAGATAATCCCCATGTGCTTCGATCAGCTCATCCACCATTTTCCGAATGGTGTCTATGTCCAATTCACTGCCGGTATGAGGATCCAGCATTGCTGCCTGATAAATGTGTTCCTTCTTTCTGGTTTTAGCAGCTTCAATGGTAAGAAGCTGCACGTTTATGTTTGTCATATTCATGGCAGCGCACTGTACGGGCAATGCGCCAACATAGCATGGATGTACGCCGGTTCCGTTTATAAGGCAAGGAACTTCCACACAGGCATTTTCCGGGAGATTTTCGATTAGATGTCCCTTATTCAGCACATTGCCGCCAATTTGATACGGCGTGTCTGTCAGGATAGATTCCATAATATGGGATGCATATTCATTGGAACGCTCATGTTTTTTTATACCGCCTGCCAGCATTTCTTCATATTCTTTTTTCCAGTAATTGATTTGGTTGACACACCGCCGGGGATATTCGTCAAGGGGAATATTGTATCGTTCGATCAATTCCGGATATTTGGATTTGATATAGAACATGTTGTATTCCGCGTTGTGCTCACTGGATTCTGTGCAGTAATAGCCGAAATGGTTGATATAGTCCAGGCGTATTTTGTTGTAGCATTCCGGATCCTCCAGAAATTGCGGAACCTTGGCTTTGATTTCCGGATACATATCCTTCCCGTCTTTGTCTTTTAGTTCCAACAGCCATGCCATGTGATTGATTCCGGCAATCAATGATGTATGTCCTTCCAACTTATCGTTCATGCCGAGCGTATTCAGCAGTGAGGATACGCAGACCTGGACGCTGTGGCAAAGTCCCACTGTTTTTATGTTTGTATGCAGCTGCATGAATCCTGACAGCATTGCCATAGGATTGGTGTAGTTCAGGAAAAGTGCATCCGGGCAAACTTCTTCCATATCCCGGGCGAAATCTGCCATTACAGGAATCGTGCGCAGCGCGCGCATAATGCCGCCGATTCCAAGCGTGTCGCCAATGGTTTGCTGCAAACCGTATTTTTTGGGAACTTCAAAATCAATAATGGTACAAGGATCGTAAAGACCCACCTGAATCGCATTGACGACAAAATCCGCGCCGCGAAGTGCATCCTTCCTTTGCTCAACGCCCAGATAGCATTCTATTTTTCCGAATCCTCCGGTAGATTCCCGAACCTTTTCCAAAATCACGCGGCTTTGTTCCAGCCGTTCTCCGTCAATATCATACAGAGCAAACACGCTGTCCCGGAGAACCTCCGAGCACATACAGTCTCCGATTACGTTTCGTGCAAAAACAGTGCTTCCCGCACCAAGAAAAGTGAGTTTCATAGATTTCGCCTCCTTTTGTTTATGTTATCAGTATAAAAATATATCTCCCTGTTTTCAATGGATTTTTGTTGCATTTACTTGTTGTTTTGTTATATAATGATTTTAATTGCATGGAGTGCAATTTTGCCGCGGAAGCGGCTGGCAGCGGTAGAGCCGATGCAAATCAGTCATCAATAGCCACTTTGTGGCTATTAAAAAGTATTGGAGAAGCGTATGCATCATTCAGAATTGATTGTAAACAGAAAATATAGCGGGTTAAATCCGGTGCAGTTCGGATATGAGGATTGCTGTCCATCGCACACATACGGTCCGGCAGTGCGGGGACATTGGCTTTTGCACTATGTGAAATCCGGCTGCGGTATGTTTTACAGAGAGGGAAAGGCATATTCGGTACAGCCGGGGGAGATTTTTGTGATTCCGCCAAATGTTGAAACGGTTTATGCAGCGGATCGGGAAAATCCCTGGAGGTATATTTGGATTGGATTCACCTGTGAGGGAGAATTGCCGGTAAAACTGGAACCAATTATAAGATGTCCGGCTGCGGGCAGAATTTTTGAGAAAATGAAGCAGTGTGAGCAATATGAAAGCGGAAAATGCGCATTTTTAAGCGGGATGCTTTGGCAGTTTGTGAGTGCGATGCTGGAGACGGAAAAAATACCCGAAAAAGGATCAGATTATGTGCAGAAGGCAATCAATTATATGGATACGGAATATATGCGCAGTATTACAGTGGAAGAAATTGCGCGAAGGCTGAATCTCAACCGGAGCTATTTTTCTGCACTTTTCAAGCGGCAGATTGGCGTTTCGCCTCGGGAATATTTGATGGATGTCCGACTGAAAAAGGCGGCGGAAATCATGATTGAATATGGCGGGACGCCTACAGTTGCTGCTGTATCTGCCGGGTATATTGATATTTATCAGTTTTCTAAGATATTTAAGGAAAAATATGGAGTATCTCCCCGGGCGTATATCAAGGCGTATCGGGGGAAGGAATAAGGAAAATCACGTCAAACAAAAAAGCCCCAGTTGAAGCCGCCGCGCACAAATATTAAAAGGCCCCCTTGTGCAAAGGGGGCTGGATCCGCGTAGCGGAGACTGAGGGATTGTATAACTAACGATATGAAGTATTTGCAAAATGAAAGAATATGCTGACAATTCCTCCGTCTCGCCTACGGCGATCCACCTCCTTTTGCACAAAGGAGGCTTGGGTCTGTGCAGACTTGCGCGGTATGCTAAACCCCAAATAAAAAAGGCTCCCTTGTGCAAAGGGAGCTCCCGCGTTAGCGGGTGAGGGATTGTTATACAATCATTTTGCAAGATTTTTAAACCGGCAGTATGTATGGAACAATCCCCCGCCGATTGCATCGGCACCCCCCTTGCACAGGGGAGTCTTTTCATTTGGTAAGCAAGCTTATCCCAAAAGGGCATCCAAGCGTTTGCCGATTTCCTGTAAGAACTCTTCTGTATCAACCTTGCGTTTGTTTTCCAAATCAGAAAGAATAAACAAATCTCCTGTCATGACGCCATCCTCAATGGTATCAATCGTTGCCTTTTCCAGCATATCTGCATAGTTGCAAAGATCCGGCAGATTGTCCAACTCGCCCCGCTTGCGCAGTGCGCCGGACCATGCAAAAATGGTGGCTACGCTGTTGGTGGAGGTTTTCTCTCCCTTCAGATGTTTGTAGTAGTGACGCTGCACGGTACCGTGAGCTGCTTCATACTCATATGCGCCGTCCGGTGATACCAGAACACTGGTCATCATGCCAAGACTGCCGTAGGCAGTGGCAACCATGTCGCTCATTACATCCCCATCGTAGTTTTTGCATGCCCAGATGTATCCGCCACTACTGCGGACTACGCGGGACACAGCATCATCAATGAGGGTATAGAAATATTCAATTCCCAGTGCGTCAAATTTTTCTTTATATTCCGTCTCAAAAATTTCTGCAAAGATATCCTTAAACCGGTGATCATATTTTTTGGAAATGGTATCTTTGGTGGCAAACCACAAATCCTGTTTTGTATCCAGTGCATAGTTGAAGCAACTGCGTGCAAAGCTTGCGATAGAACGATCTGTGTTATGCATGCCCTGAATCACGCCGTCGCCGTCAAAAGAATGGATCAGCTGGCGGGTTTCGTTGCCCTCGGCATCTGTACAGACAAGCTCGCATTTGCTTCCTGCGGGAACCTGCATTTCCGTGTTTTTATAAACGTCGCCGTATGCGTGACGGGCAATCGTAATCGGCTTTGTCCATGTGGGTATGTAAGGATTGATTCCTTTGGCAAGAATCGGTGCGCGGAACACGGTGCCGTCCAGAATAGCGCGAATCGTCCCGTTGGGACTTTTCCACATTTCCTTCAGGTTATATTCCGGCATACGTGCAGCGTTTGGCGTAATGGTTGCACATTTCACTGCAACGCCGTATTTTTTGGTTGCCTCTGCGGCGTCAATGGTGACCTGATCATCGGTATCGTTTCTGCAAACCAGACCCAGATCGTAGTACTCGCTTTTCAGATCAACGTGGGGGCAGATCAGAATATCCTTGATCATCTGCCAGATCACCCGCGTCATTTCGTCTCCGTCCATCTCTACCAGAGGCGTTTTCATTTCGATTTTTGCCATAGGTTTCATCCTTCCATGTGTATATTTGGTTTTGCGTTTGCTTTATTATATGTGCGCGATTTTACTCAGCAGTGGCGCCATTTGTTTGATTCATGCTGTAACGTCCTTCAATGGCACGCCGCAGGGTGATTTCGTCTGCATATTCCAAATCCCCGCCTACCGGCATACCGTTTGCAATCCGGCTCACCCGCACACCGAGGGGAGCGATCAGCCGGGACAAATACATTGCCGTGGTTTCTCCTTCAGGGGTAGGATTGGTGGCAAGAATCACTTCTGTCACACTGCCGTCCAGCCGGGAAATCAACTCCCGGATTTTCAGCTTTTCCGGACCGATTCCTTTCATGGGAGATATAACACCGTGGAGCACGTGATACAGTCCGTTGTATTCATTCATTTTTTCCAGCGCCATTGCTGCCCGGAAATCCTCAACTACGCAGATGGTGCTTTTGTCTCTGCCCGGTGCAGCGCATACGGGACAAAGCTCTGATGCGGAAATATTCTGACAACATTTGCAAAATCCGATTTCTGTTTTCGCAGCTATCAATGCCTGGGAAAACGCCTGTACATCTTCCTCGGGAAGATCCAGCACGCTGAGCGTCAGACGCATGGCAGTTTTTCTGCCGATGCCGTCCAGCCGCCGGAACATATCACACAGCCGTTCAATTTGTTCTGGGTAAACTGCCATAATTAAAGCATTCCGGGAAGTCCCATGCCGCTCAGGGGACCAGTAACTTTCCCCATTTCCGCATTATTTGTATCGGATACGGTTTTAATTGCCTCGTTGATTGCTGCGGTCAATATATCCTGCAGGGTTTCGATATCGTCCGGATCAACGATTTCCGGGCTGATTTCCAGACTGCGCACTTCCAGCTTGCCGCTGATTTTCACTTTAACAGCGCCGCCGCCCGCGCTGATATCGTATTCTTTTTCATCCAATTCTTCCTGAAGGGCTGCCATGTCCTCCTGCATTTTTTGTGCCTGCTTCAGCATGTCCTGCATATTGCCCATTCCGCCGCCCCGTCCCTGGGGAAGTCTTGCTTTCATAGTTGATTCCTCCGTTATATAATCTGTTAAAGCATTTTTCCGATTTCATCTGCCGGCTCCGCTTCTTTTGTGCCTGCAGCTTTGCCTTCCACAATTACATTTGCTTTGCCGTCTGTGATTTTTGCTAATGCAAATGCGCTTGCAACTGCCTCTTTTGCGTCTGTCTGACCCAGCAGGGATGCTGCAAAATTGTCTGCGCAGATATAAAGCGTTTTGCCATCAGCAGAGGTGCGGATATCTGCACCGGTGAGGAATCCGGCAAGTGCTTTATGTCCTTCATCCAGCCGCGAAAGTGCCTCGCTGATATCCCGCACTTTTTGGGTTGCGCTATCGTTTGCCGCTGTTTTTATGTCCTTTTCCGGCGGTCTTGCAGCGTGCGCTGCTTCATGAACTACTGGATCTTCTTTTGCAGGTGTCGGCGCTGTTTTGGACACGGGAGCACCCATATCTATCAGTGCCAGTTTATCTTCCAATGCGGAAATTCTTGCAGCCATCGCCTCCGGAGTGACGTCCAACTGGGGTTTGCACATTTTCAGAAGCGCAAGTTCTGCCGTCATCCGCTTTGTTGCCGGGGTGCGTGCCATTTTTGCTGCTGCATCATCCAGTAAGCTGCATATGTGAATCAACCGGGGCATGGTGAATTTTTCTGCCACATCGGCAAGGATTTCCAGTTCCTGAACAGTTAAATCCAGATATGCCGCCGGATCCGGCGCATATTTACAGATGAGCATATCCCGCACAAAGGAAAGCAGCTCCTGCCAGTATACAGAAATATCCTTTGCAGAGGATACTACATCTGATATAATACCGAACAATGCGCTGATGTTTTCCTGTGCCACATAGGTCAGTGCTTTTGCAGCCGCATCATATCCGGACAGACCGAGCAATCCCCGGACCTGCTCTGCTGTAATATCGCTGCCGCCTGCGCCGCACAGCTCCATAAGTCCGATGGCGTCCCGCATACCGCCCTGCGCCTGCCGTGCCAGCAGAATTGCCGCATCTTCGGACAGGGTCATGTTTTCATGCTCGGCGATATAAGCAAGCCGCCGGGCAATGACTTTTACGTCAATCCGATGAAAATCAAACCGCTGACAGCGGGATATAATAGTCGCCGGGAGCTTTTGCAGTTCAGTGGTGGCAAGAATAAACACCACATGCTCCGGCGGTTCCTCTATGGTTTTCAGCAATGCATTGAAAGCCCCTTGGGAAAGCATGTGTACTTCATCAATGATATATACTTTCCGTTTCAGCATTGCGGGGGTGTAGGATGCTTCATCGCAGATCTGACGGATCGCATCCACACCGTTGTTGGAAGCGGCATCCATTTCAATTACATCGGTTGCGGTGCCCGCTGCGATTTCCCGGCAGGCTGCGCACTGTCCGCAGGGGCTGCCGCCCTTTGGTGCTTCGCAGTTGATTGCCCGGGCAAGGATTTTTGCACAGGTAGTTTTACCTGTGCCCCGGGATCCGCAAAACAGATATGCGTGGGAAACACTGCCGTGCTCTACTTCATACCGGAGTACATCGGTGATATGCTGTTGTCCGTAAACATCGTCAAACGTGACGGGACGGTATTTTCGGTATAAAGCCTGATGCATTGTGTTACCATGCCTTTCTGTAAAATTGTGCGGATATTTATAAAAACAATACGAGCCTCTAAGAAAGGCCATACACCTGTAATTCGGAAAGACCTTCTGCGCGACATCATACTGACTGCTCAGGACAGGCACCCCGGCGGCACATCGGGTAAACTGCTTAATGCTGCTTGGTTCCCCACCTGACATGGTTCACAGCCGCCGATTGCGCCGGGACCCGTCCCTCAACACAGAAAAAGTATGATACAGACCGTAAAAGATCAGCCCTCCTAACAGGATGCCACCCCTGCGTATAGCGGATTTCAGGTGCAAGGGCCCGCTAATCCCCCGGCTGGTATGGCCTTTCTCCAAGGCTCGTATTTTATGTCTGCCCAAATTGGCAGGCAACAATATTATAATAACACAAAACGGACAGAAATGCAATTATTTTTGAAGAAAAAATCATGGGGCAGTTTATGCAGACTTTATTTATCTTTTCTGTCATTTCCACACAGCACAAAAAATGAAAGGCTCCCCTTGTGCAAAGGGAGCTGTCGCGATAGCGACTGAGGGATTGTATAACCGACGATATGAATTCTTTGCAAAATAAAAGTACCTACAGACAATTCCTCCGAGCTTTGCTACGCAAAGCCCACCTCCTTTTACTGGGAGGAGGCTCAGATTTGTGCGGACTTGCACGGTATTGCTAGGCACAAACATAAAAAAGCCCCCCAGTAAAGGGGGCTCCCGCGTAGCATATAACTTTAAAAGGCCCCCTTGTGCGGTGGTTCGTTTCACGAACCACTGGGGCATCCCGCGTTAGCGGGTGGGGGATTGTTATACTGTTATTTTGCAGGAACTATCCATTAGTAGTACAGCGAAACAATCCCTCCGAGTTTTGCTGCGCAAAACCCACCTCCCTTGTGCAAAGGGAGGCTTGGGTTATTTGTTGCTACGCCGCGCCGCATCCTTTGCTGGGGGGAGCCTTATACGTTTAATTAGAATTGTGTGGGAGCTCCCTTTACTGGAGGATAAGGTAAAGATAAAGGGAGTCTCTATTACCGGAGCCTTTTAAATGTGTACTACAAACTTCTCTTGCGGGAGGAAGCTTTACCAATACCCATTACAATGCGTTCGGCTCCAGATTCATCTGACTTTTCAGTTTCTCGTCAAATTCCTTTGCAGTATTCACACCCATGCGTTTTTGACGGTTGTTCATAGCTGCGATTTCCAGAATCACCGCAAGGTTTCGACCCGGTTTAACAGGAACGATCAGGGAAGGAATACGTATGCCCATTATATCTACAAATGTGTCGTCAATTCCGAGCCGTTCGTACAGTTTGCCCTGTTCCCACGGCTCAAATTCCACTACCAGATCCACCTTTTCCGATTCTTTAACCGCGCCCATACCGAACAGCTGCCGCACATCTACAATACCAATGCCGCGCAGTTCTATGTAATGGCGGATCAGGGGCGGTGCTGTTCCCACAATTGCTTTGGCAGACACCCTGCGCAGCTCCACTGCGTCATCTGCAATCAGACGGTGTCCCCGCTTGATCAGCTCAATTGCCGTTTCACTTTTGCCGACGCCGGAATCCCCTACGATAAGGATTCCTTCGCCGTATACTTCAACTAAAACGCCATGACGCATAATGGTGGGAGCCAGCTGCACATTCAGATATGCAATCAGTGCGGCCATGAATTCGCTGGTGTTGGCATCTGTCCACAAAACGGCAACCTTATGTTTCTCGGCAGCTTCCAGCACAATATCGTCCACCGGATTTTTGTGGGTGTAGATGATTGCCGGCGGATGGCAGGATAACAATGCTTCGATTCGTGCCCTGCGATCTTCTATACTCAGATTTTGCAGATATGCGTGCTCAGTGGTTCCCACAACCTGAATGCGATCTGCTTCAAAGCAGTCATAGAATCCCACGAGGGGCAGGGCGGGACGGTTGATTTCCGTTCTGCTGATATTGATTTGAGCAGGATCTCCCGGCGTATATGATACGTTTAACTGTAATTCTTTGATAATTGCCTGCAGGGCAACAGATTTTTTCATGAATAAGACCGTAACCTTTCTGTGCATTTTTACTTGCAAATGTTTATAGAGGTATGGTATCATAAATAAAAACAGATTGCAAGCGGCAAAAGAAATTTATCTGCGCATGATGTTCAAGTATGGTTCATATATTTATTGTATAATAGTGGAAAAGCTTTATACCAATATATAAGTCTGCCCCCAGCAAAGGAAGCTCCTGATAAAGATTATCCAAATTATATACATTTAGAAAGGATTATTATGAATATCTGGAATCGTATAAATAAAATTTCCGCCCTGTTTCTGGCACTTATATTGTGCATCAGCCTGTACGCCTGTACGGATCCGCTGAAGCCGTCTGAGGAAGATATGGAGCCGGTACTGGTTGTAGACGGAATGGAAGTGCCGTATGCGTTTTACAGGGGACTTGTCCTGAGCTGCCGGGAGCGTGTTGCGGCGGATGCGGATATCTGGAGCGATGCGCAGCAGGCGAAGGACGCGGAGGAAAAAATCCGCAATGAAGTTATGCAGGCGATTCGGGACTTTTATGCTGTTTTTGCACTTTGTAAAGAATATGATATTGACATTGAAGACGATTATATCATGGAACAGGTGGATCAGATGCTGGAATCTCAGATGGACCAGTATAAAGATACGGACGCATATGCTGCGGCATTGGAAAAGGATCATTTGAACCACAGCGTGAATCGCTTGATGCGGCAGCAGGAAGTTTGCAACAGCACGCTGTATTACGCAATGCTCAATAACGGAGCTATAGAAACAGATCCGGACACACTGCGGGATTTGGTGAACAGCGATGCGTTTATCCGGATCAAACAGATTTTGATTGTTGGTGAGCAAACGTCTGCATCGGATGACGGAAGCTTTTTCACGCCGGCGCAGAAGCATACTAATGAGGAGGCACGCCGGCTTGCAGAGCAGGTGCGTGATAAATATCTTGCCGGTGAGGATTTTGACAAGCTGGTGCACGACTATGGCGAATCCTTGTATATGACTTCCAATACGGATGGATACTACCTATGCCGGGGTATGTGGGATCAGGTGAATGAGGACGCTGCTTTCAGTCTGGTTGTGGATCAGGTCAGTCCGGTGATTGAGTCGGATCAAGGCTACAGTATATTCCTGCGGTGTGAAAAGGATGAAGCATACATGGAGGCAAAGTTTACAGAGTTGTGCCAGAACTACTATGGGGCGTCATTCCGATTGGCGCTGGAGGAGAAAAGCGCAGCTCTTGAAGTGGAAACGACAGCGCTGTATGATTCCGTCAGCATACAGGATATGAAATGAACCTGATAAGGACCATAAAACATGAAATATTACAGGAATTATAAAGCGAAGAAGTTCAAATTTCCCAAGCGGCTGGTATTTGTTCTGGCGTTTGCGCTGGCTGTTATCGGGCTGACGCTGCTGCTTGGCAATTATTTGAAGCACCGTCTGGATAATGCTCCCATTGATACATCTGAACCCCCTCAGGTTGTCACAACGGATGAAAGCGATAATCAGGATACTGTTTCCCCTGCAAATCATGATGAAGCTTTGCTAAGTGTATCTGCAGGGCTGTTGGATCTATCCGGCTGTACGGATAAAACAGAAATGCACAATCGCGTGCAAGCGGTCAAGAATGCCGGCTATAATGCTATTTCGTTTATTGTAACAGACGACAACGGACGGCTGACCTATGCCTCTCCGGGAGCGGAGCAGTTGTCACGTCTTTCCGGAAAAGAATCCCTTGTGTCTCTGGAAATGCTTACCGCTGCGGCAGGATATGCGAAAGAAATCGGACTGCGTTCCTGTGCGGTTTTTGAAGCGATTCCCGCGCAGGTGCAGACGGATTGCCTTATTGCAGAGGAATTGGCGGGTGCGGGCTTTGATGAAATGGTGATCCGCGGGTTTGAGTCCTATGAAGCGCTGGATAATGAAACGGTTGATACTATACTCACATATGTACGGTGCTTGCGTGAGAATGCGCAGATGGATATGGGTATATGCTTGTCTCAGGCGATTTATACAGCAGCATATCATGCACCATATATAGAAAAGATTTTTCGGGAAACAGAATTTTTTGCAATTGACTTAACTGAGGCCAGTGCGGAAAGTGTCGCTGCCGTCGCACAAAATCTTCAGGGAAGCTTTACAGCGTATTTGCTGCGGGCGGTGTTGGATGGAAGCGATACAGAAAAGAGCACCGCAGTGCGGGCAGCATTGGAAGAAGCGGAGATACACAGCCTTCTGTATATTTCTGCTCCACCGGCACCTTCTGCGGACGATACCACTGGGGCTGAATGAAGACCGGATAAGAGTGAGGGGTTTGTGTAGGGGAGCTTTACTTTAAATTCAATCTTTCTATATGAGGATCTGCTGTGCAGTTCTGAAGGAGGTACGTTTAACTAATCTAAAAAGCCTTTCATGTATAAAGGACGCGGCACGGCATAGCAATCAAATAACCAAAACCCACCATGTGAAAAGGATGCGGCACGGCGTAGCAATCAAATAATCAAAACCCACCATGTGAAAAGGATGCGGCACGGCGTAGCAAACAAATATCAAAGCCTCCCTTGTGTAAAGGGAGGTGGCACGGCGTAGCCGTGCCGGAGGGATTGTCAATGACAAACTGTTGATATTGTAGATTATTTAAAATGAAAGTAAAACAATCCCCCACCCGCTGCGCGGGAGCCCCCTTTACACAAGGGGGCCTTTTGCTGGGGAGCAATCCCTCACCCGCTGCGCGGGAGGACACCTTTGCACAAGGGGTCCTTTTGTTGGGGAGCAATCCCCCACCCGCAATGCGGGGACCCCTTTGCCAGGGGCTTTTTTATATTTGAGTTAAGATTTACAGGAGATTTCGACAAATGTATTGATTCTCCGATAATAATCGCTTATAATAGGTATGCTGCATTGCAGCAGATCTTATTTAATATGAAGCAAAACTGTTTTAAATTGTTTTTTTATACTCGACTCGAACAAAATATACAGAAAGGATCCGAGCTGTTTTACTGTGAGTCATAGAATGAGGAGGCGCGTACTATGATGGATCAGGTGATCAATACATATTTTTCAAATATCCCCATGGTTTTGTGCACGGACGGTGCGTTTGTTGCAGCAGGAAATCCGGCGGCATGTGCACGCTTGAAGCATTTGTCAGAGGGAGAATCTCTGTTTGAATACATGTCGTCCTTTGATGCTCTTTGCTTTGAAACTGCCTATGACTGTGTGTCGCAGGATGTTTTATCATTTTCTTTAAAAGGGTATCATGGCTTTCGATATGCTGTTGCAGTGTTTCAGAAACTAATGGGGCGCCGTTTTGCAGCTGTATATTTGTTTCAGAATAAAAAAGACTGCGATATGTTTCAAAAATATTATAAGGGTCGGAGTGCGGAAGGCAAGCCCTCTCAAAGTAAAATTTCTGCATTTGTTTCCGCTATTACCGGCATTGATGCGGACAGAATCATGGAACCGGAAGATGAAGGACTGTTTGATATAAAAAGCGTTACTGTCAGAACATTGAAAGATATGGCTGCCGACTGTGACTTTCTGGATTGTGAAATAAGTTTTGTGCAAAATAAAGAAGCGGAGAGTAAGACATGCATACCCTCCGCTGTCGGTGTTGGAAACTATATTAAGCTTTTGATGTGTATGATTTTTGTTCTCAATGATCTGACTACCAGTCGGAAAATTGAGATTAAACTGTGCAGCTATGGCGATGCATCTGAAATTCGTATGACAACCTATACTGAAAAACTTCCCGTAGGCGTCAGTAATTTGGAGGGGCTGTCGTCCAGCCTGCCCAGCTGTTCTACAAGACTGACACTGTGCAGATATATTGCAGGATACTGCGGTGGAGAATTGCAGGCACGCACAATGCACGATGATACATGTCAATTTACATTGTCTCTAACATTGTCGGCAGATATACCGGATGATGTTGATTTGAAAAGCAGAGATCAGTTTGTTGGGTATCAGCGTTTGTTTGACCATGCTTTGCAATGGATGCGCAAAATTAGCTGACGCTTTATTTTGTAATCAGCAGCAGTGCCAGCAGAAGCAGGATATCTCCGGCACTCATGCTTTTGTCAGCGGATAATAAGATCAGCAGTCCAATCAGCAGCAGATCTTCCCGTTCCAGTCCGCCCAGCAGCTTTGCAAGAGGCTCCGGCAATCCGGATGCGGACTTGCAGGTTGTGCTTTCTTCAGGCTGACTGTTGCACGGAGACTGTACCGGGACAGGCTCTGTGTCCGGAACTTCCCCTTCCCAAAATTCCTCCGACTCATCCAAAAACGCTTCAACCCCGGGGAAGGGCGGAAACGTATCTGCCGGAGCATTTTCGCAATTCTCGCAGACAACGTCTGTATATACTGGTTCTCTGTCCCTATGGGTTTCCTGCTCCCTGTCTCCGCCTCTGTATATAGGGCGGGTGTGTACGACAAAGTTTTCATCTCTGCCGTCGCTGCGCTCCTGTCTTGTAAACAGTCGGTTGCCGTCATATCCGGGCGGCGGTGTTAGATTGTGGTAACTGCCGGAGTGCATGCTTTTGTTTTTGGAATACATAACTTCACCTCCCGAAACCGGCTCCAAAAAGTTTAGTCAAATCTTCCAGTTGCAGCATACTGTCAATCACGTTTCTTCGTTTGTCGTTTAAATATGGACGCAGCGCTCGAAGCAATGCCTTACGCTGCGCATCACCGACTGCCGGTTTCTCCGCTTCCTGCGCAGATTCGCCGCCGTCGTTTTTTTTATCGGTATTTTGTCCGGCGGCTCCTATCCCGGACAGCATGGACATGACTGCCGGCAGCTTTGCCAGCATGTCGGGAGATAATGCAGGCATAGACTGCTGCAATCCTTCTGCATTGCCTCCGCTATTGCTGTCCGGCTGATCGGCTTTTTCTCCTGTCCCCGCTGCTGGGATTGCATCACCCGGCGCGCTTTGTGCCCCGCTTTTCAGCGATGCAATCAAATTGGATATTTCGGGCTTTTCCATTAACTGCTGCAGTACCTTGGAAAAATCTCCGTTTAATTCGCTGTCCGGCATGATTATAACCTCCTTTTTTCTACGTTATTTGTCTTTGCAGGCGTCCAGAATTTCCATAGCGCGGACAATGTCTTCGTCTGTCATTTGGGTCATAGCGGCGCGGATTTTGTCCAGCTCTGTGGAGGACACTCGGATGCTGGACAGGTCAATTCCCTTAGATGCACCCAGTGCGAGAATCATTTTCCAAAGACGGTCATCGGGCATCCCGGCGATTTTGTCTACAGTTCGTTTATCAATTTTCATGCTGAAACCATTCCTTTTTCAAACTATATTACGGTGTTCCGTTGATACAGTATATGAAGAATATGGTCCCGGGGTTCAAAACGGGAGAAATTTCTCTAAAAGAAAGGTATAAATAAAATATGAAAATTCTTGTTTTTTCAGACTCCCACGGGCAGATTCACGGAATGGAACAGGCAATCCGCGCACACGAAAGGGATACGGATGCGATTCTTTTCCTTGGAGACGGTGTGCGTGAGGCAGAAATTTTATTTCAGAGGTTCCCGCAGATCATGCACTCTGCGGTGCTTGGCAACAACGACATCGGCTGTGGCGGTGTACAGGAATGTGTACTGGATTTGCAGGGCGTGCGTACGTTGTGTACCCATGGGCATAAATATGGAGTGAAAAGTGGACGGGGACGTTTGTACCAGGCGGCTGTTGAGAAGGAGGCGCGTTTGGTGCTGTTCGGTCATACCCATGAGGCAGAGGAATTTACTATGGAGGGAATTCGTTTTTTTAATCCTGGTTCAGTGGGTCGCGGATTGGAGCGGACATATGGCGTGCTGCATATTGAGCATGGGAATATCATTGGCGGATTCGGAAAGGTTTGATGGGGAATACTTTTATTTGTGCTAATTTTTAGCAATACCGCGCAATCCACACAAAATCCAAGCCTCCCCCCAGCAAAGGGGGGGCTCGCCGCAATCCACACCAAACCTAAGCCTCCTTTGTGCAAAAGGAGGTGGATCGCCGTAGGCGAGACGGAGGAATTGTCAGCATATTCTTTCATTTTGCAAATACTTCATATCGTTAGTTATACAATCCCTCAGTCTCCGCTACGCGGATCCAGCTCCCTTTGCACAAGGGAGCCTTTTTATGTTTGTGCTCCGCGGAAGCCTCTTTACTGGGGGAGCTTTTTTCTTGGTGTTGTTTTACCAGGGACCTTTAAAAAATCAATAGAATTTATTTAAAAATCTTACGAAAACTATTGACAGTCAAATGAACGTGTGATATTATATACACAAGATAACAAAAACAGACAGAAAGGAGGTGTACCAATGGGTGCGTTGATAAAAGGTCACTATATACCCGGAACGGTTTTGAACCGGGAAAAAATGGGTGGCGTCACGGGAGATGCGTTTCTATCCAAGATTTTTTTTGTAACAGACGGAATCATGCTCGGTCAGATTCGGGAAATTACCGGCGTGGATGGAACAACCCTTCAAAATTGGGTGAAGCGCGGCTGGTTGATGCGTCCTCAGAATAAGCTGTATTATAAGGATCAGGTTGCGCGGATTCTAATTATCAATATGATGCGGGATACCATGCAGCTTTCAAAAATCACCTTCCTGCTTCAATATATTAACGGCAGACTGGACGATACGTCAGACGATATTATCACGGATTCTGACTTGTACGACTATATCTGCAGACTGCTGGATTTGCTGGTGGAAGGAGGAACCGGCGGTATTGACAGACTGCCGGAATTGATCCGTTCTGTCACCGATACATATGTGGAACGGTGGACCGGCGCAA
>CASTST010000025.1 GCA_949451655.1 uncultured Eubacteriales bacterium | reverse complement strand
GCAGGACAATCCCCCAGTCGACTCCGCCGACAGCCCCCTTTGCACAAGGGGGCCTCACCTAAATACAAGCCTCCCCTGTGCAAGGGGAGGTGTCAGCCAAGCGTAGCGATGCTGACGGAGGGGTTGTATAAGATATACTTCCAACTTGTGATCCTGCGTAACGATAGCAGGACAATCCCCCAGTCGACTCCGCCGACAGCCCCCTTTGCACAAGGGGGCCTTTTTAGTTTGTGCTTTGCGACAGTTTTCTTCCCTGGGGAGAGCCTCACCTAAATACAAGCCTCCCTTTAGGAAAGGGAGGCTTAAAAATCATTCTGCTGTATATACAGGAATTCCCTTATTTGTACCGCTGTCCCACAACGAATACTGACAAACCGGTACATCAAATACCGTCAAACCGATATGCACCCCGGTTTCCGCCGCGAATCCGGAAGATCCCGCAACACCGATTGCCGCCCCCTTCTCGACCTTATCGCCTGCAGCAACTGATGCGCTGTTCATATGACAATACCAGCTTTTCAGTCCGTATCCATGTTCAATCACTACAGTGTATCCGCTATAGTCCAGATATCCTGCATACAAAACCTCACCGGCATTGACCGCCTGAATCTGTGTATCCCCCGGCAGAGCATAATCTATACCGGTATGCCGATACTGCATACTGCCGCCGGATACCTTCATGGTGTGTCCGAATCCATTCTTCAATGCGCCTTCATCTGCACCAGGCAGGAAACTTCCCTGCCAATACTGGGTCGCCGAAGATTTTTTAGCAACCTCTCCCAGTTCTGTATTACAGCGTTCAATAGACGCATCCGAACCATATGTTGCTACAACATTTTTGTCAATATTGATCGTTCTCTCACGGAAAGCATTCGTCCGCTGATTCAGTGTAATATTGATCTGCTGGGACGCACCGCCATATGTAAAGTTCAGCACATAGCTTCCTGCTGCAAGATCCCAGTTAAACGGAATCAGCGCATGCACTGTACCCGATTCCCCGTCCTTGAAAAATGCAGGCGTATAATTGATTGCCGGCTCACTGGTAAACGCAATGTTTTCCGGGCTATTCACGTTGATGCCTGTCACACAGATAAATTCACCAATCTGCAATGTGGTGGTTCCTGCATAAAATTCTGCCGGTGCACTAAGTTGGGCGTCAAAAGTATACGTCTGTTCACCGTAATAGCTGCGTTCAGCCTCCTCATACCACTTGGCAGAAACTTCTGCGCGCACCTTCATAGAATCAGACACTGTCAACGCCGAAATATTTTCATACAGATCGTCAAACACAACTGCATTGGTGCTCTGATCGATAATCTTTACACCGAAATAGTCCGGCTGGATGGAGAAATTCATCACCAAACCGCCCTCTAAGGCATAACTCTCTGTTTCGCTTGTTACTGAAAAAGATGTGTCAGCCTGGGTAAATTCCCCTGTGCTGTTCTGGAAGCTCCAGACAGATGATGCCGGTTTTGCCTGACTGGTTCCAAGAGAAAGCACCGGCGGCGCGCCGAACTCGTACAAGCTGGCAGCATAACTGCTTTCCAAAAACTGCTGTGCGTCTTTTTCCGCAATCTGATACACTTTGCCATCGCCGTCCATAAAATAGCAGTCTGCGCTGATTAGCGTGAAATAATACTTGTACCCTGCATCCTTTACAGCCGTGCTGATTGTTACCTGATAAAAATCATTTTCTGCAATTGTGGAGGGGAGGCTGGCAATCTCCGTAGCGTTTGCATTCATATTCAGGAAAAACGCAAACATATCCGTTGCTTTTTCTCCGTCGCTTCTGTTAAATACAAACGTGCTGCCTGCAACATCCTTCACTGTCATTGACACTGTGTTGTGTGTGTCTGCCACGCCGCCGTTTACTTTGTTGAAATAAACAACTGAAACGATAGACGGAATAAACACCGCCACAACAAGAAGAACCGTTATAAATTTATTTTTCATATTCTCGACCATGCCTTTCTTTATCTGTTAAAGAAAGCGACCTTCGCCGCCTGCGCCGATTCAGACAATTATTGCAAAGTTGACATATATATTTATTATACTATTTATTTCGATGCAGGTCAAGTGCCTTTTTATCTGCGGACTTTTTTCAATATGCATTGTTTATTTCATATATTTATGGTATACTAAGTACAGCAAATATGAAATTTATATGAACGTTAAAATTCGATGGCACTATTGCCCGGAAAGGTATGATTATGGCAGACTACATTTTAAGCTGTTGTTCCACAGCAGACCTCAGCGAGGAGCATTTCACCGCACGAGACAACCATTATATCTGCTTCCACTATTTTCTGGACGGCAAAGCATACGATGATGACCTCGGAAAATCTCTTTCCTTTGATGCGTTTTATAAAGCCATGGAAAACGGTGCCGAAACAAAAACCTCCCAAATCAATGCAGATGAATTCATCGAATATTTCACCCCGTTTCTGGAGCAGGGTCTGGATATCCTGCATGTCACCCTGTCCACAGGCATTTCCGGGGTGTATAATTCTGCGGTCATCGCTCAAAAAGAACTGCAGGAAAAATATCCGGATCGGAAAATTTATGTTGTGGATTCCCTCGGTGCATCCTCCGGTTACGGACTGCTCATGGATCGCCTTGCGGATCTGCGGGACGAGGGTACGGACATTGACGCATTGTATCAATGGGCACAGGATCATCGGCTGGAGCTGCACCACTGGTTCTTTTCCACGGATCTGACGTTTTATGTGAAAGGCGGACGCATCTCCAAAGCGGCAGGTTGGTTCGGCACCATGCTGAAAATCTGTCCTCTGCTGAATATGGATAACCGCGGGCGCTTGATTCCCCGGCACAAAATACGCGGAAAAAGCAGCGTCATTCAGGAAATTGTGAAAAAGATGGAAGAGCACGCCCGCGGCGGGCTGGGCTATAACGGGAAATGCTTTATTTCAAACTCCGCATGTATAGATGACGCCAAAGCCGTAGCCCAGCTGATTGAAAAACGATTCCCGTTGCTGGACGGTCCTGTTCAGATTTATAGTGTCGGCACAACAATCGGCAGTCACACAGGTCCAGGCACAGTTGCGCTGTTTTTCTGGGGCGACCAGCGTATGGATTGAGGCACAGCAAAGCATAAGGCAAGCAAAACCGGGTAGTCCAGATGCTAACGCCACATAGGGAAGTAAGTTGGCAGAATGATGTAGTATAAAGTATTCTTCGAGAAATCTGAAATTCAAAAACGGCTGAATTCCTTTATCCTCAAGGAACTCAGTCGTTTCTTTATACCGTTTTATCATTTTATTTGTCGCTTAAATCTACAAGTAAATACTAAAAGATAGTATTCAAGATTATTTAGCGCCCGCTCTTTTCAACTATCTTTGCTAAGATGTTACGGACACCAACTTCATATTCGTCAAAATCATAAATATTCGTGTCTTTTAGCCAAAGTTGCCCCTCGCCAACATTCCCGCGGTGTTGACCAGAAGAATAGTAACGGTTATTCTTAACCTCATCGCTGGAAAGCACCCAATAGCGTATCACATCACGCCATACCGCAATCCATACGAAAACATCACAGCAAGAGGGTTTTATTTGCTGAAAGTTCATATCAAAACCATATTTTGAATCACTTGAAAGCGCTTTGATAATCAACGAATCGCCGCTTTTACGTCGAACAGCTCTTGATGCTTTCACTTCAATTCTTATGCCTTCATACCAAAAATCGTACTGTCCGGAATAATACGGATCATAAGAAGTAGACGGACGCTGTAATTCTGGTACTACTTCATTGAGATGCCGTTGCGCCCATGTTTCCCCAAATGTGCGTGGTGCGGTAATTTCAAAAACATACAGATATTTATTACGTTCCAAATACCTGTTGCGAATATCAAGATATTGTTGTAACGTAATAGTACCGGTTCCTATCAAGTGACTGATG
The DNA here is from genome assembly GCA_949451655.1 of uncultured Eubacteriales bacterium. Classification (GTDB taxonomy): domain Bacteria; phylum Bacillota; class Clostridia; order Oscillospirales; family CAG-272; genus Avispirillum. The sequence continues at coordinate 18,512 of CASTST010000025.1, read as the reverse complement.
ATATACTCAAACTTGTTAAACGGATAGACAGAATACAAACCGTCCAAAACCTCGTCGCTAAGATTATAATTGCTACCGTACACCTTGCTCATAGCGACAATCTGGGTTTTCAGTTCCTTAATCAGTTTTTCCATTAACCTTTCTCCTAATATATGTTATTTGTTCTTCTGTCAAGCCGTAAATAGAAAATATATAATTTTCTATTTCTTCTTGTTTTGTGTCGTTTCCATCCAAAACCTCGTCAACTAATGAGGATAACCGTTCATTGTCGGTTGCAGATATTTCCGGGAAGGGCAGTTCAATTAGGTTTCCTTTTAATATCTTTACTTCTCCAAATAACCTAATATACATAAATTGGAATAAGGAAGAATTCAAGAAAGCCATAACTGTCTTTACACTCATTGTTGGAATATTCGGTATAAGGATATTAGCACTATTTAGAAAAAGGCTTGCACTATCATCATAAGCGAATACAAGTTTGTTCGATATAAACTTGTATACTAATTTTTCGGGTGCGCGGTATATTTCTTCTTTTGCAGCTTGCTGTAAATTAGCCCTATCGTACAGAATGTAATTTTTTGCAGGTTGTAATACATAAGGTTGAATTTCTTTTCCGGTATATATTTTTTCCATACCATCAAGGCATTCCGAAAATAATTTGCCTTTATTGTCGCCTGTAACAACGCCTAAAGCCCAAATACTACTTCGCAGAGAGCTTTTTCCTTTATCTTTAACAATTCTAACTATTGATACATCATCATCTGACAGCAAATTAAAGATCAGATTTTCGGTTTCATATACCGTCTTTATTTCAACAGTTCTTCTCTTACCATTTGAATAAACAGTAAATATATTTTTTTTTAAATCTCTGTCGCATTCAATATCAACATATTTTGTAGTTACCCCTGAAAACATATCATTATATATTGTTATGCTTACAAGCCCCGCTCGGTCAAGTATAAATTTACGTATATCTTTGTGAGTTTTGACATTTAGGATTGCTTCGGGGAAAAGGAATCTGATAGAACCATTTTCCTTTAATTGTTCAAATGCTTTCACAAAGAAATATGAAAACGTTTCTTTCGACGTTATAGTATAGATATTGCTGTAATCGTCCATCGCTCCCCACGGGGGATTGGTAGCAATATAGTCAAACATTTTTTTAAATACGGGATGTTGCTGTATTACAGAGTGATTCATCAGAAAGTCAAAGCAATATATTTGTGGTATAAACTCCATATCCCTATATTTAAGTAACAAATTGATTTTTGATATAAGGACGGCAACTTTATCGTTATCAACGCCGAAAATTTGATTGGGTTGATTTGCAGTAACAGTCAGTAAAAATGCTCCACTACCACAGCAGGGGTCAAAAAATAATTCGCCATTTGAAAAATCAAAATCTCTCGTCATATTATAAGCGATTTTCTGCGGGGTGTAGTACGAACCTATTATATTCTTCTTTCCCTCTTGTAAATATGACTGATAAATCAATCCTAAAATATCAAACTCATTAGTTGGTAAATTTGCAGTTGATAATTTATCAATAATTGTAATGTCAGCATATTCGCTTAAAACGCATGCAACGTGTTGCTTTTTATAAATATTATTTTTCTTTAAAAGACTAATTCCTAATGAAAAAATAGCCGACATTATATCAATATTATTTTCATCTATATAGTCAAGCGTGTTCTGAATAAAAGTAATATTATTTTTGTCCGTTATATATTCTAAGGGAAGAACTCGCTTTTTGGACTTTCGTTTATTGGCGCGTGTCGTCAAACGTCCAGCCGATTGCGTATTGAGTTTTTCCCAATTCCTTATAGTTGCGTCGGAAATACCGTATTCCTCTGTTTCCATACCATAAGATATATGACTTTCGGTTACATCTACAATGTCCGAAAGGGAACATTGCAGGGCTACGCATATTTTTGCGAGGCTATCCATTGCAACAGGTTCGTCTTTGCCCATTTTAGCAAGAATGTTTGTGCTGATACCCGCCGCTTTGCGCATTTCAGTTTTCGTCATGCGCTTGTCAATCAGTAATTTCCATAAGCTGTTATAGCTGTATGTCATTCACCCTACCCCCACCACCGAAAAATAACTACAAGAATATAAAATACAGTATAGCACACCTCGCAAGGAATTGCAATATTATATCCTGTATTCGTGATATTTATTTTCTGTCTATTGATTTTCTCGTCTGCCGCAATATTGGACCAAGTCCTCTATTGATTATTGTTATATCACAGGAATAGAGCGACCATTGTATCCGTTTTCTAAATGATTTTGTTATGTCTTATACCGTAAGTACCGTAACAAGCAGGGAAATTGTATTGACAATTTTCCTAAACAAGAAAAAGGTGTAACCCATTTTACTGAGTTACACCGTACATAAAAACTTCCTTATCTGGTATCGGCTAAAGGATTGCCCGATTTGTTTTTTTTATTTTATTATTATGTATTGAATTTCTTCTTAAAGCGAATTTCCTCTGTTCCACCGCTCTGTGCTTCAAATTTGTAACAACCTTTGAAAGCAACGCCATGATGGTCGGTAACAAAAATAGTATTATTTTTAACAAAAGTCTGAAACTCTACACTCTTCCCATTTCCTACAGAAGCAACCTTCACTCCATTCAGATATACGCTCTGTGAAACCGCCATACCGGCAAAACAGGACAGCCGAGTAAAATGAATCGTACAGGGAGTATCAAGAATCTCCTCTGACTTTGCATTTAACGGTAAAGAATCAAATTTTTTCCCGCAAGCTTTGCATTTATATTTAACCGGCTGCAAAGTATAATCGTCTTTAGACATGGAATTTGCCACTAAGTTCCCAATTGCACCAAATGCCATTCCAATACCCAAAGATTTTCCTTTCGCCCCTTTGGTACCCAAAATTTTCAAGTCATTGTTTGCGCATTTCGGACATGCCAGTTCATGCACGCTTGGAAAAAATTCCTGCTTATTATCCATAATTTACGACTCCTTTTATGAATTTTCTGCATTATAACAAAAATTCATTTGTAAGTCAACCTTTATCGACAACAAGAGAGCCTTTTGCATTTCGGTTTTATTTTAGTCCCTTAATCTTCAGCCGTTTCCGCAGCCGCAAAACATACACAGAAATAAATGAAGTCAGCGCCACATCATAAATGATAAAAAACACATTGCCGGCGCCGTATATTACAAACCATGCGGCTGATGCAAATTCCTCCGAATGCAGTACAAATGCCGATACAAGAACGCACACTGTCAGCGCACAGTTAAAATACACAAGCTTCAATATCCAGGACGAAAGTTTTCCAAAGCGTTCCAAAAAGGATTTCAATATAGGATACAACCCGCCAAGCGCAATATATTCCAACGCTACAAATTTATCCGGCAGAAGGAGAATACACAAAATACCGGTTACCGCACCGGTCAGCCACGGATAAATTCCGCCAATTTCCAGAACTGTAAATGCAGTGCACAGAGCGCCTACGATCACTGCGCACAAATCAAAAATTCCGCTGAGAGCGCCCACATACAGAACCGCCAAGCTAAGACCGGAAAGAATCGCGCATACCGCAAGACGTTTTGTCTGCACGGATCCGGAAGTATGATTTTCCATGTGCCCGCCTTTCATTCAGCAGCAGCGGATACAGTCGCCGCCCATACACTCGCAGCAAGAATCCAGACACCAGAGCGTTGCACATATAGAACACAGATCATTGTCCCCAGTATTTCGAGTATTGTAGGCACCGCCGAATCCGCCGGCGCGATTCGACATCTGCGCGCGCACATTGTGATATTCCGCATTGTTCGGATCCATGTAGCATGCCGTTTCAATAAACCGCTGCGCGTCATAAAAATGCCCGCGCTGCGCCAGAACACAGCCCTTTAAAAAGTTCCATTCCGCATTGCGGTCTGCAACAGACATTGCATCCAACCGAAGCTCCGCCTCGGAATAACGGCGCTGATTGATCAGATTCCGAATCTCCACATATCGGCTGTCGCTGGTAGTTCCGCTGCCATAATTTGTACCTGAATAGGTAGAAGAACCACCACCCTTTCCGGAACGCTCCGACTGAATCTGATCATACGCTTCGTTGATCTCTTTCATTTTTTCTTCAGCCAGCTCTGCAAGATTCGTGTCGGTATAATTATCCGGATGGTACTTTCGTGCAAGCTCCCTGTATGCTTTTTTGATCTCGTCATCAGTCGCTTCCCGGGAAACACCGAGAACCTTATAGGGATCTGTCATATAGATGAACCATGCCTTTCCTGATTAAATTCCTAATTCTTTTTTCGGTTCGGCGGCAAAAGCCCCGTCCATATTATCTTTGGCAGGGTCTGCCAAGTTATATCCGCGGGGTTTTCCTAAAAACACCCGATCCGCCTCCAGCGGCATACCCTTGTACAAAATATTCTCAATGATTCCCTGCAATTCGCTGCGCCCCGTAAAATCCATCAGATTCACAGCAGCTTCCAATTTAGATAAATCCAGCCGCACCGCCACAGACAAAGCAGCAGGATCAATCGGTGCAATATTCAGCGGATTGTAATTTCCGTTTTTCTGATCCTGCTCCCGGTCGTCCGCCGCATCCAGCACATAAACAAACCGCCCTGCGGCAAATCCGACCTGTGCAGCAATTTTCTGCGCCGCGCCGGTCAATCCCCAGGAAAACACATCAGAAAGAAGCGCACCGAAGCAATCAGCAGTATCGTCAAGAGAAGGACACCGCACCTGTTCCAATTCATGCAGCCGCGCAAGCGCCTGCCAAACCGCTTCCTGCGGACTGTCTCCATCCGGGAATGCCTTTTTACACATTCTTTTCGCAGCGGGATGCAGCATACGGGGACGCAGTGCCATCCCTTTCGTATCCTGTATATCGTCTGCAATTTTTGCTTCTGTCAGCAAAGCGGCAGCACGCGCGCAGTATTCCAAAGCAGTGTTATCCTGCAAAATCGCCCGCTTTTTCAAAGGATGCGCACCGCAGCGGCGGGGGCACGCACTATAGGGCACCTGTTCCCAAACCATACGTACAGCGGCAAGGAAAACAAAATCATAACTAAGCGTAAAGGAAGAAGCGCAGCCTGTATGCTTTCCCATAGACTGACACAGCCCGCAGTAGACTGCACGGTACAATTCATGTTCCCGAACCCGCAGATCCGGCACATAAGGACGAACATATCCGAACATATGCTGCTCCTTTCTGCTTTTATAAATTATGATACCGCAAATTCCCGGAAAATACAATAAATTTTCTGTGAATATTCTGCGCAGATATATTATCGGCACGGCACATGCCTTCCTCTCTAAACTTTTGCCTTCCCTGTGCAAGGGGAGGTGACACACCGCAGCCCCACTAAACTTAAGCCTCCCTTGTGCAAAGGGAGCCTTTTTTTATGTACTGCGTGGCTTTCCCACGCACAAGTGGAAGTTTCTTTTTATGCGCTCTGTAACAGCTTCTTTTACTGGAGGGAACCTCACCTAAATACAAGCCTCACCTGTACAAGGGGAGTGACGCAGCGCAAGCCTCATCAAACTTTTGCCTCCTCCAGCAAAGGGAGCTGTCACGGCAAACCTTCACCTCATTTAAGCCTCCCCTGTGCAAGGGGAGGTGGCACACCGCAGCCCCACTAAACTTAAGCCTCCCTTGTGCAAAGGGAGGTGGGTTTTGCGCAGCAAAACTCGGAAGGATTGTCTGTATGTACCCACCGATTTAGTGACTCAGCAAAATGATAGTGTAACAATCCCCCAGTCGCTAACGCGACAGCCCCCTTTGCACAAGGGGGCCTTTCTTTTTATATGCTGTGCGGTTTTCTCCTGTACAAGGGGGCCTTTTTAGTTTGTGTTTTGCGACAGAGCCACGCAGTGGATTCTCACAAGGGGGCCTTTTTGTTGGCATGCACGCCAGTTGGAGCCTTTTTTATTTACGCTATCGCGACGTGCCCCAGGAAATTCACATAGCGAATACCGGTAAACGAAAGCTAAAACACGCAGCCACATTAAAAACGGCGCCTCTGTGCAAAGACGCCGTTTTTCTCCCACTCTTATTTTATAATCAGCGGTTTCCCGTCACACACAGCGTCCCGCTGTGTTTTGTTAATCCGTTCCACTTCCGCTCCGTTGGCATTACATCGCTTGGCTATATCCCAAACCTGCTGCCCCGGCTGCGGAAAGCAAATCCGAATGCAGGATCCATCTGTATCCCGCTTCGCATATTTATCCATAATCGCTTCCGTCACAGGACTGCACTGGGTTTTCTTTACCGCATATGCAGCAATGGCAAGCTCCACTGCAGCATGAACCTGATTTCCGTCCAACCTGCCGGATGTGTCTGTCACATTACAAATCGTCTGCCATACAATATCCTGCGGCGCCGCATCCTCCTGCGCCCGCAGCTCATATTTAATAGGAAGGGTAAATTCCTCACTGACCACATCCCCTTCGGATGCAATCAGAGCTTTCACATTGCAATTTCCACTGAACAACAGCTTGTGATCCTTACACTCCACCTTTTCTATCACCGGCTGCGCACATACATCAATAAGATAATCGTTCGCTCCTGCATTCGACTGCCGCAGCCCGCTTCCGTTCAGACTCAGCGCGCCGTTTGTACAGCACAACTGACTCAACACGCTGTAGTCGCTGTGCTTCGCCTCCAAATCATATTCTGTGGAATATATATCTTTTGTTACCGGTACATCCATAGTTCTGGACCATAGAGCGTTAAGGTCATACTCCGCATCCACATGGATCACACCGGTTTCCTCATCCGCCTGAACGGATACAGATGCAACCCGTCCCCATGCAGCCACAGCGTCTCCTTCTTCCGCACCCTCAGCAGGCATCATTTCTTCAAAGGGAATGCATCCCCGCAAAACAGTATACAGTCCGTCCGGCGCAAGTGCCAAACAATGGACGCAGATATCCCCTTTCACCTGCACAGCATCTTTTTTTGCAGTTGCGTCTGTGATATTCACCGTTCCGTCACAGGATATGGGCTTTGTCCCCGCACGCTCGCGCAATTCTCCCGATACAGACCCTGTAGCAGTGGTATATCCCCGCTTTACTGTATGAATCACATCCGGAAGCATTTCCAGCGTAGCGAGATCCTGTGCACCTGCCCGCTCCCCGTCCGTATCTGCGGCACGGCAGGAATATACGTTTGCTTCATCCGCCATAATGCGGGTGCGCAGTCTTGTTTTCAGCGACACGCTGCGGGGTGCAAGCACTCTGCATTGGGGCGCTTCTGCTACTGTTTCCACATGAATGGCTGCACCGCCGCCTTGCGGTTCAGACGGAAGCTGACTGTTGCCGCTGTATTCACAGGCATAGGGCACACATACCAGACTGCCATCGTCTCCGATATACAAAATAGAAAAGGCAATTGTGCCGCCGAATTCCAGCAAATTTCCGGAAAGGAATTTGGAATCGGGCAGTGCTCTCGCACTGACGCTCACCAGCCGCCGAATCTCCGGATAATAATCCGGCATTGTGTACTCCCCGCCGCCCTCTCCGGTGACGGGTAAATCATATTGAGAGGAATACAAAATCGCCTCCCCGCTTTTCAAAAGTCCCGGTTTGCCCATATACAATACCTCCGATCAAATTCTTCAAAGGATATATATGCAGCGCGTACCACTTCCATGACTGAATTCTATACTTTCCCTAAAGTTACAGTAAAAGCTGTAGAACCGTGTCTCTTTCCGTAGGAATTGCATATTGACTTTACACGGAAGAATTCATATAATAGTAATGATACATTAAAGAAAATGGAGTTATATACTATGAACGCAGGTCCTGTGAAAATCGTAAAATTCGGCGGTTCTTCCCTTGCAGATGCTGAACATTTCAGACAAGTGCAAAGTATCATCACCGCAGACCCCTCCCGCAGATATGCAGTTCCCTCCGCTCCCGGCAAGCGGTATGACGGCGACATCAAAGTGACGGATATGCTGTATCACTGCTACAATCTGGCATCGGAAGGGGAAGATTTCTCAGACGCTTTTGCAAAAATTGAGGAGCGGTATCAGGATATTATCCGGGATCTTAATCTGGATCTGGATTTGTCCAAGGAATTCGAAGCCATAAAAAATGCTTTCCATTATCATGCTGGAAGCGACTATGCTGCTTCCCGGGGCGAATATTTAAACGGAAAAATCTTGGCAAAGCTGCTTGGATATGATTTTCTGGACGCAGCCAAGGTCATTAAATTTTATGATGACGGCACTTTTGACGCAGAAAAAACCAATATCATACTTTCAGACCGCCTGACCCGTCACGAACGGGCAGTGATCCCTGGATTTTACGGTTCCATGCCCAACGGAACGATAAAAACCTTTGCCAGAGGCGGCAGTGATATCACCGGATCTATTGTAGCCAGAGCGGCGGGCGCAACCCTTTACGAAAACTGGACCGATGTGTCCGGCTTTCTGATGGCAGATCCACGGATTGTAAAAGATCCCTGCGCTATTGAAGTAATTACATATCAGGAGCTGCGGGAGCTTTCCTATATGGGTGCAGGTGTGCTCCATGAAGATTCCATCTTTCCTGTACGTTTTGCAGGTATCCCGATCAATATCCGCAATACCAATAAGCCGGAAGATCCCGGAACAATGATCGTTCCCAGCGCATCAGAATATGACCGTGAAAAAGTAATTACCGGTATCGCCGGGAAAAAAGGTTTTTCCGTACTGCAAATTGAAAAAGACCAAATGAACGCTGAAATTGGATTCGGCAGACGGGTGCTGGAGGTTATCGAAAAAGAAGGCGCAACCTTCGAACACCTTCCTTCCGGAATTGATACCATGGGCGTGATTATGTCCTCCGATATGAGTGAGCACACCCGCAAAAATATTATTAACGGCATCTGTGAAAGCTGTGAGCCGGAGACGATCTCCTTTGAAGATGGAATTGCACTGATTGCCGTGGTAGGCCGCGGTATGGTGCGCGCCAAAGGAACAGCCGCACGGGTGTTCCGGGCAATTGCCGATGCAGACATCAACATCCGTATGATCGACCAGGGATCCAGTGAAATCAGCATCATCATCGGCGTAAACGAAACAGATTTTGAAAAAGCGCTGCACGCAATCTACGCCGAATTTGTTCCCCAGTAAAAAAACAAAAACACCCCATGAAACCGATTTCATGGGGTGATCTTTTCATATTCATATGTGCAGCGTCAGCCTAAATTCGTCGGCAGCTTCTTTCCGCCAAGCAAATGGAAATGCAGATGAAGCACCGACTGATCCGCATCCGGTCCGCAATTGGAAATTACCCGGTATCCGCCGGTCAATCCCGCGTCTTTTGCAATCTGCGGAATCTTTTCAAAAATTCTCGCCACATATTTGCTGTTTTCCGGCGTGATATCATCCATGGAAGACGCAATGTGCGGCTTTGGTATAATCAGAATATGCACAGGTGCCATGGGATTGATATCGCGAAACGCATATATCATATCATCCTCATACACCTTGCTGGAAGGAATTTCACCATTTATAATCTTACAAAATAAACAATCCATAAGAATACCTCCATTTTTTACTTAGTATAGCACGCAGCAATGTAAAATGCAAGAAACGGATTCATACAAACATAAATAAATTTACATCATCTGACAGGATTTTTATATGAACAGAACCTATACAGAAAACAGCTGCCTGTGGCAGCGGCTTTCAGAAGAAAAACGTCCGATATTCTTATACGGCACAGGTAACGGAGCAGATAAAATTTTAGACATCTGCATAAATAAACAAATTCCGATTGAAGGTGTGTTCGCCAGCGATGGGTTTGTCCGCAGCAGATCCTTCCGGGAAATGCCTGTACAATCTCTTTCCGCCATTGAAGCTGCATACGGCAACGATTTTATCGCGCTGCTGGCGTTCGGCACCATTTTGCCGGAGGTTTGGGAAAATATCCAAAAGATCGGTCAGCGCCACACGCTTCTCATCCCGGAAGTGCCGCTGTTCGGCGGTGAACTGTTTGATTTCGCCTACTACACGAAACACCTGCCGGAGCTTGAAAAAGCATATTCCCTGTTTGAAGATGCGCCGTCAAAAGAATTGTTTGAAGATATGGTTGCTTTTCGCCTCACTGGAAATCCTGCATTTTTGCAGAGAACAGAAAACACATTGGAAACCCTGCAAAAGCTATTCAAGCATAAAAAAATCCGCACCGTGCTTGACTGCGGCGCATACACAGGCGACAGCGCAAGACTGTTCGCAAAGGCGCTCCATCCAAACGAAATTCTTGCAGCAGAACCGGATCCAAAAACATATCAAAAACTGTGTCGATATGCCAAAGAAGAAGCTGCATATTCCATTCTGCCAATCCATGCGGCAATCAGCAGCCGGGATGGGGAAACGGAATTTATAGCAGCAGGAAGCCGCGCCAGCGGCGCCGGCGAAAACATGGGAGGACGCGCAAAACGCAGAATGAAAGCCCAAACGATCCCCTGTCGAACCATTGATACATTGATGTCCGGAAACGATACGGTAGATCTGATCAAGCTGGATGTTGAAGGGGCTGAAGAAGAAGCCCTTGCAGGCGCATCTGTTACGCTGCGCACCCAATGTCCGGCTCTTGCCGTTTCTCTGTACCACCGTACTGGGGACTTATTTGCACTCCCCCTGATGCTGCGTGATTTATATCCGGACGCAACGTTTTATCTGCGCCGCCCGCCATGCATCCCCGCATGGGATTTGACATTATATGTGATACCGGAATGATAGGAGCAAGTAAAAAGGCTCCCTTGTGTAAAGTGAGGGGCATGGAATATCAAAACAGTAAAGGCTCCCTTGTGCGGTGGTTCGAAAACGAACCACTGGGCTGTGTCGTTTGAAATCCGAACCCCTGTAGACGCGTTTTCGCTTAAATTATCCTCTTCTCCGATAGGGGTTAAACCTTCCATGTCATCACACATATCTATATATGATACCTGCTTGCCGTCCTTGACGTTATAATAGATTACTATTTTATCATCATATACATACACGGAGTTTACGAGTACGTCAATGATTCTCTGCTGGAATGCAGGGTCAAGCTCATCCCCTCTGCAGAAGGATTTGAGCCATTCTGCTATTTGTTCCTTTGTATACCTGTGTCCGTTGGCTATTCTAAGACTTGCAAGATTCAATTCAATGTCTGCCTTTTGCGTTTCGAGCGTTTCTATTTTATCAAAGTACCGCGGCCGCACTTTTTCGGGCGCAGTCAAAGAAGCATCTACTGCAACATTTATTTCGTTTTCCAGCTTTTGTGCTTGCCTTTCCAATGCCTTTATACGCTTGTCATTGAATTCCTCATCGTATTTTGCAACTATGCGTTCTGCAATGTAGTCGATCCTTTCTGGTAAAAGAACATACTCAATGGTTTGCTCAACAACATACCATTCCAGAAAATCCTTTTTTTCGTTTTTCTTGTTGCATTTATGATATTTTTTCTTTTTTCCGCAAGCATAATAATGGTACATTGCTCCTGTTTTACTTTTTCCTGATTCACCGACAAGTCTGGAACCACAATAGCCGCAAAATGCCTTTCCGCTCAAAAGGTATTCCTGTCTTGCTTTTTTTGCTGCGGGAGCACGGCGGACTGAATCAAGTCTTTGCTGCACAGCATTGAATATATCTTCGCTTATTAAGGCTTCACAACCTCCTGTGACTTCCTGACCATTATGAATATATTTGCCTATGTATTTGGGATTGCGTAATGCAGCTTGTAAACTTGAGAGAGTAAGAGGATGTCCGCTTTTGTTTAATATGCCGCGGGCATTCAATTCCCCTATAATTTCTTTTTTAGATACTCCCTTTGCGTATTGTTCAAATACATATTGAATGATTGGCGCCTTTTCTTCATCTACAACCAGCTTCTTGTTTACTACTTTAAATCCGATAGGCGGGACTCCTCCTATATATGTCCCTGCAATAGCGCTTTCTCGTTGCCCGCGCTTTACATGCTTTGCTAAATTTGCAGAATAATACTCCGCGAGAGTTTCCAACAAACCTTCCAGCATAATTCCTTCCGGCTCGTTTGTTATATTTTCGGTTGCCGATATAACACGGACACCATACTTTTTTAATGCTGCTTTATGAATAGCGCTGTCAAACCGGTTCCGCGCGAAACGGTCAATTTTCCATACAATCACATACTGAAATTGTTTTTTGGATGCATCGGAAATCATCCGTTGAAAATCCGGGCGATCATCGTTTTTTCCAGTCAGTGCCCTGTCTGTGTACTCACCGACAACCAAATACCCCAGTTGTAGTATTTTTAGCTGTAGCTGCCATGCTTTACACCGCCTTTGATTTGGTTAAGTTAGTTTGTGTTTGTTTTCCAATATATTACTGGTTCCCGTCTTTCCAACCGTTCATTTTATATATTGGCATATACCCCTCCGAATTATCATCTTGCCGATGTTGGCAAATTGATAATATCAGTAACAAAAGTATTATAGATAAAAGAGGCGTATTGCCTCTTTTATCCGGAATTCTATTCGTAATGTTTCCACATGCGAATAATTTTAACGGTGCGTTCGCTCTCTATGACCTCATATACCAATCGGTGCTGAATATTGATTCTTCTGGAATACATTCCCCTCAGATCACCGATCAGTTTCTCATAGGGCGGCGGATTTTGAAAAGGGTTTACCCGGACAATATCAATCAGCTTTTTTGTTTTAGCTGCCAATCCGGCTTGCTTAAGATTCGCGATATCTTTTACCGCAAGTTTAGAGTTAAAAACAACAAATTTTTCATCCCTAATAAATATTATATTTAATATAATAATGAAAAATTTATATTTATATGTCTAATTTTCTTGAAATAACGCGAAAATTAGAGGACGATTTATATATCATTAATAAAAATAAAACACCTACAGCATATCATTTTCTACATTATACTATAGGTGTCTATTCTTAATTTTTCTTTTCAAATTATCAAAATTAAAGATCTGTAAAATATCATATTCAAAATGATATCCCTACATCATAACTTATAACTATTTTATGACCCAAAGCATTCCTATTATTTCTATGAAAATATTTGTTTCGTATGGGATTCATCTTCTTGAAAATTACAAATAGTTTTGCTATAATATATTTGCAAGATTTAGATACTATGTTTTCAGGCAAAACCAAACATCAAATCAGACCTGGTAGAAGCAATTCTGCAAGGTCTTTTTTCACCCTCAAAACATAGAGAAAAGCCTTGCAAACACTGCACTTTCTGTCAATAAAACGGGAGTTTTATTCACACTTTTTGCAGCTGTGCTGTTGATAACAATTTTCGCATCGCAGTTGATAAAGACCTTTGCACAGTGACACCTTTTGGGAAAGCGGATCGACTGATCCTGTCAATCTGTACGGTGAGAATGCGCATCATTCTCACCGTATTTTATTTATTAAAACACCCGCTATGCGGATTTTCCGACCGTTTTTACAGCATATTTTAACGGGGGCAGCCAAGTCTTGTCTGCCCCCGTTTCATATTTGATTTGAAGGTGGATGGTGTGAAAATATGCGTCACACCCAAATTCTCCTTAAAATAGAGATTATGATTTATTTTTGTTATAAATCAGCATAAGCCCGCAGAGGAGCAGATCATCGTCGATAATGATCTTGTGTCTGCAAAGAGGTATGACCTCGTTCACAAGACCGCCGGTTGCAACAACAGTACAATCCTGCTTTAATTCTTCGCATGCCCTGTCAATAAGTCCGTCTATCGCTCCCGCGTTTCCGTACAAAAGACCGCTTTTAAGCGACTCAGACGAATTTCTGCCGATCACTCTCTTTGGATTTTCAAATGCAATCGTGGACAACAGCGCCGCATGGCTTATGAGCGAATCGTGAGACACCGCAAGCCCGGGAACAATCATACTGCCCAAAAATTTTCCACCCTCTCCGATAACAGAAAAGGTTGTGGCAGTTCCCATATCAACGATAATCAGCGGTGTCGGATACAGTTTTGCCCCCGCAACAGCCTCTGCAACAAGATCACTGCCAAGCTGTGCCGGATCGTCAATTTCAATGGAAAGTCCTGTTTTGATTCCCGGTCCCACAAGCTTTGCCCTAACATTCAAATACTTCTCAACCGCTCTTTTTACACTGAATGTCACAGACGGAACAACCGATGATATAATCGCCCCATCTATACTGTCCTTGTCAAAACCGTGTACGTCAAATGCCATTTTCAGCGCCGCCGCATATTCAAGATCCGTCGCAGACCGATTGGTGGATACCCTTTCTCTGAAAAGAATCTGCTCTCCGTCCCCGCAGCCTATTGTAATGTTGGTGTTTCCGATGTCAACTGTAAGGATCATTTCGCCCGTCTCCATTCCCTTTGTTTTGCCTCTGCCGCTTACTTATCTGAATGAACAGCCTCTTTCTTTACATCTGCTTTGACAAAACCCGATTGTATCAAAGCCATCCCCAGCGCCCCAGACAAAATCGTGGATGCAACCGCTTCCACTGCGGCATTCACAAAAATTCCCGCACCGAACAGGAAAATAAATATGCTCCCGCCGTTCTCCATCATCCCCTGCACCGTTTCGCCGTGGCCGTAAAAGAAATAAAGGCAAGCGCAGTATAATACCGTGTTCAGAAGGGCGGCTCCAAGTCCAGTTGCAAAACACGCGGCACGCATGTTAAATCTTTTGACTGCCTTGAAAATATATGCCGCTCCAAGTCCCATGACAATGCGCGTCACCACAAGCATAATAATCATGTAAAAGGGATTTTCATTGAACAGCAGCATACCAAAATCCCCGTTGCTGAACAGCTGTATAAAGCTTGTAATCCCGAAAACAGCGCCTGTCACAACGCCGCCTACAGGTCCTACCGTAATTGCGGCAATGGCAACCGGAACCGCGTTAAATGTGATTTCAAAAAGACCCGATACCTTGAGGTATCCAAGGGGCGTGAAGCCCATCACAATCAGCAGCCCACTGAGCAGCGCCAAAGTCACCATCTTTTTTGTCCGTTCCAATGTTTGTGTTCTCATTTTTGAAAACGCCTCCTTTGTTATTATTCCTCCTGCGAGGATACAATACAATCGGACAAACGAAAATCACGAACGATAAAATACCTGTCAGATTTTCCACCTTCAGAAATACCTGCATAATTCGTATTTTTATGATAGAACGTGAGTTCCATTCATCCAAGGCAATTATATCATATACAACTTTCCTTTTCCATAGTTTTTAATGATTTGCTTTATTTTTTGGTTGAAACCATATGTCGGCAGCGCATCAAAACCTATTGCGCACCCTGTGAAATTATGATAAAATAATATGAAATCAATCAGATGACGCGGGAGCTGTAGAAAATGATACTGAAACTATACCTTATCCTGCTTACCGTAGTCGCGGTGCTGACTTTTATAGTCGCCATTGCTATGTACCTGGCTTTTTCGCACAGATGCGAGGGAAATCCCAATCTAAAATACTTCACACATAAGGATTTTGCCGACCTCTCTGCACACCCCGTAGAATTCCCCTCAAACAAAGGGCAGCTACTCCGGGGCGCTGTATATACACACGAAGCTGCGGTTCCCCCTGCGGGACTGGTAATCTTCGCCCACGGCGGCGGAGGCGGGCATCTCAGCTATATGACGGAAATCAACACCATCGCCCGCGCAGGTTATGCAGTCCTTGCATATGACAACACGGGCACCATGAGTTCCCAAGGTAAATCCCTGGTTGGATTTTATCAGGCTGTGCGGGATCTGGAAGCCGCCGTACAGTACGCGGCGTCCAGCCCCTCCCTGTCAGCCTTTAAGCCTGCCCTTGTGGGTCATTCCTGGGGCGGCTATGCTGTGTGCTGCGCTTCGGCCCATGTCAAGGATCAAATATCGGCAGTCGTTGCATTGTCGGCTCCCAACGATGTGGCGTGGCTTGCCCTTGACCCTATCCGGGCAAGGTTGGGCGCAGCAGTCCTGCTGTATCCCGCTTTTGCCATGGCGTCCGTGCTTGTAAACGGAATCAGATCCCGGAAAACTGTCTCCAATGTACTCCTTGCTGCGGGAGATCTTCCGATCCTTCTCATCCAGGGAGACGCGGATCCCACTGTCACTATGAAAAATTCTCCCGTGTCCAATAAGAAGCTCACAGCCCGCGAAAATGTCAAAACTGTGATTTGCAAGGATCGAGGACATAATGTATATCAGACTGCGGAAAGCGAAAAATATCTTATGAAGGTATTTTCAATGATTTCCGCCGCAGAAAAGAAATACAAATTCTCCGGCACCATCCCCGCGCAGGAAAAAGCAAAGCTTTACGATATTGATTATGCTCTTATAACAGAAGAGGATGAAAATATCATGAATACCATTCTAAGCTTTATTGGAAAAGCAATGTCCTAATGAAAACACCTTGGAGAAAACCTCCAAGGTGTTTTTATAATAAAGTTTTCGTCCACCTTTTGAGGCAGGTGGCGGGGCGGAGGGGCAGCGCCCTTGTCCAAATTCTCTTTGTTTGCACCAAGATAAATTGGCAAACGCACATCTTTTTAAGAATTTCAATATATCCTACAATTTCGTAAATCTATACAAATAATCTTGATGATGGTTAAGAATCCACAAATCAGACCTGGTAGAAGTAATTCTGCAAGGTCTTTTTTACTGATTATCATCTTGACAAGCTATACCGCCTATGTTATAGTTTAATTGTGATTGGGGAAGGCACCCATAATAAAAAACGAAATCACACAACTGAATATTGTCACAAAGGGGAGGACACCCATGGAAAAAAACATAATTGTGACAGACACTAACGGAAATCAAATCGGCAAAACCTACCCAAGACGGGCAAGGGGGCTGGTAAAAAACGGTCGGGCAGAGTTTGTCGGCGACTGTAAAATCCGTCTTGTGCAGACTCTGTTCCCGGCTGTAATACCGAATATTACGGAGGAACAAGCTATGAGCAAAATTATAGAGTTTAATGCAAGAAATTTCAGATTTGATCCGGACACGGACTACTGCAATGTTGGTCAGCGTGTAATGCTTTCTACTGAAGCCGGCGTTACAGAAGGGTTTGAAATCGGTGATTGGGGCTGGAAATGGACACAGATCATACAAGATCTGGAGGTCGAAGCTGACACTGATTATGTGTTCCGCTTTGCAATGGACGGCGGACACAATGATTCAAAAGATGAAATTTGTCAGGTAATGATATTCCCTGAAGGGGGATGGGAGGATCGCTACGTCTTTCCCCTGGAAAGAAGCCGGTATCAGCCTGTGCTCAGCAAACGGCTGAACGAGGCGCAAACAGGTTGCGATACTTTTCTGCGCGTCTATGAAATTCCCTTTTCTACCGGTATACATACCCGGTTTCGCATTATGATCGCTGTACAGCATGCTGTCACACGGATTTATCCTGCACAGGAATTATCCGCATATGCCGATATGGAGGATCAAACATGGGCGCAGTGGTATGCAGAACGTATGGAACGCTTGCGTCAGAGCAAACTGGAAAGCTTTATCGGTGGTCCGGAAGATTGAAAACCATATAACCAAAAGTCCTGCTGCAAATGCAGCAGGACTTTTTTATATAAATATAACAGAGATTGAACACCAGAGCCCTATGATTCCATCCGTTCAGCATATACAATATACCGCTGATAGTTGCGCCCCAACGGATTACAGCTGCTCAACGTAACCAGATCCCGCTCCGGCTGTATCATAATCTGGTCAATTTCATCCGGAAGGATAATTTTGATTTCTGTAACCTTATACGTAAGCGTCTCTTTAAAGTTTGCAATTTGTATTTCGTCCCCAACTGCAAGCTTATGTATATTCCGGAACATATATCCGATCAGACTGCCTCTGTGCGCGGCAATTACACAGTTTGTATTGATTCCCCCTATAGGCAGACTTGTCTGGGATAAATGTACCGCGCCCTTGTCCATATTCTCTTTGCTTGCACCAAGGTAAATTGGCAAACGCACATCTATTTTAGGAATTTCAATATATCCTACAATATTTTCAGCAAATCCAAATTCGGCAAGATCAAAGCTCGGCTGTTCATAGGAAAACGGATCCACCAGCCCGGATTGACCTGTAAGATACAGGTTTTCGTTGTATTCCTGCATCCGCCGGTATAAGTCCTCCAGCGGATCATCTGCCGTCAAAGCACCGCTTTGCGATTCTTCTCCCATGTCTGCCACTGCACTCTGAAACGCAGTAATGGCCCCGTCTGCCTGCTTCTGGAAAAGGAACTGACTGACATATGGATATGAAAACAGTCCAATTCCACATATGAGCATGACGATTCCTACCCCTGTGGCAATTTTTCTTCCTATCTTCATCGTTCTATCCCTTTCTGCAAACGTTCCTATTTTTCCGATGCAGCGCTTCTTTGCTTCTTTGATCTGATTCCAAAAATCAGCATGATCATCAAAACCACACCAATTGCTCCACCAACAATCGACACTTGCAGAACAAGCTGCTGCCGCAGCGACAATCCTTCCTGCTGCTCCTGCTGCTGAATCCGCTCCTCTTCTACATAGGGAATACGCACCCCACGCACCAGC
>CASTST010000024.1 GCA_949451655.1 uncultured Eubacteriales bacterium | reverse complement strand
ATTATAAATCAAAAATCCTGCGGAAGCGCCCGCCATAATCGCAGACACCGCTGCAATCCCAGGAGTAGGAACAGCGGCATGAAACAGCGCCGCCGCACCGTAAAAAAGTCCCACAACCAAAGTTACAGAGCTGGCAAGCCCATCAATTCCATCTGTAAGATTCACGCTGTTCATCATTCCACACAGAAGCAGCAGCGCAATGATATAATAAGCAATGCCAAAATCAATAGCAAGATCCAGATAGGGTATGTACAACGCAGTGGTAATCTGACCGAACCGGCTCATACCGAACAGGTACACACCGGCACAGATCAATTGCAGCAAAAACTTCTGGGGGGCCGTCAGTCCCTCGTTCTGCTTTTTGCGCAGTTTCGCCAAGTCGTCAATCATCCCAATCAGTCCGCTGGCAACTGCCATAGCAAGGGTGAGCACCAGCGCGGGAATTTCTTTTGATCCCTCCCGCAGAAAAATAATTATGCAGGCAGCCGCACCGGTTATCAGTGCCGCTATAATAAAAGCAAGTCCGCCCATGGTAGGGGTGCCCTCTTTATTTTTGTGCCAACGGGGACCGATTTCCAGAATCTTCTGCCCCATTTTATGACTGGCAAGAACCGGGATCAGAAAATGGGATATCCCCGCCGTCAGCAAAAAGGTAACAGCAAATATACCGATAAAAAACACGGGATAAAACATACACCCTCCACATCTTTGGACACGCTTTTTAGTCAAATGTAAAATTTTACAAAAATCTTTAAATAGATTATACCATATTTCCCAGAACGGGTCAACCCTTTTTCAGCCTTGCTACTGCATCCCGCACTATATCCCGTTCTGAAAAAGGCTGTTTACCATTGGGACCTGTTTCGTAGGTTTCGTGACCCTTGCCTGCAAGAAGAATAATATCACCAGGCATGGCAGTTTCTATGGCATAAAAAATTGCTTCCTTACGATCTGGAATCACTGCAGTAGCCGATGACTGAGACATGCCGGATAAAATATCTTCAATAATCCCGTTTTTGTCTTCTGTGCGGGCGTTGTCTGATGTTACAATTACCCGCTCGCATAATTCCTGCGCTATACCGCCCATTACGGGACGTTTGGTTTTATCCCGATCTCCGCCGCATCCGAAAACCACAGTAAGGCGACCGCCTCCTGGAACCGCCTGCCGCAAGCCATCCAAAGCTGCGCGCAATGCATGGGGCGTGTGTGCATAGTCGATATAAACATCAAAACCTGCGTCTGCGGCACGAACAACGCGCTCCATTCTTCCACAAATGCCGGAAACATCAAATATTCCCTTTACAACAGCGCTTGCAGGCACTCCTATTTCAATTGCGGCAATTGCAGAAAACATTGTGTTGTATACAGTAAACATTCCTGCAACCCTGGAACGGATCAGCAGACTGTTCCCTTTATACCGAAGCTGATAGGCAATTCCCTCCGGGCGGATACGTCTGTTTTTTGCCATATACAGTCCGGCATGAATCCCCGGTATCCGCCTGCCATATGAGTCGTCCCCATTGATTACAGACACTTCACAGTTTTGAAACATGGACGCCTTTGCCTGAAAATACGACTCCATATCTTTATGGAAATCCAAATGCTCTGCAGAAAGATTTGTAAAGATTCCCGCTTCAAAATGAAGGGGGTCTGTTTTCCTCTGAGACAGGGAATGGCTGGATACTTCCATAACCACAGCCTTCGCACCATTCTCCCTCATATGCGCAAGCACGCCGTACAAATATCTCGGATCCGGCGTTGTCATAGCGGCCGGCACATCCGGATTTTCGGCTCCTTCACATTGAATCTGCTTTCCGGCAAGTCGGCACCCCAAAGTTCCAATAGTACCTGTTTGAATCCCTGCCGCAGACAAAATTGAAGATAAAAACGAAAGGGTTGATGTTTTTCCATTCGTTCCCGTAATGCCTACAAGACGCAACGCAGCGCCTGGATTTCCATAAAAATTGTTCCATATTACTGCGGCGGCATGGCGTGTATCTTCTACCAATATACAAGGAATCCCTGAAATATATGTATCGCATACACAGGCAGCCGCCCCGCGCAGCACTGCTTCACCGGCATATTTGTGTCCATCTCTTTTTGTACCGTGCAAACATATGAAAATTCCGCCTTGCCGCACATTTCTGGAGTCTGTTGCCGGCTCCGTTATATCCTGCTCCAGCAGAGCTCCGCACACAGTATAATCCAATCCTTCTAACAATTTCGTCAAATGCATAAAAACCTCCGGAAGATTTATTCTTTAAACTTCCGGAGATTTTTTGTCTCTGCATACTATTTTTTAGTCTGTTACACTTAAATCCCGCAGGGATATTTCTACCACTGTCCCTGTCGGCACCATAGTTCCTTCAGGAATTGTCTGTGCTGCCACAGTAGATTCATTACTGTGCGATGCGCCCTTCACGCTGACATTCAATCCTGCATTAATCAACATACGGTTGGCCGCCTCCGCAGTTTTTCCAACTACATTCGGTACCTCTACCGTATTTTTCACTTCTGCATCATCCGTATACAGAATTACACGCCCACTGTCTTTAGACAACGTGCTGCCCGCCGCCGGAACCTGACCAGTGACGGTGCTTCCGGCACCAACGATTTCACATTTCAGTCCTTTTGCAGCCACATCTCCGCTGGCTTCTGCAGCAGATGTACCCACATAGTTCTTCACGCTGATTTCTACCGATTTCAATTCATCCTCTGTATACTGGGGTTCGTATCCCATATATGGAAGAATCGTAGACAGGAAATTGGACACATACGGCGCTGCTACCACACTTCCGTATACACTGCCGCCCATCGGCTCATCCACTACAATAATTACTGCAATTTCCGGGTCATACGCCGGCGCAAACGCCACACAGGAACCGATTCGCAGAAAAGTCTGCCCGCTTGCATCCTTCTGATCAATTTTCTCCGATGTTCCTGTTTTTGCGGCTACCTTATATCCTTTAACATATGCATTTTTTGCGCCGCCGTCCGTGGAAACGCCTTCTTCCAAAATTCCGGCAATGGTATTGCACACTTCTGTGCTGACCACCTGCCGTTTTACATCCGTTTCGTAGGAATTGATTACCTTTCCGTCGCTATCCACAACCTCCTTGAGCAAATGCGGTGTTACCAGATATCCTCCGTTAGCTACAGACGAAATCGCTGTCAGCTGCTGGAGCGGTGTGGTTTTATAAGTCTGACCAAACGAATATACAGCCAGAGACACAGTGGAAAAGTCTGCAAAATTGTGATGGTAGGTTGCTACTTCATTGGGCAAGTCAATGCCGGTAATATCTCCATATCCAAAGTCCAGGAAATATTTAAAGAAAGTTTCCCTGCCAAGCCGCAGCGCTACTGTCATCAACGCCGGGTTACAGGATTGCTGCAAGCTTTTTGCATACGGCAGAGTACCATGTCCCGATTTTTTATGACAGCTGATCGGACGGGAATAACCTTCAATTTTCATGCTGCCGCCGCAGGTAAAGTTTTCTGTGGGATTGGTTACCCCCTCTTCAAACGCCATTGCAGTAGTCATAATTTTAGAGGTAGAGCCCGGCTCATACAGTTCCGTAATCGCCTTGTTTTTCCACATGGTATACAGCAAATCATAAAATTTGTTGGTTTTTGCCTGCTCATACAAATCTGCAAAATTGGCGTTATAATACTCCTTTGCCGCAGCCACAAGTTCCTCGCTGCCGTCCTCGAGCTTTTTATTTTCTTCTTTGACTTTTTTAACTGCAAGCTTATACGCATCGTCGTTACGTGCATCGCTGGTTTCATATTCTGTCAGCTTTGCCTGTGACCATTCGTCCAGTGTATACGGATCATTACAGTCAAAGGACGGATAGGTTGCCATTCCCAGAATTGCGCCGGTGTTCACGTTCATTACAACACCTGCTGCACGGTTTGCCGCCTGGTTTTCGTTTACGGTTGCTTCCAGCTGGTTTTCCAGCTCATATTGAATGTATGTATCTATATTGGTGACCAAGTCATTTCCGTTTTCCGCGGCAACATAGGTTTCATATTCAAATCCCATGTCATTGTTGAGTGCATCCTGTGCAGTTACATACCGCCCGCTTGTACCCTCCAGCAAATTGTTGTAATATGCCTCTAATCCATAAATACCGATACCGTCGCTATTGGTAAAACCAAGGGTATGAGAAGCCAAATCGCCGTATGGATAATACCGAATTGCCCCGGCACGCAGATAAATTTGTGAAGTCAGATCATATTCTTCAATAAACTTGCGAACCTTTTCCGCATCTTCTTCACTGATTTCATTGGCAATCACTTCATAACGCCGATTTTTCTTTCCCGTTTTTTCAAGTACTTTATCATAATCACACCCCAATGTGTCAGCGAAAAAGCGGGATATCAGTTCGTTCATTTTTATATCTGTATAATTTGCCGCATCCGAAGATTTCCATGTATAGAGCACTTCTTTTCCATCGTCATCCCCTTCTGCCATCGCGTCAATAATATCCTGGGGAGAGATAAAGCAAAGATATACTGTAGCATTGGTAGCAAGAATATTTCCATTGGTATCATAAATGGTGCCTCGCTCCGGATTGACCTCTGTCTCCATAGTGATCTCGTTCATCACCTGCTCTTTATAATAATCGTAGCTATACACCTGCAAATACGCAAGACGTATTCCTACGAGAATTGCCAAGCTGCTGAACGCTATAGTCAAAGCTGTGGCGCGGGAGGTTGTGCGCCTGGTTATTCGTTTTCTGTTTTCCGCCATACAGCAATCTTCCTTTCCGCGGCACTTGGGCTTATTACTCATCCCATTCTATGTGCCGGCACGACCATTTATGTATAATCGCCCCATAATCTAAAGAAGGCGTGCCAAGCACACCTTCTCAAATTGTCATAAAGCTATATTTCATTTCAAGACAGCTCGCTTATTATTTATATGCTATCCTGTCAGTCAATATATTCCATAAGTTTATCCCAACTGCTTCCGACAGAGGACAAAAGCGTAGTAAAAATACCAAAATCCTCCTCATTGTCCTGCGCGTCGTCCAGCACTTCCACCCGGTCCCCCTGGGCAACATTGATATATTTTGATTCCACCTGATTACGACGCACCATACCGATATCTTCTCTGGCAGTCTGCTCAATCACCCGCACATCATTCTTTAAATCCAGTTGAATCGCCAATTGTGCAATTTCCGTATTCAGTTCACTGCGCTGTGACTCCAAACCTGAAATTTCTCGCTTAAACTCATTGATTTGCGCAAAACTAAAAAGGATCATCATGACAATTGCTGTAAAAAGTATAACAGCAATTACGATACTTTTCGGTATAGGAGAGCTTTTCACCCGAACTTCATCCGCGCGTCCGCCGCGCACCAACTGTAAAAATCCCTGTTTTTCTACAGCAGTGCCAACCGCCGCAGGTGCAGCTTTTTGCGAATCTGCCGTCGCTGCCTGCGCACGAATCGCAGCCGCGCGGGCATATGCCGCAGCATACGCGCCGGAGGCAAATGGCGTAGTCTTTGCATAAGCCTGTGTTTTTTGCATCTGCTCGTTTCTTACTTTTGCAGCAGCCGGTTTCTGAACATTGCTTTTTGCCTGCGTTTTTACAGTTTTCCCGGCAGGTACAAACTCTGCCGTCTCTTCAAAGGGATTGACATTGACAGCCTTAGCAATTTTTCTGCCGCCGGATGTTATTCTCGGATCCACTTTCGGGATCGCACGCGTTTGATAAGATGCAGAAGCTGAAGCCGCACCCCTGCCGCTAAACTTTTGCTGCAATCTGCCGCACAGCGGATTTTGTGCCGCATTTGTCACATATGTCTGCGCGTTTCCCATTGTCTTTCCCTTTCCTTTCGTTATTATGATCCTATCTCTCTTTGGATTTACATATCCAAGAAGCAGATTTTAAATTTTATATTTTCTCTGCCACCCGGAGCTTTGCACTTCTCGCTCTCGGGTTTTCCGCAACTTCTTTTTCAGAGGGCAAAATCGGCTTTTTCGTAACCCGTTTTACAACAGGCTTTTTCCCGCAAGTGCACACCGGAAAATCCGGCGGACATTCACAGGGAGATTCCATTTTCTGAAAAACCTGCTTTACAATCCGGTCTTCCAAAGAATGGAACGTTATCACAGCGGCGCGCCCGCCTGGTCTAAGCCGTGCAACCGCCTCCTGCAAGGACGGTTCAATCACACGCAATTCACCGTTCACCTCAATACGCAGCGCCTGAAACGTTCTTCTGGCCGGATGCTGACTTTCTTTATGCCGTGCCGCTGCAGGCATTGCATCAATCACAATATCCGCCAGCTGACGTGTTGTCTCAATTCTGTGTTCTGCCCTGCGTTTTACAATTTCAAATGCAATCCTGCGGTTGAACTTTTCTTCTCCATATTCCCGCAAAATTCTGCAAAGTTCCTCTTCACTATAGTCGTTGGCAATATCCGCCGCCGTGGTACTGCCCGACTGATCCATCCGCATATCCAGCGGCGCATCCGCCATATAGGAAAAACCTCTATCTGCTTCATCCAACTGTACAGATGAAACACCCAAATCCCACAAAGCACCGTCTATTTCCTGTATACCCAAGCCATCCAGCACCTCGCCAATGGCTGAAAAATTCGCTTTAATCACTGTTGAAGCAGTTCCGTACACTGCAAGTCGTTCCCTGCAGCGTAATACTGCACGTTCATCCTGATCCAAGCTGATCAGTTTTGATCCGCGAGGCAGCCTTTTCAAAATTTCTTCAGAGTGACCGCCGCCGCCGGCAGTACAATCTACAAAAACGCCACCCCGTTCAGGTTTCAAAGCATCTACAGCTTCCGTCAGAAGAACAGACACATGTGCAAAATTCACATTATCTCTGCCTTTCTTATTTTAATTTTGCTTGCTGAAATATCCGTAATACGTTACAGTCCGTATTCCAGCATAAGATCGCGGATGTTTGCAACCTTGTCCGCATCGTACATATCCGGAATCTGTGCACTTTCGGAAGCCCAAAGCTCAACTCTGTCGCCGCATCCGATAAACGTAACGCCTTCTTTCAACCCTGCATACTCTACCAGATCTTTCGAAAGCATCACCCTGCCCTGCCCGTCAGGAACGGATTTTTGTGCATTTCCGCAAATAAACCGGGTTATGTCCCGCACCTGGGTTTTCGGCAATTCCTTAAGTTTTTCCGTATAATTTGACCATTCTGTAAGAGAATAAGCAGACAGGCAACCGTCTACATTCACTGTGATAATAATCGGAGAGCCAAGATCTTCCCGAAACTTTGCCGGAAAGAACACGCGGTTTTTTGCATCCAGCGTGTGCGTGTATTTGCCCAGCAAATCCAACTTTAGCTCCCCCTTTTCCACCACTTTTATGGAACAATCCTGTTCTATCGCCCCACTAACATGTAAATATTATAATATGGATGTTGCAAATTTGCAATACATTTTTATGAGTTTTACAAGGTTTTTTTCAATATTTCGCACTATTTCTCTTGTTTTTCATATTACAATTCCCTTTTTATTTACATTTTCTACCATTTATATTATTTCTTACCATTTCTTGAGCAAACATATGTTTTTTTATAACTGTAGAAAAACAATTCAGTCGCTTGCAAAAAACAAATGTTCTGCATACGGTAAACACAAGCATAATCGACATTTTTCTATTGTTGCATCTGTATAAATCGGATACAACAGTATCACAGTCAGCATTGCTGCGTTTGCTGACAGCTTCCTTTGCCGGGGGAACTCCAATTCCTAAGCTGAGGCAATGCAGAGAAAGTTTATATAGGACTCCTCCTGCAAATGAATGACGTTAGCTGTAGCAGAGGGATTGTTTTCCGCCTGCCTAAGCCTCCCTTGTGTAAAGGGAGGTGGTGCGGCGTAGGTCGCATCGGAGGGATTGCCCTCGTCCTGCCTAAGCCTCCCTTGTGCAAAGGGAGGTGATGCGATGCAGGTCGCATCGGAGGGATTGTTTTAAATATCATTTTATTAAATTGCATATCGACGATTTTACTTATACAATCCCTCACCCGCTCCGCGGGAGCTCCCTTTGCACAAGGGAGCCTTTCAGTTTTTGTGCTTCGCAGGTACTTGTCTTCACACAAGAGAGCCTTTTCAGTCTGTGCTTCGCAGGTACTTGTCTTCACACAAGAGAGCCTTTTCAGTCTGTGCTTCGCGGGTACTTGTCTTCACACAAGAGAGCCTTTTCAGTTTGTGTTCCGCGGGGGACTATCCTCCCACATAAGAATTTTTTCAGTCTGTACTGTGCGGTACACCCCAGGCGTTCGTTTTACGAATCCTTGCACAAGGGAGTCTTTTAGCGGAGCTTGACTGACAGGTACCCTTACTAACGTAAAAGAACCGAAAGGATTGTTTGTGTCATTGTCAATTTTCCTCCCCTCTCTTTAAATTATTTTCAAAAAAGAAAACAGCAGAGATTACTCCCTGCTGTTTTTCTTCATTTTCTCATTGAAAGGTCTTTGGATCCGTGTACCCCGGCTTCACAAGAACATTATCCTTGTCTTTTACAAATTCATTGTAAACGCCTTCCCATTGAGAATAATCATACTCCTCTACAGAAACAGAAATATACTTTTCCGGTTTCCCCATAGTCTGATTAACAATCGCAGCAATTTGCTCCGCTGCTTCCTGCAGTTGGTCTCTGGATGGTCCACTGATTGTTTTAATGACAATGTGCGGCATATTTTTCTCCTTAAAATTTGATTTTATTATTTTACAATTCTATATTTCATATTCTTCTAATGAACAGTTATTCGCCGAATAATAAAAAAATGCATCATTCGTCATATCTTCAAAATATGTTTTAATGATACGGCACACACCGCCGTGCGTTACTATTAAAACATTTTTGTCCTGATATTGCGTCTTAATTTTCTCAATCAATCCATATATTCTATATGCCATTTGCATCATAGATTCTCCACCTGGGTACTTATATGCAAAATTTCTCTTATTGCCAAGAAATCTATCATCTTTTCTATCCACGCCTTCATATATACCATAGTTCTGTTCAATCAGCAGCGGCTCCATCCGGATAGGAATATTATTTCTTTCGGCAATAATTTGTCCTGTCTCGGCGGCTCTTTTCAGCGGCGATGCCAAAATAACATCAATAGTATAATTTTCTACTACAGCAGCCAATGCTTCCGCCTGCTTTTTTCCTGTCTCCGTCAGACATACGTCCGTCATTCCGCATACTTTATTTTGAACATTCCACTGCGTCTGACCATGGCGGGCAACATATATCTTCATGTGCTTTTATCCTTTCCCTGCAAATTGATTCAATCAATCCAGGTAATCTTGTTTTCGTCCGGTTCATGGGGCGTTCCACCAGACTGTGCGGCATAACCAAGCAATACGGCAATTCCCAGATCATATCCTTCCTGGAAGCATAAACGTTTTTTAAAGGATACACCTTTCTCTCCGGAAAAAGAAAATGCAGCAAGTCCGCAAATCAACGTGTCAATCCCCAAGGAAGTCGCCGATAATGCAATATTCTCCGTAATGATTCCGCAATCCAGCAGTTCACTGCGATCATCAGCACTTTTGACTGGTATAAGCATCATGCAGGGAGCATTATAATATAATCTTCCGCCTCTGGACTGAATGCGTTCATAGATACTTTTATCCGGCAGTGCCGCCAGATTTTTCATCCCTTCCGCTTCTAATTCGCCAATCAATTCCTGATTTGTTAAGACTATCACCTGCCAGGGCTGCCGATTCATTGCACTGGGAGCAGCAATAGCGGCCCGGGCAATCGCCTGTAAATCTTCATTGCTAGGCAGTTGATTGGTAAAAGCCCTGCATGAATGCCGGGCATGAATGGATTCTAACGTATTCATTGATATATACTTTCTCCATTATTTTCATATTTACTTTAGTATAACAGGTATATGATAAAAATACAAGTATACATTAAAAAAGGCAGCGCAAGGATTATAATTCCACGTTATTACCATTATTGCTAATACTCTTATACTGTTATAACTGATATAATATAAAAAAACAAATTACTCAAAAGAGGTACGTATGAAGAAAATACTTGCATTGGAAAAACATCCATTGGTTCGAACCGAGTGTTGGACATCAGAATGTCTTACTATAATGCAAACAAACCCAGAATATAAAATTTGGATTGCAACACATGCAGAAGTATATTTGAGTGAAACATTCGGCGCTATGCTCGGTCCCATGGACAAATGTTTCCGAATGATCCATTTCAGTTCTATGCTATCCTTCAAAGAAATCCCAATTTACGAAACTTGTCCTCATAGTATCATACAAACCATAATCCAAGAAATCAGCCAAAATACTTACATTATCATTTTTCTTACAGATCCTACAACAAATTTTCGCCATGAAATTGTTGTTTATGGATTCGATACGGATCAAGCTGTGCTGCATACCTATTCACTGATAGATGGTACTCAAAAAATTGCATTTAATAAAATCGAAACTATGTATGCAATAACATATAATACTCTGAAAAATCAATCTTCAGATTTACTATACTTTCATACATTTTTCCCTATTACTGCAATATCTTTAAAATCTGATCCTCCAAGTGTCAGTATCGGAATAGATGTATGCAAAGTTGAAGCAATCAAAACGCTAAACTTTGAATACAATGGAAATATTTATTTAAAAAAAGAATCTCTCACATCATCAAATGAGGGAGCAGAGGACTACTGGCTATATTCCGGATTATCCTGTTTAAAGGGAATATATAACCTAATCCAAAAAATGATACAAGACAGGCAGTTCATCCATGATAGAGTATTCGAAGACCTGTCAACCAAATTAGCAAAGTCCATGTTTAAATTATACGAACACAGAGAAATGATCTGCATCACCTTAAACTGGTTAAATGCGCAAGTAAATCATAACATCAAAAACAAACACATATTTGAATATGAACGTTTTACGGAACAGTTCAATAAAATGAGCATGCTTACACTTAAATTTATACAAACTGGCGATTGGAGCATTTTAGAAAACATCTTAAAAGATTTACACAGTCAATATGCACATGAGTACAAAATTTTAGGAAATTTCTTATCAGATTTAAACGAAGATATAAATAAGCAATTCATTTTTCATTATTAATCCTGCACTGTTCTATTTATAAAACGAAATACATATAGCACAATAAAAAGCTGCTATAAGAAAATAGCAGCTTTTTATCCAAATGCAATACAATTGCTGGCACCCCCTGCGGGAATCGGACCCACAACTGTCCCTTAGGAGGGGACTGTTATATCCATTTAACTAAGGAGGCATTTTCAGCTTCATATACACTGGTTGAAACACAGTATACCATAAAATCCTTTGCAAATCAAGTGCTTTGCAGATTTGATGAAGTTTTCTTGCGCATAAAAATAACCGGACCCTAGTTGGGTCCGGTATCCGCTTATGCCGCTAAAGACTTCATAACCGCATCATGTGTTTTTATTTCGTACTTTTCACTAAATTTTTTCATATCAGCCGTAAACTGTTCCTCAGAAAGAGACATCTGAGCCTGATTTTTCCATTGAATCTGACCGTCGCCCTCAAAATAAACAATAAAATAAGCTTGATCGCCCCGAATCACCTCAACGTCGCCTGCCAGCCTGTTTTCGTCATAAAGCCAAGTTACAACTGCATCGGGGAACTTGCTGCGCGCCATCCCCAAATTCTCCTGAATTCCGCCGATATCACCGGTTGCTCCATCTTCACTATAGTCAAATGCCAGTTTGCCAAAGCTTTCTGCGTCAGCATCACCCGCCCGCCACGTATTTACCAATTCGTTTGCACGTTCCAGCAATTTATCATATGATCCATAAGTGTCAAGCGTCAGATAAACATATCGGAAATTTTTGGTTGCATAATCCTGCAAATACGGTGCTTTTATTAGAAAATATACTGTATAGATTCCGTCAACCTCGTTTTTGTCTACATACGTTGTACCAGACTGTGCACTGTCAAACGCCCATACACTGAACGAATTTTTAGAATTTTTCAATGCAAACGTATGTGATAAATCGGAAAGATCCATCTCATCTGCACTTTTGCCCAAAACCTCTGTTTCAAATGTACGCACATATGCTTCAAAAGTTGCCGCATCCTGAATTGCTGCCAATTCCTGCGCTTTTTCAGAAGCGTTCTCCGCCGTATCTTCGTCAAAAGTATAGGACAGATAATCAATGCAATAAAAAGCGTCGTTATGTTCTTCTAAATATGCAGTAAAGTCTGAATCAGTAAATTCATATTCTGAAACAAGTGTGTCTTGATATTTAATAGAAAGTTTCAGTTTTTCCAAACAAGTTCGCAAAGCTTCAAATGAAATATCCGATCCGTATTCTCTTTTCAAAAGAGCATCCAGTTCAAATTCATAATCCTCTGCATATTTTGTATAGCTGTTTAAAACCGCCTCAATTTCTGTCTGATCCTCTTCGTCCAGCTCTATTCCAGCGGCTTTAGCACCCTCACACAACGTTAAAACCTGGCGCAAATCTTCCATGGTTTCCTGCATAAAATACTCAAACCAAGTTACATCTTCTGAGTAAGATTGGTCCTTCAATGATGCAGAAGTGTCTAAATCGATATACTGCATATAGCTTTGGTTATCCTGGAGAAAAGAGTGGTAATGCTGATAAAACATATAACTTAATTCTGCTCTTGTAAACTGAAAATTTTCACTTTCTACTGCAACATCTGCAGCAGTATAATTTTTTTCTTCTGTATTTTTATTCTTTCCGCAGGAAACAAATCCAAGCGCAAGTACCGCTGCAAGAAAAACGGTAAGTATTTTTTTTAGCATGGCAAATTACCGTGCCTTTCTCTTATATTCTTGTGATATTGTACCATATTCAACTGGAAAATGCAACAAGAATCCGACCTACCTTACCTTGTTGTATTCACAAAAAAGCACCCCTGCAAAATTCAAGATTTTGCAGGGGTGAAATGTAAATTTACGCCTGTTTACAGGGAACGTTTTACATAATGGGTATGGAGCAATTCATGTGCCTTATGGCTGTTCGGCTCACCCAGGAATTCATCATAAACCAGCTTTATAATGGGGTTTTCATGGGATTTACGGTACGGCAGGTTCTTATCTGCATCGTAAAGAATCTTGGCACGTACTGCACGCAAATCCATAGAATTACGTACGCTTGCAGGCTGAATCGGCTGTCCGCCGCCATTTACACAGCCGCCGGGGCATGCCATGATTTCAATAAAGTCAGCCTGATATTCTCCGCTCTGAATACCGCGGAGCAGTTTTGCCGCATTTGCAGTACCGCTGGCTACTGCAACGCGAACTGTCATATCGCCGAGCTTATACTGTGCAAACTTAACGCCCTCTACACCGCGAACATCCTCGAAATCAACCTTTTCAAGAGTAGTGCCCAGAATCACTTCCGCAGCTGTACGAAGCGCAGCTTCCATAACACCGCCGGTAGCACCAAAAATTGCGCCTGCACCAGAACCAATGTCAATCGGTGTGTCAAATTTCTCATCCGGCAGCATCTTGAAGTTGATACCGGCAGATTCGATCATACGACCAAGTTCTCTGGTTGTAACAGCGATATCCACGTTTTGTAAATCATCGTTGGACTGTCCGTCTCTGCCAACCTCGAATTTCTTTGCAGTACAGGGAATTGCAGAAACAAATACCACATCCTCGGGATTTACACCCATCTTCTTGCAGAAGAACGCCTTATAAATCGCACCGAACATCTGCTGGGGAGATTTGCAGGTAGACAGATTGTCGATCATTTCCGGGAAGTAATGCTCGCAGTATTTAATCCATCCGGGAGAGCAGGAAGTGATCATCGGCAGTGTTCCACCATTCTGAATACGACCCAGAAGCTCCGTTGCCTCTTCCATAATCGTCAGGTCTGCGGTGAAGTTCATATCGTATACACCGTCAAATCCAAGGCGCTTCAGCGCTGCAACCATCTTGCCTTCGCAATCGGTACCAGGTTCATATCCAAAGCACTCGCCGATTTGTGCGCGTACAGAAGGTGCGCAGCAAATAGCAACATGCTTGGTAGGATCGTTCAATGCTTCACGGATCTTATCTGTATCGTCCTTTTCGTACAGTGCGCCTACAGGACAGGAAACGATACACTGACCGCAGTTGATACAAGTTGTATCTGTAAGATTCTGCTCAAACGCGCAGCCAACCACTGTGTCATAGCCGCGGTTCTGCATACCGATTGCACCGATTCCCTGCACCCGGTTACATGCGCCAACGCAGCGACGGCACAAAATGCACTTGTTGGGATCACGGACAATGGAAGGACCGGTTGTTTCCAAAGGCAGAGACTCTGTCTTTACAGGCTTGAAGTAATCTTCTTCTACGCCGTAGTCCAGTGCATACTTCTGCAATTCGCAGGTTTTGGAACGGATACAAGAAAGACATTTTT
This sequence comes from uncultured Eubacteriales bacterium, assembly GCA_949451655.1. GTDB lineage: Bacteria > Bacillota > Clostridia > Oscillospirales > CAG-272 > Avispirillum. The sequence goes on along the minus strand of CASTST010000024.1, from coordinate 8,725 downwards.
TCTCATGTGCAGAAAGCACCAGCTGAATGTTCATCTTACGTGCAGCCTGCACTTTTGCAGTGTTGGTGAGAATTTCTGTGCCTTCCCGCTCAATGGGATATACACAGGAGGTAACCAAACCTCTTGCACCGACTACTTCAACAAGACACAGACGGCAAGCGCCAATTTCGTTTACATCTTTCAGATAACAAAGGGTGGGGATTTCAATGCCTGCCTGTCTGCAAGCCTCCAGAACAGTAGTTCCGTAGGGCACAGAGTAATCTGCGCCATTGATTTTTATATTGACCATTTTGGTTTCCATTTATTGAATGTACTCCTTCCTTACTTCTTGTAAATCGCGCCGAATTTACACTTCTCTATACAAGCGCCGCACTTCAGGCATTTTTCCGGATCGATAACATGTGCATTCTTAACTGTACCGGAAATTGCGTTTGCAGGACATACACGTGCGCAAAGCGTACAGCCTTTACACTTATCAGGATCGATGTTGTAAGAAAGAAGTTTTTTACATACGCCGGCAGGACATCTTTTTTCTTTGATATGTGCCTCGTACTCGTCACGGAAGTACCGCAGAGTAGAAAGTACAGGGTTCGGTGCAGTTTGTCCCAAACCGCAAAGAGAAGCGGATTTGATATAGTTTGCCAGTTCCTCCAGCTTATCCAAATCCTCCATCTCGCCGTTGCCTTCGGTGATCTTGTTCAGGATTTCCAGCATACGAACTGTACCGATACGGCAGGGTGCACACTTACCGCAGGATTCATCTACAGTAAATTCCAGGAAGAATTTCGCAAGGTCAACCATACAGGTGTCCTCGTCCATAACAATCAGACCGCCGGAACCCATCATAGAGCCGATTTCCAGAAGGTTATCATAGTCGATGGGTGTGTCGATCAGGGAAGCAGGAATACATCCGCCGGAAGGACCGCCGGTTTGTGCTGCTTTGAACTTCTTCCCGTTCGGGATACCGCCGCCGATTTCTTCTACGATCTCGCGCAAGGTTGTACCCATAGGCACTTCCACAAGACCGGTATTGGTGATCTTACCGCCAAGAGCGAATACTTTGGTACCCTTGGATTTTTCTGTACCCATGGATGCAAACCATTCCGGTCCGTTCAAAATGATCTGGGGGATGTTCGCATAGGTTTCTACGTTGTTCAGAATCGTAGGACGCTCGAACAGACCTTTTACCGCCGGGAACGGAGGACGGGGACGGGGCTCGCCGCGTTTGCCTTCAATAGAAGTCATCAGCGCAGTTTCCTCACCGCACACGAATGCACCTGCGCCGAGACGCAGCTGAATATCAAAGTTAAATCCTGTATCCAGAATATTTTCGCCAAGCAGACCATATTCCCTTGCCTGTTCCAATGCAATTTCCAAACGGTTTACCGCGATGGGATATTCTGCACGCACGTAAATATAACCCTGGTCTGCGCCTATTGCATAACCTGCAATTGCCATTGCTTCCAGCACAGCATGGGGGTCACCTTCCAGCACAGAACGGTCCATGAACGCACCCGGGTCGCCTTCGTCCGCATTACAGCAAACGTATTTTTTGCCTTCGCTGCCCATAGCAAATTTCCACTTCAGACCGGTAGGGAATCCCGCGCCGCCGCGTCCGCGCAAGCCGGAATCCAGCAGAGTCTGCACAACTTCTTCTCTGCTCATCTCGGTAAGTACTTTACCAAGGGCAAAGTATCCGTCCATTGCTATGTATTCATCAATTTTTTCCGGGTTAATTACACCGCAGTTACGCAGTGCAACGCGCTTTTGCTTTTTGTAGAAGTCTGTATCGGAAAGAGATGCATGCATTTCGTGTGCTGCAGCATCTTCGTCTGCATCGTCATTTTTATTGTAAACCAAGCGATCCACAATACGACCTTTGAGCAGGTGCTCAGATACGATTTCCGGGATATCCTCTTTGGTAACTCTGGAATAGAAAGTTCCCTCAGGATAAACAATCATAATCGGACCCAGTGCACACAAGCCAAAGCATCCGGTCTGGACGATTTTTATTTCTTCACTGAGATTATTGGCTGCCAGTTCCGCTGCAAGTGCCTCCCTTAATGCAGTACTGCCGGAGGATGTACAGCCTGTGCCTCCGCAAATCAAAACATGTGAACGTACCATTCTTTTTTGTCCCTCCAGATTAAAGCTTTGTATTGCCGATCAAATATTCAGAAACAGGGTTTCCGCCCTTCAGGTGTTCCTCAACAACCCGCTTTGCCTTTTCAGGCGTCATTTTTACATAGGTGGTCTTTTCTTTTCCGTCCTCAAAAATTTCAACAACCGGCTCATACTGGCAGATGCCGATGCATCCGGTCTGGGTTACCATTACCTTGTCTGTAAGATTTGCAGCTGCAACCTCCTCAACAAAGGCATTCAGCACCGGTCTCGCGCCGGCAGAAATTCCGCAGGTTGCCATACCTACTACAACGCGGATATCTCCGGATCCTGTACGGATAGCGACTTTGTCTTTCATTTGTTCTCTGATCGCTGCAAGTTCTGATAACGATTTCATACAATGCTTCCTTTCCGATATATAAATTAAAATTGTTGATACTGCTCTTGTAAATACGCTTTTATAAAACCAAGCACTTCGTAGCTTGCCAGAGATATATCATCCCCCAGCACGCTGCGCATCTCTGCTGTATCCATAGTAACTGATCCGGAAGGGGTTGTGTGCCGATAGATAAAATCCACATCCGGACTTCCCTGAATCAGGGTTAAAACACTTTCTGTAAGATCCCCCATGGGGATAAAATCAATGTGATCTGTGTGAAATACTGCTGTGACCACTGTACCGTGCTCTGCATATTCCTGCTCACTTTTTGAGACAACAGTAACATTGCCTCCCGTCTGCTGTGCAAGCATCTGTAAAAAAGGAATGCCAAGACCCACGCCCCTGGTTTTCCGCGTTGTGAAAAACGGATCAAACAGCCGGCTTACCTGCTCTTCACTCATGCCGCAGCCGTCATCACGAATGGTCAGCGTCAAAACTGCGTCCGCATCCTCTTCTAAAAGAATTTCAATATGCTTTGCACCGGCGCGCACGGAATTCATGGCGATATCCAATATATAAAGAGATAAGTCCTTCAAGATTCCCGCCTTTCCCGGCATTCCGTGGTTGGAAAACGCTGCTGGAACATTCTGTTCCCGTGCTATTTTCCTTCCAATGCCGCAAGAAGATTTGCACGCACCAGCGCGCTGCTGTACGGCTCGTCCGCAAGTTCCATGCAATTTTCCGGTCCGGATATATTCCACAAATAATGGGCGTCAGAATCGGTTATGCAGCGCAGTCCCTTCAAATGGGGATGCGCCGCTTCCATTTCCTGCCGATTTCCTGTAGAGCTGAGTTCATAGCATGTATAACCCAGATTTTCCGGAAACGTACCCAGCACAGAAATCACGCCGTTTGCTTCCCGATCAATATGGGCGGGCATACACACGCCGCCAAGAGATCTGCAAAGTTCTGTTCCCTCTTCCAAAGACAAGGAAGTCGCATTGATCAGCAAAATTTCCTCTTCCCGAATCACTTTGTCTGTGTGATCCATGACAAGCTGACGACCGAAAATATCGGGTCTGTTTTTCACAGGAAGTCTTGCCGCCGCAATTTTTGCTCCGAACTCCATCACCGGATCCAAATCCGGAAACAGGCACAGCAAATGAATCTCTTCCGACGTAGTCAGTTCCACGCCGGGCACGGGTATAATTCCCTGGGCTTTGCACGCCTGCCAGAACGCAGGACAGTTTTCTGTCGTATTATGATCCGTAAGCGCCGCTATCTGCAAGCCTGCAACCGCTGCCATACCTGCGATATTTGCCGGAGTCATGTCATCATCCCCGCAGGGAGACAAACAGGAATGAATGTGCAGATCGTAATAATATTTACCCATTTTTCAGGATTGCACCCAGACAGCAGCATAATTCGTATGCAGAGCGGGAATCAGAAAAGATTGTCACATCCTTCTGCTGTGCCGCCTGCACCGTTTCCGCATCCGGCTGCACGCCCTCCGCCAAAATCACGCACGCTGCCTCTGTAAGACTTGCCACTGCAGCCACATTCACATTGGACATGATTGTGATCCAAACGTCTCCCTCAGTTGCATGGCTCATCACCCAACTAAGCAGATCTCCCGCATATACATTGGTTGCTTCCTTATCCAAGCTGCCGCAAACATGGCAGAGCGAAAGCTCCTTCGCCAGTTGATCCAGTTTCATATGCCGTCCTCTGTATCCGGATGCGTTTCGCCGGCCCGGGGCTGGGCGCGCAAGGCTTCTTTCACCTGCGCCGCATCCTTTCTCTTTTCAATATAATCATGAAAGATCATACGCATAAACACCACGCACTCGTCTGCACACACTTCACCACGGACAATATCCTCGGCAAATGCGGCGCAGGTGGGCGCTCCGCAGGATCCGCAGTCCAGATCGGGAAGATCCTTCCGGATATCCTGTATGTCTGCCATCATACGCATTGCTTCCTTCCGGTCTTCCGACAAAGGAGACGCAGGTGCATATTCCACCGGAGGCATCACTGCTTCGCTGGGCACATCCCCTTCACCGGGATGAAGATTAGGCGATACAGGAAGATACCGTTTCAGGGACTGAATCCGTGCTTTTGCTATGTACGGATTTGCCATTGTCATCACGCCGCCGACGCAGCCGCCGTCACATGCGTTCAGTTCTACAAATTCCAGTTCAGGGAAATCAGCGTTTTCAATCTGATCCAACACGCGGATTACATTTTCAATTCCGTCCGCCGCCAGATACTTATCATTGAATACTGCTGTAGATTCGCCGCCGGCAACCGCCCAACTGACGCCAACCATACCGGAATCCGTTGAAACTTCCGGCACTATGATTTTATTCATCCGGGAAACCAACGGAAAATATACATCCGATATGGAAAGAACCAGGTCAATATTGCTTTTCTGACCGGCAAATGCATTTTTGACATAACTGACTTTTGCGGGGCAAGGGGATATAAAGCAGATTCCGATGTCGTCAGCATCCAGTTCCGGATGCTCTGCCAGTGCTTTTTCTCTGGCAAGCTTTCCTGCAATTTCAACCGGCGGTAAAATCGGCAGCACATTTTCACACAAATATGGAAAGCGCATACCGATCAGCCGGACGATTACAGGACATGCAGAACTGATTACGGGCTTTTTCAGTCCCTCACGGCGCAGATACTGCCTGGTATAACCGGACACAAGCTCCGCAGCCTTGGAGACTTCATACACCTCGTCAAAGCCCATATCCAGCAGACCTTGCAGCACAAAGTCTATATCCGAAAGATGATCAAACTGTCCGTACAGGGAAGGCGCAGGAAGTGCGATTTTATATCGGTACTGTTCCATTGCTTCCAATGAATCATGGGTTGCTTTTTTTGCCTTATAAGGACAAACACGAATGCACTCTCCGCAGTCAATACACCGCTGGGAATGAATCCGCGCCTTGCCCTCACGGATGCGGATCGCCTCCGTAGGGCAACGTTTCAGGCAGTGTGTACATCCCTTGCATTTATCCACATCAAGGGACACTGAATGCTTATATTCCATTTTGGTCATGTCCTTTTCTGAATTTGCGGCGATTTTGCCTATGCAAAATGCGCCTCTGTATGGAGCGCAAGCACAAACTGTGCCGCAGCCCCCTCAAACCGATCCATTCCACAACCGACAGAAGATATTGGCGGCTTACACCTTTACCTTCATAATGATTTTCGTACCCTTGCCAAGCTCCGTTTCAATTTCCATAGTATCCGTATATTTTTTCATATTCGGCAGTCCCATACCGGCGCCAAAGCCAAGGGAACGAATATTGTCCCGGGCAGTTGAAAATCCCTCCTGCATTGCAAGAGAAACATCTGCAATTCCCGGTCCCTGATCCCGCAGCACCATGGTGATTTCGTCAGGCAGCACAAACACATCCGCAGTGCCACCGTTTGCATGAATTACCATATTGATTTCACCCTCATACATGGCAATCGCCACCTTTCGGATCACATCCGGGGGAAATCCAAGCTGGCGAAGATTTTTCTTCACTTCCACCGATGCTGCTCCGGCAGAGGAAAAATCATCACCGTCCACATCAAAATGAAAATTTATTCCTGCGTCCGTCATTCTGCCGCCACTTTCGTTCCGTTGAGACCGGCGCTATACAACGTACCGCAAGCCTCATACATCCGCAAAGCGGAATGCATCACAACAATTCCGCTGCCCTCTGCCAGTTCTACCATCTCCGGCGTAGGATTTTTCCCGCGCACAAAGACGACACAGTGCATATCCATCATTTCCGCGGTACGCATCACCTGAGGATTGACCAGTCCGGTAAGAAGCACCGCCTGATCCTTCACAAAAGCAAGCACATCGCTCATCATATCGCTGCTGCAGGCCGAATAAACCTCTCTGTCCAGCTGATCCTCACCGCACAGAAGCTCGGCGTTCAGAAGTTCTTTGATTTGTCTGATTTTCAAAATTCTGCCCATGCCTTTCCGATTTGATATCTGCACAGATACTCTTTGCAGGAAGTGTTTTTACCTCAGCCCTGATATTTTGCGATAATCCCCTGAATGTCGTCCGGCACCAATCTTCCGTAAACGTCCTCGCCTACAGTGAGCACAGGAGCCAATCCGCATGCGCCGATACAGCGGGTTGCTTCCAAACTGAATTTACCGTCATCGGTAACACCGCCGCTGGGAATTCCCAGTTCAGATTCCAATTTTTCCATTAAAAGGCCGCTGCCTTTTACATAGCAGGCAGTACCCAGACATACGCTTACAGGATACTGACCCTTGGGGTTGAGCAAAAACTGTGAATAGAAGGTTGCAACGCCAAACACTTCAGAAACAGGCACGCCCATTTTGATAGCGATATGCTTCTGCACTTCAGGCGGGAGATAGCCGTAAATTTCCTGTGCCTTCTGCATAATCGGCATCAGCGCACCCTTTTCATCCTTGTGCTGCTCGATGATTTCATCCAACCGGGCGCTCAATTCCGGATTGTCAGTAAATTCTACTGACGTGAGTTTCTTTTTCATAGATATTCCTGTCCTCCTGAACAAGTATGTTATCTTCAATATTATACAATAAAATATTAGGGATTTCCATAGTTTACGGCAATTTTATTGATTTTTTTCGCGTTTTATTCTTACAATTCATCCATAATCATATAGTTTTGGCAAAAAAGAGAGCAAAAATGCGTAAATCTTGCCTTATAAGGAAATTATCACGCAATCTCCTGGGAAGCAACAATCCTACACTTCGTCACCCCTATATATTGGGTTACTTCCGCGACCTCATGGAAGGGGGGGTGAAGCGCAGCCATATCCATCTTTAAGCCTCCCCCAGTAAAGGGAGGTGGCTCGCTGCAAGCGAGTCGGAGGGATTATTTATATTAGTCTGTCGATTTATATATTCTGCTAAATGATCGTATAACAATCCCTCAGTCGCCATCGCTTCGCTTGGCGACAGCTCCCTTTACACAAGGGAGCCCTTTCTAATTATAGTTTCGCGACAATTACCTTTGCACAAAGGGGCCAACCACCAATCTTATGTTTCCCTTTATTTTATACAAAAAAGAGGAGCTATTCAGCCCCTCCTTTAGCGCCCGTATTTTCTTTTGGGGCAACTAAGAACGCATTCGGAAGGATGCGCCCGAGAGACGGATTTGCAGAACAGTTTTTCGTAATCACTTCTCCTTTGTATGCCAGCACACTGGAAGCGCCGCCGTCACAACTGGAAGCATTGATTACATTATATGCACTAAGAATGTCCGCCATGTCTCCAACTGTACAACCAATAGAGTACGAAACATCCCGTCCGTCTATAATCAGCATGGCGATCACCCCATCCGCCCGCTGACCGATTGCTGTGCGCGGCTGCAAGCCGTAGCCTGCGGAACCGGACACCTGCTTCACCCCATCTGCAATCAGCACAGGGCTGAATTGAATTCCATCCCGGATGTTGGTATATGTACTCCACAGAGAAATATTGCCAACCACCAATTTGTGATCCGTTGTCAGAACAATACTGCCGTAATAATCTACAAAGTCTCCCCAATACTGTCCCTGAGAGCAACTGATTCCCACTACAACGCCGCCGTTTCCTTCTCCGCCCGGATCACGGAATCCGCTTGCATTGATTCCGGCAATTGCACCATAATGGTCCATCATATCCAAAATACGCATACCGGTTTGGTTTTTATATTGCGTGGTTCCGAGATACACTCTGGAAGGATCGTCTATCAGCATGATTTTCCCCTGATATCCGGATCCGACAATCTCCGACACAACCAATCCCTGTTCAATATCATTGATCAGTATTGTGTTTCCTGCGTAATCCTTGCCGCCTACCACAAGATTTTTCTGATCCAGAATATCCACCGGTTCCGGCGGTTCAACGACCGGTTCATCCACCGGATCGCCAGTAGACAGGCTGTCTCCCCCACCGAGCACATCATCATCCCGGGCAATGTTTGCCATAACCTCATCTATAATATGCTGCGGAAAGAAATTTTCCGCCAGCCAATGATGCCGTCCGGTAGTCATTGCCGTTTCAATCCAGATTCCCCGCCAATGGGCAATAAACGGATTGGAGGAATAAACAAAAATCACATAACAAACAGTAAGCAGCAAAATAAGTCCAACCGGAATACCGATTCCAATATAAAACCGCCTACGTTTTTTTCGCTCCGACACAACATCCTTTTTCGCGCGCAGATGCTTCAAA
>CASTST010000023.1 GCA_949451655.1 uncultured Eubacteriales bacterium | reverse complement strand
TTGGGTGAAGACAACGAAAAGCTCTTCCAAAAGAAAAAAGCAGTGGGAGCACAGCCTGCCGCCCCTGGGCATGGAGAGAATCCCTCTCGTATTTATACGAAGCCCACATCAAAAGAAACACCCCCTGCATATGCGAATCGTCGCAAAGGAGGGCAGGATAACGACAAAGCAAATGCTGCTGCGCCGACAGTAAAAATCAATACAGCATCCGCCGCACCTAAAGCGCCCATGCAAAACAAACCCATGCAGGCAGCGAAACCCGCGCCCGCTCCGGTAAAGCCTGTGCCCAAAGCCCCGGTTTCATCAAAGGAGGCACCTGCTTACACAGCACGCAGAGCTGCGGAAAACGTTGCCCCCACGCCCTCACAATCCTACCCGACTGCCAGCGCAAAAGATAAAAAAACGGCGCTTCCGAAATTCGGTGCTGATCTGATGGCAAATTCAGTAAAGGCAATCACATATATTGTGCTGGTTTTGGTTGTTGCTATCTTTATATCCATTTTTGTGATCCGGGTCGGGAACGATGTATTTGCTTTTGTCAAAAGTGAAGAAACTGTAGAAATCACCATTCCCGAGAATGCAACCACTCAGGATATCGCATCTATTTTATATGATAACGGCATTATTTCCTATCCGAATATTTTCAAATTGTATGCTTCCGTAAAAAAAGAATCCGGCGAGTATCTTGCCGGGGATTATACTGTATCCCCCTCCATGAGTTACGATGATCTGCGCAATGAATTCAAACCTAAAGCCGTGGAAGGAACAAGCTGGATCACCATTCCGGAGGGATATTCCACTGACGAAATCATCGACCTGATGCTGTCCTACGGAATCGGCGAACGGGAAGCATATGTAGATGTAATCAACAATTACGATTTTGATTACTGGTTCATTGACGAACTGGAAGAAAAGGGAATCCCGGAGGGCAGGCATTACCGGCTGGACGGATATCTTTTCCCGGATACCTATCAGTTCTATAACAGTTCCAGTGAAGTCACTGTTATAAACAAACTGTTGGCACGCTTCGATCAAGTGTTTGCAGAAGCTTACAGATCCCGTGCCGCAGAGCTTGGATATTCTGTAGACGATATTTTATCTCTTGCCGCCCTGATCGAGAAAGAAGCCGGAACGGCAGACGACTACAGAAAAGTATCTTCTGTGTTTCACAACCGTTTGAAGCGCCCGAGTCAGTTTCCTATGCTGCAAAGCGATGCCACAACGGCATATGCTCTGCAAATTCTTACCGGAGAACGCCCCAAAACAGTTACACCGGAAGATAACAATAACACCGACAGCCCATACAACACATACCTGAACGCCGGATTGCCGCCGGGACCCATATCCAACCCCAGCGCCAGCGCAATCCGTTATGCGCTGTATCCCATGGACTCAAATTATTTCTATTTTATCTCTGCGAATGACGGTTCAACCTTCTACGCAAACACATTGGTTGAGCACAACAAAAATATACAAAAAGTAGTACAAATGAACAATCAGCAGGCAAACGGCTAACGAGAAAAGGAGGAAGCATTTTGGCAATTACAACAGATAGTCCTGTCAGCGCACTGCGCGGTGTGGGACCGGCAAAAACTGCTTCTCTCGCCGCAGTGGGTATTGCAACGGTAAATGACCTAATCCGTCACTACCCAAGAGCCTATCAAAACAAGGCTGATATTAAAACCATTGCAGAAGCAGCAGAGCTTTGTATACAAAGCTCTGCTGCAGATGAAGGCGGCGCCGGTGATAAGCATACGGCGCCGCCCTGTGCTTTTCTATTAACCGTTGCAGGCGAACCAACCTTTAAAATGATCCGGCGCGGTATGACGATTCTGCGCTTTAAAGCATTTGATGAAACAGGCGTTTGTGAAATTACATATTTTAATCAGCAATACCTGCGTGATGTGTTTCATACCGGCGCTGTTTTTCGGTTCTGGGGCAGACCGGTGCTGGAGAGAGGTGTTTTAAAGCTTTCCTCCCCCGTGCAGGAGCCATGGACAGAAACGGCTCCGCTGCCGCCAATCGTTCCGGTATATCCCCTTGGCGCAGGACTATCCCAAAAATATATGGCTTCTCTGATTCGGGAGGCGCTGAAAGCGGCAGCAGCACAGATAAAGGATCATCTGCCCACGGAAATACTGCAAAACAATCACCTCTGTTCCCTTGGCTATGCAATCGCAAACATTCACTTCCCGGAAAATCTGGAAGCGTTGGAAAATGCACGGCGCAGATTTGCTTTTGACGAGCTATTCTGCACCGCTGCCGCAATGGCTGCAATCAAAAGCGGCAAGGCAGGCGGTACTGCTCCGATTCTTGCTAAAAACGATCTGTCACCGCTGCTTGAAAAACTTCCGTACAGTTTAACCGGTGCGCAGCAGCGCTCCACAGAAGAGATCTCCGCTGATCTTGCATCCGGCTCGCCTATGTGCCGGATTTTATGCGGAGACGTAGGTTCCGGGAAAACCGCAGTTGCCGCCTGCGCCGCATATATCGCTTTACAAAATGGTTATCAGTGTGCACTGATGGTTCCCACAGAAATCCTCGCCGGGCAGCATTACAGCGAACTCGGCCCCCTCTTTGAAAGTTTGGGATACCGAACTGCCCTGCTTACAGGTTCTGTTCCCGCCGCGCAAAAACGGAAAATCCACGCTGGACTTGCCGCAGACACAGACCGGATCGACCTTGTGATCGGCACCCATGCCCTTCTGTCTGATACTGTTTCCTTTGCCTCTCTTGGATTGGTCATTACCGATGAGCAGCATCGGTTCGGCGTAAATCAGAGGGCACTGCTCCGTGAGAAAGCCGGACAGGCGCATACCCTTGTAATGAGCGCTACGCCCATCCCGCGCACGCTTTCCCTGGTTTTATTCGGAGATCTGGATATTTCCCGGCTGGACGAAATGCCGCCTGGAAGGCAGAAAATATCCACATTTGCTGTAGATGAAAGCTACCGCACCCGATTGGTTGGATTTATCCGAAAACAGAAAAATGCTGGGTATCAAACCTATGTTGTATGCCCCGCAATTGAAGAAACGAAAAAGAAAAAAGCCTCTGAAGATACAGAGGAGTTGGCTGATATAGATTTCTTTGCGCCGCCCGATGAGGAACTTCCGCCCAAGTCTGCCACAGAACATGCCGCCGTGCTGCAATCCATGCTGCCGGACCTTACCGTAGGGCTGGTGCATGGCAAAATGAAAGCCGCTGAAAAAGAGCACGCAATGGACGCTTTTTATTCAGGAGAAACAGATGTGCTTGTCTCCACCACCGTAATCGAGGTAGGCGTTAACGTACCGCGCGCAACGCTGATGGTAGTAGAAAATGCAGAACGGTTCGGTCTGTCGCAGCTGCATCAGCTGCGCGGACGTGTTGGACGGGGAAAAGCAAAATCCTATTGTATACTGGTCTCCGACGCTACATCAGACACCGCTGTGCAGCGGCTGTCTGTTATGTGCCGAACCAACGACGGATTTCAGATCGCGGAGGAAGACTTGCGACTGCGGGGTCCCGGCGACTTTTTTGCCGCGGAGGGCAGCTTCCGTCAGCATGGAGGTCCTTCGCTGACCTTCTCAGCGGGGTGCAACGATACCCGGCTCATTTCCGATGCGGTCACTGCAGCCGGAACGCTGATTTCACAGGATCCTGATTTAATGCTGCCGGAAAACAGGGCGCTCGGCGCATACATACACGATATGATTCAAACATCATTCCACACGATCAGCTAAAAAATTCCGAGAGTTTTCGGGGTAAATCTCCTACATAACATAAAAAGTCTGCCCAGTAGAGGGATCTCCCGCAAACGGGTAAGAGATTGTTTTGCTATCATTTCGTGTTATCTTCAAATCGGCAGTATTGCTTATACAATCCCTCCGTCACAGCTACGCCGCGCCACCTCCCTTTGCACAAGGGAGGCTTAGGTATAGATTGTAGCCCCCTTGTGCTGGAACCGTGTAGCGGATCCTAGGGTGCTGTCGCCCAAACGCAGTGATGCGTAGCGATGTCGACTGGGGGATTGTTTTGCTATCGTTTTGCATTATCTTCAAAGCGGCAATATCGCTTATACAATCCCTCCGTCACGATCGCTGTGCTTGGCCGCGCCACCTCCCCTTGCACAGGGGAGGCTTAAGGTATAGATTGTAGGCTCCCCCACCAAAGGGAGGCTTAGGGTCGATGAGAAATACAACGCGCCACTTCCTTTTGCCGGGAGGAGACAGATGAAGTTCCTGCATCACTAACATTCCCTTTACTGGGGGGAATCTTTTATTCCCTCGCACGCTGACTGCGAAGCAGGGCGATCTCCTGCGCATATCCGTCCAGTTCATTCGGCGTTTCCAAATAAAACGGCAGATCCCGCAGCATGGGATGATTGATGATCTTTGTGATTCCTGCAAGCCCCAGAAAGCCCTCTCCGATTTTTTCATGCCGGTCCTTAGCGGCTCCCACCGGGTTCTTACTGTCATTTAAATGCACCGCCCGCAGCCGCTCAATCCCGATAATCCGGTCAAACTCCTCCAGCACCGCGTCCGGATCCCCGGCAATATCATATCCGCCATCCGACACATGGCATGTATCCAGACAAACGCCAACATGAGGACGCAAGGCAGGATCTACACCGTCAATAATCCCGCGCACCTCCTCAAAATTTCTTCCAAGTTCCGTGCCCTTTCCTGCCATGGTTTCGATCAGCAGTGTAGTGTGCTGCCCTTCTTTCATGACAACGTTCAAGGTTTGCGCCACATTGGCAATTCCTGCCTGGGCACCAATGCCCACATGGGCACCCGGATGAAAATTATACAGTGCGCCGGGAATTTCCTCTAAAACAGAAATATCCTCTGCCATCGCTTCTCTGGTGTAATCCCGAATCCGATCTACCTCGGAAGCCGGATTGAGCGTATACGGTGCATGGGCAAGAGGCGGCGCAAAATTATGCTCCTGCATAAACGCTGTAAGCGCCGCTAAATCCTCCGCATCCGGTCGCTTGAATCCCCGGCCGCGGGGATTGCGGGTAAAATACTGAAATGTATTTGCACCGATAGACAGCGCCGTTTTTCCCATAGCTGCATATCCGTCAGAAACGGAAAGATGACATCCAATATAAAACATACTATACTCCACAAACTTTCTTTAGCTTTGTATTTTGCGCCTCCGGATTTGCATAAATTCAAATCTTTTGCGTATATCATACCATGTAAGACTTTTCCTGTCAATCTCTGTCAATTGACAAGTAACGCAGAAACAGGTATAATTAGGAAAGAGTTACGATTACACGAAAAAAGGAGGCACTGTTTTTATATGAAAAAATCAAAGGTGATCTCCTTTGCAAAATTCCGCCAGGAACTTATTGACATTATCATAGAGCTTGCCAATGACCAGGTCAATGTTTACGCCGCGCAAGCCAGTTTCTTTATTATTATTTCGGTGATTCCCTTTATTATTTTGCTGCTGAGTCTGGCAAAATATGTAATTGACGTAGACTGGATCGTAGGCTGGATTGAACATCAGGTATCCGGAGATGTAGGGCAGCTTCTTCAATCTGTCTTGGCAGAAGTAACGGAAAAAGCGGGCATTTCCCTCGTATCCATCACAGCAATTTCCACGCTATGGAGTTCCTCCAGAGGTGTGAATGCAGTAATTCGCGGAATCTGGGGGGCTTACGGCATCCGCCTCAATGAAAATTTCATTTTTGATATTCTGCGTTCCCTTTTATATACGCTGTCTTTCATCCTGTCTATTCTTGCCTCGCTGGTAGCGCTTGTATTTGCAGATTCCATCCGTGCATTCTGCGAAGGACGCTATCCTATCGCAACGATCATATTTGATGTTATCGTACAGTGCAGATCTATCGTATTTATTATCATTCTAACCCTTTTCTTTGCTTTGATTTACAATACTGCAGCAAAAAAAGGAAAGCGTCTTTCGAAAGACGCTTACATTGGACTGTCAGATAAACTTCCCCGCGGATATCTTGCACAAATGCCCGGTGCCGTCTTTGCGGCGCTTGGCTGGATTTTATTCTCTTATTTCTACTCACTGTATATCCAATATTTCCCCACCGCTTCCTATTTGTATGGAAGCCTTGCGGCAATCGTGTTTTTGATGCTGTGGCTTTATATTTGTATGATGATTCTCATATACGGTGCGGAAATCAACAAATATGTTTTTCGCAAGTGGTCCTGCCGAAGAACAAAAACCAAGCTGGCTGAAATCCCGGAAAAACCGGCAGCGCCAAACAAAATCGAATCCGGACGAAAAAAGAAGTAGTATCTTTTGGAGAACATTTCCATGCAAAAGAAACGAATTTCACGGCATTATGCAGTCACTGCGTTCCTGATATTCCTGCTCCTCGCAGCTATAGGAACAGCGCTTTTGTTTGCTTTCCGATATTACAAACTTATGCGGGTCAATCAATTTTCTAAAGATATTGTTCTGTCTGATAATTATTTTCTACGTGAATACCTTCAGTATGACGGGAAATCTGATATGGATGCAGCAGGTGAGCTTGAATCACCAGCAGAGACCTTTTCCTGTAAAGCTGCTGATCTGATTCCTGCGCTGGAAATACTGTGGGACAGACCTTTGACGGAAGAAGAAAAGAAAATCATCATAACATACAGCGACAAAGATCCGCTTACATCTGAATCCATAAGAGAATTGCTCCGCGAAATAGCAGCCCGCGCTTCCTTTGATTCGGACGAAGAACCTAAAGAGTCCATAAACTATGAAGCCGCTGAAATTATGAATTTTCTGCAATATTACTTTTCCGAAGAAAAAGTGCTTCTGGATGTTCCCCATATTTCACAGCTTCCCGATTATCCCAACGGCTGCGAAGCGGTCAGCGCAGTAATGCTTCTGCATTATTACGATTTTGAAATAACAAAAAAAGATTTTATATCTGATTATCTGCCCAAAGAGCCCGTAAAAATCAGTTGGGGCTGTCGGTACGGTCCCAATCCCAAATTAAAATATGCAGGAGATCCGGCGTCTGAGCGAAGCGGCTGGGGCTGTTTCGCTCCGGTAATCGTTGACGCGCTGCGGCAGTATCTGCCGCGGGGTTATACTGTGGAAAATCTGACCGGAGCTTCCCTAGAGGAGCTTTGCCAAAGCTATATAAAGAAAAATATTCCCGTAGCTGTATGGGTCACCCAGAATTTTTCAGCAGTGGATGAAGTGTATCAGTGGCAAAGCTATGACAAAACTCAAACCTATTTGTATCCCAAAAACCAGCACTGCGTTGTTTTGATTGGATTTGACAGGGAAAATTATTATTTTTCAGATCCTATGTCGGAAGACAGCGTAACATCTCATAGAAAAGAAGATGTAACATTGAGTTATCATTCTATGGGATCGCAGGCAATCGCCATTTGCATGAATGAGAATCAATAAAGAAAAAGGCGCCTTTTTGCAGGGGTGCCTTTTCTTCATATTGATTTTCAGCCTCCCCTGTGCAAGGGGAGGTGGGTTTTGCGCAGCAAAACTCGGAGGGATTGTATAAACAATACTGCCGATTTAAAGATAGATAACGCAAAATGATAGAAAACAATCCCTCAGTCGCTTCGCGGGAGCACCCTAAGATCCGCTACGCGGCTCCAGCACAGGGGAGGCTTGGTATATATCTATGCTTCGCGGCATGCCCCCCCTTTGCTGGGAAAACCCTTATTATTGCAGATCCACATTTTCCCCTTACTGGGGTCTTTTTACAAGTTCCATGCAAAAGCACCTGCCACAGTATCCATTCACCGCTTCTTTCCGTATCGCAGCAGACGCATAGAATTGCTCACCGCCAAAATAGATACACCCACATCGGCAAGAACAGCTCCCCACATACCTACCAGATTCAGCGCCGCCAATGCCAATACCAGCAATTTTGTTCCAAGGGCAAATACTATATTTCCACGCACAACCCCAATGGTTTTCCGCGCAAGCCGAACACCGTAAGCCAGCCGGGTCAAATCTAAATCCATCAATACTGCGTCTGCTGTCTCCACGGCGGCATCGCTGCCCAGCACACCAATGGCAACACCTACATCCGCACGTGCCAGCGCAGGCGCATCATTGATTCCATCTCCCACATACATCAGCTTTTTGCCGCTCTCACATAACGCCTCTATTTTTTCGTATTTTTCCTCCGGCATTAGCCCGGCATAAACCACATCCGCACCTACCGCGGTTTTCACTCGCTCCGCCGCATGCGCATTATCTCCTGTGAGAATCACTGTTTGTGCAACCCCTCCGGCTTTCAACTGACGCAAAGCATCATTTGCCGCCGGATTGATTACATCTGCAAGCAAAATAATGCCCGCGGAACATCCGTCTATCCAAACCTGCACAGCAGTTGCATCGCCAGCCTCCGACCGGGGACGTCCCACCCGAACGGTACGCCCGTCCGCAAGCACCGCTTCCACACCGGTTCCGGCAATTTCCTGCACCGATACCGGTTCCCGAATGTCATCCCCCGCAGCGCCGCAAATTGCCTTTGCAATCGGATGCGTGGAATGCCGTTCAGCAGCCGCTGCAAGGGAAAGAATCTCTTCTTTTGTAAACGCCCCCTGTATGTCTATGCTTTCCACCGTCAACGTCCCCAACGTAAGCGTGCCGGTTTTATCAAAAACAGCAGTATCTATTCCTGCCATTGTATCAATAAAAGCGCTTCCCTTGATCAGCACCCCGTTTTTGGATGCATTTCCAAGACCGCAGAAATATCCCAACGGCACGGAAATCACCAACGCGCAGGGGCAGGAAATGACCAGCATAGACAGTGCACGTCTGCTCCACTCTGGAAAAAGTTCCCCGTAAGGCGTGCCGACAGCAAGCCAGATCACCAGCGGGATCAAAAACGCAATTACCGCGGCAAGACCTGTAACCGCTGGCGTATAAATCTTTGCGAACCGTGTGATAAAAGCCTCGGATCTTGTTTTTCGTTCCCCGGCAGTTTCTGTCAGCTTCATAATCCGCCCTGCCGCACTATCCTGTACAGGACGCAGCACCTCTGCCTGAATTACTCCGCTTTTGTTGAGGCATCCGGAATAGATCGTTTCTCCGGGCGCTGCATCTCTGGGCACACTCTCTCCGGTAACAGGAGATGTGTCTATTGCAGTACAGCCTGATACAATAACACAATCCGCGGGAATCCGCCCGCCGGGTGCAATCCGGATGATGTCCTCCGGCGCAAGCTGTGCAGACGGCACCTCTGCAAAAGTGCCGTCTGCCTGGAGAACCTCCGCCGTATCCGGGCACAGGTTGCTCAGTTCGCTGATTGCACGGCGGGATTTTCGCACAGCAATGGACTGAAACAGCTCGCCCACCTGATACAAAACCATAATCGCCGCACATTCGGGATATTCACCCAGCAACACTGCGCCGACTGCCGCTATGGTCATCAGCATGTTTTCATCAAAAAAATCCTTAGAAGCAATTCCCCGCACCGCCTGTATCACACACATATATCCGGCGGCAACGCCGGCAGCAACAAACGAGACCGCCCCTGCAATTTCCAAATGAAGCAGAGAAAATGCACAGCCAAGAATAAAAAACGCAGTTCCTGATATAATGGAAAACAACCGTCTTTTTTGTGAACGTGTAAACTGCATCTTCACCCCTCCTGCCTATATTTCTATAACTTCACAATCCGGCTCCACCTTACGCACTGCCTTACCAATCTGCTTTACAATTTTCGTAAAGTCCTGTTCCTCTGCCTCAACGGTCAGCTTCGTTGCTAAAAAATCTACCCTTGCCTGGGTTACCCCTTCAATTTTTGCAACAGCCTCCTGCATTTTATTAGCACAAACTGGGCAATCCAATTCTGTAAGTTTAAATGTTTTTATCATTGTAAATATCCTTTCTATTCCGTAATATGTTCCATACCGCAGCCGATAATCTCCCGAACATGGTCGTCTGCCAAAGCGTAATACACTGTTTTTCCGTCCCGTCTGTACTTCACCAGTCGTGCGCCTTTCAAAATCCGCAGCTGATGGGACACTGCCGACTGAGATACCTGTAAAAGCTGCGCCAGATGCTGCACGCACATCTCTCCTTCAAAAAGAATGCACAACAGCTTCACCCGTGTTGTATCCCCGAAAATCTTATACAGTTCTGCAAGATCATACAGTACTTCTTCATCCGGTAACCGCTGCTGCACAGCAGCAAAATCATCCTGATGCACTTCTATGCTATCGTTTTCATCCATATTCTCTCCTCCCCTCAAACATATGAATAACTGTTCATATGTTCATTATATTCTCTCTGTTTGAATTTGTCAATAGAAAATGAAAAAAATCTTGTTTTCATATTTTGTTCATGATATAATAGCTGCAAAGCAGCTATTGATAACGAAAAGCTGCCGCTAACGCATTCATCGCTGCTGTGCCGCGTTTGCTTTTATTTGCATAGCACAAATTATCAAAGGATCCCCGGCAAACAGAACCCCGCGAAGCGGGTGGGGGATTGTCCCTGCATCTTTACGTGTTATCTTCAAATCGGCAGTATTGCTTATACAATCCCTCCGTCAAGAAAGACAAATAACCCCGGCAGATTAAAAAGCCAAAATCTGCATAAGATAAAAAAGCATATGCAAAATCCCCAGAAAGACATGGATTTAAAATATGGAGCAAAAAACCGCAAAGCGAGAGATCACCCGTCTGCGCAAAGAAATCCGACGCCATTCCAAACTGTACTACGAACAAGATCAGCCGGAAATTTCTGATTTTGACTATGATATGCTGTTCCGCCGGTTGCAGGAATTAGAAGCAGAATTCCCGGAACTGGACAGCCCCTCCTCTCCAACCCATAAAGTCGGCGGGCGGGCAAGCGAACGGCTGAAAAAAGTCACCCATTCAGTAAAAATGGACTCGCTCTCGGATGTATTTTCTTTTGAAGAATTATCCGCTTTTTTAGAGAAAACACGGCAGCAGTTAGCAGACATCAATGAAGAAATTCTGTTTACAGTAGAACCCAAAATTGACGGTTTATCTGTCAGCCTTTCCTATGAAAACGGCAGCCTGGTGTTGGGCGCAACCCGCGGAGACGGCATAACCGGTGAGGATGTGACCGCCAATATTAAAACAATTGCATCTGTCCCGCAGCAGCTTCCAGCTCCCCTTACTCTGACAGTGCGAGGCGAAGTATACATGCCGCGAGATGTGTTCGAAGCACTGAACGCAGAAAAGGAAGCCGCCGGTGAAAAACTTTGGGCAAATCCCCGCAACGCGGCGGCCGGTTCCCTGCGCCGGTTAAATCCGGAAGAAACTGCACAGCGCAAACTGGATATTTACATTTTCAATTTTCAGTCGGGCAGCCTGTATGAAGACGGTCATGCTCCCAAGTCCCACAGGGAAACCATAGAACGCATCCGCGCGCTTGGATTTCACACAATAGATCTTCTGTGCACTACCGGAAAGGATGCAGAAATTCTTTCCGCTATTGAAAAGCTTGGACAAAACCGCGACACCCTTCCATGCGGAATTGACGGTGCCGTCATCAAAATAGACGCACTGCATCAGCGTGCACTGCTGGGAGAAACCAGCAGCACACCAAAATGGGCAGCTGCCTATAAATACCCGCCGGAAGAAAAAGAAACAAAGCTGTTGGATATTGCGATTCAGGTGGGTCGCACCGGTGTGCTGACGCCAAACGCTGTACTGGAGCCGGTACAACTGGCAGGCACTACCGTGTCCAGAGCAACACTTCATAATATAGATATTATACGGCAGCGGGATATCCGTGTTGGAGATACGGTAATCGTCCGCAAAGCCGGAGACATTATTCCGGAAATTGTGGGAAGTGTGGCTGCGCAGCGATGCGGCAATGAGCAAGTTTTCCAATTTCCCGAATGCTGTCCCTCCTGCGGCGAAAAAATCGTTTACGATGCGCAGGAAATCAATGAAGATAACGAAATCATAGCAGAGTCGGGCGCGGCGCGCTGCATCAATGCAGATTGTCCTGCACAGTTGGAACGCAGGCTGATCCATTTCGCATCCAAAGGCGCCATGGGGATTGACGGTATGGGGCCGCAAATTGTCCGCCTGCTGATTGAAAATAATCTGATACAAAGCGCCGCAGATATTTATACTCTGACCCCGCAGCAGCTTGCAGCACTTCCCAGAATGGGAGAACTGTCTGCTGCCAATCTGACCGCCGCTATTGAGCGATCCAAAAATGCCGGACCGGCGCGGCTTTTGTTCGGGATGGGCATTCATCACATCGGCATTGCCGCATCGGAAGCAATACTGAAAAAATTCGGCAGTATTGACGCATTGTTTACGGCAGACATCGACGCACTCTGCGAAGTAGAAGACATTGGAGAAATTATGGCGCAATCTGTGATTGACTTTTTCTCATTGCCTGAAACTAAGCAGCTGATTGCACGATTGGCAAATTCCGGTGTCGTGATGCAGGCAGAACAATCCGCATCTGCTTCTGATGCTCTTGCGGGACTCACTTTTGTATTGACCGGCACGCTTTCCACTATGACCAGAACAGAAGCGGGCGAAAAGCTGAAGCAATTGGGCGCTAAAGTTACAGGAAGCGTGTCCGCCAAAACTTCTTATGTAGTTGCAGGAGAAGCGGCGGGCTCCAAGCTGGATCGGGCAAATCAACTGGGCATCCCAGTGATAGATGAAGATAGACTGCAAAAATTGTTGAACGGAGAGTCTCTTGATTAGAAAAAACCTGAAAATATAAAACAAAAGGAAGGAACACTGCCATGAAAAAATTTCTTGCACTGCTGCTTGTTTTTGCAACACTTTTCTCTGTATCCGGCTGCAGAAAAGCAAAATCCGAAGTAAATGATGATCCTGATATTTACGAGGAACAAGTCAAAACACACATTACAGACGAGGACTATAAAACCGTAACTGTAATAAGCGGTAAAACCATGGATATCGGCGAAAGCTATTCTTTCAAACGCCTGTGGAACGATGCTGAATATCGGTCCGCCAAGCCCGATGTAGCGTCTGTCGATAAAAACGGAAATATTACAGCCAAAAGTGCGGGAACTGTTATGATTATGGCAAAATCCGCCGCAGAAGAACGCACGTCCGCTATAATCATTGTCGTCTTACCAGAGGGAAGCAGTGTGAATGCCAATGCCACCGGACCGCAAATTCATCAGGTAAATACTGCGTATATGCTGCAGCCTACTATAAAAGCAGATTCTTTCAAATCCAGTGATGAAAAAATCATTCAGGCGAGCGAAAACGGGGTGCTTCAATTCCAATCTGCCGGATATGCCACGGTTACTGTAACCGGCAATGGAGTTACAGAAATCTACAGTTATATTGTATATGACCGGGTAGTGGAAAAATAATTTCTTTTACATGTGGATATGACCGCCGGCACATTCGTGTGATTCAGTGGTATAAATCTGATAAATAAAAAACGCTGCAAGTATACTTGCAGCGTTTTTTATTAAGTTCCCCAGGTTAGAACCCGCCGCGCGGCTCCCAGGGAAATGGCACAGCAGATAACGCTTTTCTAAGCCTCCCCCCAGCAAAGGGAGGTATCACGGCCAAGCGCAGCGATCGTGTCGGAGGGATTGTATATCATCAACTTTATCGGCACTGCAAAATGATAGTTTTACACCCCTCCGTCAACTTCGCTACACTTGATTGACATTTCCCTTTGCACAGAGGAAGCTCTCAATATTGAAAAGCCATCGGTATAACCGATGGCTTAATTTATTATTCAACATCCTGTGCCGCACGACAGATCATTTGCGCAGCGGCGTCAACACCCAGGGATCCTGCATTGAGCATCAAATCATAATTGCGCCGATCGCCCCAATCCCACTCGGTAAAGGTTGCATAATGTCTGGCACGTCCTTTGTCAGATTTTGCAATTACATCCAACGCCTTTTTCTGGGAATATCCGTATTCCTCAACCGCACGCTTGATCCGTTCCTCCATAGAAGCATAAATAAAAACGCGGAGGACATTGGTCTTTTCCCGCAGAATAAAGTCTGCGCACCGCCCTACGATCACGCAGGGATTTGCCGCGTACTTTTGGATCACCTTCTGCTGTGCCAGAAAAACCTGCATGGTCAGCGGCATGGAATTGGTCCCTCCAAGCCCCAGCATACCGTATGTATAGCTGTTGCCCATTGCCAGATTATATAGAAAACTGCTAGTAATTTCCTGCTCGTTATTTTCAATAAAATCGGAAGAAAGCCCGCTTTCCTTCGCAGCCTCGTCAATAAGCTCTCTGTCATAATAAGGAATGTTCAAAAGCCTTGCAACTTCCTTACCGACAGTTCTGCCGCCGCTTCCCAGTTCACGTCCGATTGTTATCACTTGATTCATACTCAAATCCGCCTTTCCAAACAAAGCCTTTGCCATATTTACCGAATTCATGCTCTGTTCTATTTATATTTTAGCACATCTTCTCCAAAAATTCAATTGCTATGCTAAAATTTTCCGTGCATTTTTTACAGTGATGTTTATTATCTCACCAACCCGTGCAGCAGTTCATTCATTTCTTCCTGCGTTTTCAGCCGACGCGCCTTGGAAATCACTGCATCCTGCTGCATCGGCGACATCCGGGAAAATGCCCTCAGTGCAGCAGAATCCGCTGTCAACGACACTGCAAATGCTGCGGACATATACTTTTTCCCGCCGGGGAAATCCTTCTGCATCTTTCGTATCCTTCCTTTTAATTTGTTTTCGTATCCTTATTGTGTCCGAAGCAAAAGACATATTGCAAGGCAATTTTATGTTTATTTTGCAGGGCTATTTACTTTTGTCCTTTTTTTATATAAAATAGAAAAAGATATATTTTTAAAAAATATAATGTACCTTTATGTATAAATGGAGATTATCATGAATTTGTCAAATGAAACAAGAGCACTCGCCGCCCAGGCAGAGGAGGCACTTTCCGATATTTTCAAAAAAATTGATGAAACAGCGCGGCTGCGCACAGAACAGCTGTTAGACGTGTTCCGTGAAGAACGGGTATCCGAATCTCTGTTTGCTCCCTCAACAGGATACGGTTACGGAGACCGCGGAAGAGATACCATAGACCGGATTGCCGCAAAGGTTTTCGGTGCCGAGGCAGGCTTCATGCGTCCTTCTATTCTCAGCGGAACCCATGCTCTGACAATCGGACTGTTCGGATTGCTGCGTCCCGGCGATATTATGCTTTCCATCACCGGCGCCCCTTACGACACGCTCCATGGCGTCATAGGCATCAGCGGGGAGAAAGGAAACGGCAGCCTTGCCGATTTCGGCATACAATATGTGCAGGTGGAACTCGGTTCCGACGGCGGTATTGATCTGCCTGCTGTGGACGCTGCATTAGAGCAGTATAAAGATAAAATCCGTGTTGTATTTCTGCAGCGTTCCAAAGGATATCAGAATCGGAAAACGCTCACCGTTGATGAAATCGGAAAAGCAGCGGCGTTTGTCAAGCAAAACGCCGCCTGGAATCCGTATGTAGTCTTGGACAACTGCTATGGAGAATTTACCGAAGAAAAAGAACCCTGCGCCTGCGGAGTAGATTTAATGATCGGTTCCCTGATTAAGAACCCCGGCGGCGGACTGGCAGACTGCGGCGGTTATCTGGTAGGAACACAGCGCGCAGTGGATCTTGCAGCCAACCGGCTCACATGTCCCGGCGTAGGACTGGAAGTCGGTGCTTCTCTGGGACAGAACCGGAACCTGCTGCGCGGGCTGTTTTACGCACCCCACACTACCGCACAAGCCCTGCGCACGGCACACCTCGCCGCATACATGTTCCAGCATTTGGGATATGCAGTTAATCCCGCTCCATTTGACCGCCGGAGTGATATTATCCAAACAGTACAACTGGAACAAGGCGAAGCGCTGGTAGAATTCTGCAGGGGGATTCAATCCGCTTCTCCTGTAGACGCATATGTTTCGCCGGAGCCCTGGGACATGCCCGGATACGACGATCCTGTTGTTATGGCAGCAGGCGCGTTCGTCGGCGGATCCTCTATTGAATTATCTGCCGATGGACCCATGCGCCCGCCTTATCTGGCATTTTTGCAGGGCGGACTTACCTACGAAAGCGCGCGTCTCGGAATTATGGCCGCAGCGGAACGGTGCGGCGCAAAAAAATAAGCGATGCATAGACTTTGCTCCAACACAAAAGCCGCATCGCAGTAAAAGACAGTGTTGTCACACCGAAAAAGCCCCTATATGAGAAGTCGGGAGCATATCAGCGAAACACAAACTTTATTAAGGCTCCCCCGGTAAAGAGAACCTCACTTCAACACCAAGCCTCCCTTGTGTAAAGGGAGGAGTCACGGCCAAGCGAAGCGATCGTGACGGAGGGATTGTCTGTAGCAGTCTGACGACTTGCTGATCCTGCAAAATGAAAGAATGACAATCCCTCACCCGCTTCGCGGGAGCTCCCTTTGCACAAGGGAGCCTTATACTCTGCGATCCCTCCCTTTGCCCGGGGGAGGCTTGGTGTTGAAGGAAACTCCCCTTGCTGGGGGGAGCCTATAAAAAATTTGTACTACTAAACATATCCTATACCGTTTTTTTCTTCCATCTGGGACCCGCGGCACGTCGCTGCCTGAAAAATGCAGTGAGAATCGCGGCACACTCTGCTTCCATTACTCCAAAGGTAATGGCAGGCTTGTGATTCAAAGGAAGCTCGTTAAAATCAATCATACCACCGAAAGCGCCCGCCTTGGGATCCCCTGCCCCGATAATCACAGAGGGGATCCTGGCATTCACGATGGCTCCCGCACACATAGGGCACGGCTCCAATGTCACAAACAGTTCGCAGCCGGTCAGATGCCAGCCTCCCAAAATTTTGCAGGCTGCCCGAATCGCGGACAGCTCCGCATGCGCCGTAGCGTCCCGCTCCTGTTCTCTGCCGTTACCGCAGCGAACAAGAATTTTATTCTCCCGCACAATCACCGCGCCTACCGGCACTTCCCCTCTCTTTGCACACGCAGCGGCTTCTTCCAAAGCAGCCGCCATAAAATATAGATCCCGTTCTCTGTCCCGTTCTTCCATACACGCCTCTGATTTTTGTTTTTTTTAGTATACAGTACAGCAGAAAAACTGTCAAGGCACCTACAGAAAGGTAAAAAGCATATGAACTACGACGCAGTTATTTTTGATTTAGACGGAACCCTTTTGAATACGCTGGAGGATTTAGCTGCCAGCGTAAACTTCGCCCTTGCCGATGCCGGACTTCCCGGACGCACCCTGGAAGAAGTGCGCAGATTTATCGGAAACGGTGTTTTGATGCTGATCACCCGTTCCGTTGCTCCCATCACAGACGAAGCAGTCATTCATTCCGTACATCAATGCTTTATCAAACACTATAAGGAAAACTGCGAAAACCATACAAAACCGTATGACGGCATCACCGACCTGCTCACGATGCTGCAATCCCATAATATTCCTACAGCAATTGTGTCCAACAAAGCGGACTTTGCTGTAAAGAAACTGGCAAAGCAGTATTTCCCTGATAAAATTACATTGGCTATCGGGGACAGAGAAGGCGTCCCCCGCAAGCCGGATCCCAGTTCCCTTCTGGAAGCGGTTCGCCTATTGAACTGCCGCCGACCGCTGTATGTAGGAGACTCGGATGTGGATGTTATGACCGCCATGAATGCCAAAGTAGAAGGCATTTTCGTCACCTGGGGATTCCGTAACCGGGAAGAACTTGCGGCAGCCGGGGCAACGCGTTTTGCAGACAGTGCCCGGGAACTGGCTGATATGATTTTGCAGCCGTAAGCGGCAGAAAGGTAAATCCCATGCACATTCCAAAATCTACAACAGACAAAGCCGGCGTGCTCTCTTTTGCAGACGCCATGTCCAACCGTACATATACCGGGTATAACCCGGACGCATGGCTGTACGTGCCGGATTTTTATACAGAATACCGATATATTTTAGGCACCGCCGGCAAAAATCCCCTGATCGCCATCGGCGTGAATCCTTCCACCGCTGAGCCGGATCATTTGGATAATACGCTGAAAAGCGTACAGCGTATTGCTGATTTCAACGGATATGACAGCTTCATTATGTTCAACGTATATGCCCAGCGCGCCACTGCGCCGGAGGATATGGAACGGGACTGCAACCTGCATCTTCACCAGGAAAATTTGAAGGCACTGGAATACGTGCTGCAGCTGTGCACCGCTCCGCCATCCATCTGGGCAGCATGGGGGACAGTCATTGAAATGCGCGCCTATCTTCCACAGTGTGTTCTGGACATGATCGAATTGGGGGAAAAATATAATGCCCGCTGGTTCACCGCCGGCGCACGCTCAAAAAAGCGGGGGCACCCCCACCATCCCCTTTATCTGAAAAAAGACGCGCCGCTGGATCCTTTTGACGCGCGAACCTACTGCGAAAGCCTTGTGGAAACCCTTTCCCGAAGATGAAATAACTTACAAAATTCCGGTTGACTTCCTTTCATATTTTGTATATACTTTATACATAAATATACGGAAAGGATCCATTTGGAAATGAAGAAAACAATTTCATGTATACTTGCGATTCTGATGATCGCTCCCATGATTCTGTGTGCTGCCACAGCAAGCTCAACTGCAAATGACCCCACCGTTTCCTATACGCCGACACCCGCAGAATATGAAGACAGCACAATCCGGCTGTGGTTTGACTACAGCAGCCGAAAAGTCAAAAACTCTGACACGCAAAGCAGCGGTATGAATACCTTTGCCGCTTATATGGCGAAAAATGAAATTGAAAATATTCAGTTTGTACTGTGTGCCGATGCAGACAAGACAGGAATGCAGGCAAGCGTAACGCCGTTGACCAACGAAAATGGTGACTCCGTCAGCAGTGAGCTGTTTATTCAATATTACCACGACTGCGGAACTTATGGAATGGTTCCGGATGCAATTCCGCCCCTGTCCGCTTATGGCGCGTTCGATTTGAATGCCGGAAAATCCCAGGCATTTCTGATAAAGCTGAAAACCACCGCGGATACCCCCGCCGGCTGGTACTCCGGTACACTTACCATTCACAACAGCGCCGGACAGGAAGTGAAAAAAGCAACCGTATTTGCCTACGTATGGGATTTTGCACTGTCTGAAGAAACCGCATGTGCTACAAGTATTAACTTGGATTTAGGCTATCTTACCCGCGCCCATAACGGCACTTCCCTGTCCAGCTCAGAACTTTATAAAGTATATTACGATTACATGCTGGAAAACCGGATCTGCGCATATACCCTGCCATATACCCTGTCTCACCAGGAAGCACTGGAATACATGGACAACCCGCGTGTTACCTCTTTTCAATACCCAATCGAAAATACATCTATCATGCGCAGACTTTTCAACGGTTTTTTCAAAGATGAAGAAAACGGAGAAAAACGGTTTAACAAAGCATACTACTTCAGCAACGTAGTCGATGCGGCAAAGCCTGCAGACCTGGATGCGCTGAAAACCCATTATGATAAGATCGCAAATGCAGTGTCCCCCTATGCTCCCGATTACGCCGCAGCGCCCTTCTGGTTTATCTCTACATATATCAATGATATCGACTATCCAACGGTATCCGGAGACACAATGGACCAAATCGAGTATTATAGTGATTTTGTCAATCTGTGGTGCTCCAAAACCTTTGCTTACACAGGCAAGGAGGAATTGAGCGTTCCCGGCGCGAAAATCATGCAGGCGGAAAAATGGGATGCTGTATACGGTACTTTCCGTGAACGCATGGCTGAAAAACAGAGAAACGGGCAAAAAGTCTGGTGGTTCATCTCATGGGATGTGGAAGCCCCGTATATCAACTATTACATGCAGACAGACGGAACTGCACAGCGGATTTTGTTCTGGCAGCAATTTGACAACAATGTGGAAGGATTCCTCTATAATTTCGTAAACTTCTGGCTTGGCGACACCGCAGACCCCTATGAAAACAACGTATCGAACACCGCATATCCCAATGCACACGGTGAATCTATTCTGTTGTATCCAGGGACGAAATACGGACTGGACGGCCCCATAGGCAGCCTTCGAATGGAAGCGATGCGGGACGGTATTGAAGATTATCAAATGCTTACCATGCTGCAAGACATATCCGGTACAGCCGGCACAGATCCTTTGATTGATCGGCTCACAACCGGAATGGTGCATTATTCTACAGATGCAGAAGAATATTACAACGTCCGCAAAGCCCTTGGCGATGCCCTCGAACGTTTCAACTGCACGCACGAATACGAATGTGCCACCACTCCCGCAGACTGCACAACCGACGGAAGCAATGTTTACACCTGCAAGCTGTGCGGTCATACCTATACTGAAGTCATTCCCGCCATCGGACATACCTTTGTAAACGGTACATGTACGGTATGCGGTGCACCCGCTGTAAAAGTCGGAGATGCAAATGGTGATGGCAGGATCACCCCGGCAGATGTCACACTGCTGCGTCTGTATATTGCCGGCAAGCTCCCTGCGGATACGTCCGTCAACATAGCAGCAAGTGATGTAGACGGAAACGGGCGTATTACACCTGCAGACATTACCGCCCTTCGTCTGCTGCTAGCCGGAAAATCCCTGACTTAGCAGGCAGCTGGTTATTCATAGATTATCTGATCCCATGCCAAACTGAAGAAAGAGCTTTCATTATGGAAATTATCGTAAATACATTGAATGACGCGACCGTAAATATTTCTAAAAATCATATCGCAGGAATCGAGTATAAAACGGTTTCAGTGAAATTTCCCCACCCCACAATACCGCAGCCGCTGAAACTGGAATGGATGTTTCAAGCAGACGATGTATACTCTACATGGAGTCCGGTGATACGAACAGAAAGAAGTATAAATCCTGACTGGAATAAAATGCACACCGATTCAAAGCTTCATTCCGGCGCGCCGCTGCACACACTTATTTCATCCAAAGGAAAGAACCGATTGTGCATAGCAATTTCAGACCCAGTTACTCCGATTAGAATTTCCACAGGAATTTGTGAGGAGAAGGCGGCAGTTGAATGCGAAGTTGAACTTTTTACACAAAACGGCACTTCTCCAATCCGTGAGTATTCTGTAGTATTGAGGCTTGATACGCGGGACATTGCCTATGAAGACAGTATACGTAATGCAGTAGACTGGTGGGAGAACGCATGCGGATACAAAGCCGCGCACGTTCCCGACGCTGCCCTGCTGCCATTAGATTCACTATGGTACAGCTTTCATCAGAATCTTTCCACGGATGAAATCATAAAGGAGTGCAAACAGGCGAAGCTCCTTGGCATGAAAAGCGTTATTATTGACGACGGATGGCAAACAGACGATAGCAACCGAGGATATGCATATTGTGGAGACTGGAATGTCTCAAAGAACAAGATCAAAGATATGCGAGCGCTTGTCGATCAAATACACGCGCTTGATATGAAGATCATTTTGTGGTTTTCCGTACCGTATATGGGGATCTATGCAAAGTCTTACAGCAAGTTTTCTCATATGCTGCTGAATGGACCGTCTTCAAATGAAACTGTATTTATTCTGGATCCCAGATATAGACAGGTTCGGGAGTATCTCACCAATATATACGAAAAGGCTGTTTTGGAATGGGATCTGGACGGACTGAAACTCGATTTTTTGGATTCATTTTATCTTACAGAAAAGTCAAGACAACCCGATCCTGATAGAGACACGGAATCTCTTGAAGCGGCAATTGGTATGCTCATGGAGGAAATAACCCGCAGAGTACGAGCGATCAAGCAGGATATTCTCATAGAGTTCAGACATTCCTATGTAGGTCCCGGAATGCGTCGGTACGGAAATATATTACGTGTCACCGACTGTCCTATGGATGCTTTGAAAAACAGAGGCGATATAATCAATTTACGGCTTACCTCAGGGAGCACAGCCGTTCATTCAGATATGCTTATGTGGAACTATGACGCATCTGTGGAAACCGCCGCTCTTCAGCTATGTTGCGTACTGTACGGTGTGCCTCAAATTTCAATGCGATTGGATCAACTGCCTCAGAAACACAAAGATATGATTCGCTTTTACCTTAGGTTCTGGCTTACATACCGTGATGTTTTGCTGAACGGACGGTTATACGCAAACAATCCGGAAAGCAACTACAGTCTCGTTTGGGCTGAAAAGGACGGTGTTTCCGTATATACCGCCTACACAAATCCCGTGATCTGCTGTTCAAGTGAAAAGACAATTGCGGTAAATGCAACTACGTCAGAT
The DNA here is from genome assembly GCA_949451655.1 of uncultured Eubacteriales bacterium. Taxonomy (GTDB): domain Bacteria; phylum Bacillota; class Clostridia; order Oscillospirales; family CAG-272; genus Avispirillum. The sequence goes on along the minus strand of CASTST010000023.1, from coordinate 1,944 downwards.
ATGTTGATTCTGATGGGCGCTGAGAATAAATGCTATAGAGTTTTGGACTGCGTAGGAAATGAACTGAAAAAGGGGACGGTTGAATCACAGCTATTTAAAGTGGATGTGCCCACAGCCGGAATTGTTTTTATAGAACGATAATTTTTAAAGTTTGTGATAAGAAAGACTTGCTCTTTTAAAGCAAGTCTTTCTTACAATTTTACTGCCAAGTGCATTTTTTTAAAGAAAACCTATTGCATTTTTTTGCAGTTTATGATATACTTTTTCTTGCTGATGTATGGCCCGTTGGTCAAGCGGCTAAGACACCGCCCTCTCACGGCGGAAACGGGGGTTCGATTCCCCCACGGGTCACCAAATTGGAATAGACGAACACAAAGCATATAATGCATCAGTGTCAATTGGCACAGCGAAAGGGCTATTTGTGTTATCGTTTGCCTTAAAATAAAAAAAAGAGAGACATACGTCTCTCTTTTTTTTATTTTCATGACAAAATACGACAACATAACCTAATTTCAGATGATATACTACAAATGTAACAAAGCCCCACCATTTCTTGAAAGTAAATTTAGATAAATTGGAGGAATGTTTACAGTGGATATCGACAAGAAAATAATTTATCAGAACTTGCGTGAAGAAATAATGTTTAATATAGGAAAGCAAGACGTTTATATAGTTGCTGCGTGTACAGCAGCTATAGCTTTATGGACAATTGCTTTGAACAAGCCGAATTCCTGGATAGCGCTTATAGCTATGATAGTATTATTTCCAATTTCACTGCGCGTTTGTGATTGCAGATATTCTACCGCATTTCTTTCGGCATATATAGCCATATTTATAGAGCAGAAAAATACATCAGGATGGGAGTACGCCCGAGAGGTTTACTACGATAATAACAAACGCATATTTTCAAGTAATGCGATTTATTTGGTTTCAAAATATACTTTTGTACTACTAAGCATAGTTAACACGGTTATGTTCTGGAAAATAAGAAATTTTAATATTATTGTATTAGGAAGCGCATGGTGGGGATGGAGTATATTAGTATGCCAATTGGTAGTTATCGTTATCCAAGCAATTTTGGGTTATAAATACTGTAATACATCTAAACTTAAACAAAAGTTTATGATAAACTGGGAAAAAATTTACCAGCAGTCGAATTACGATATAAGTACTACTAAAAGGGAATGTGTCTATTATGAAAGCTGCAAATAATATCAGCGATGCTGAGTACGATAAATTAATTAAAAAATTAGAATTTTTTGACACGACAAGGAATATGCTGTTAACTTTTTCTTTTACTGCTGTATTGGCAGTGCTGGGGATCGCTATAGGCACAGATAGCATGGACGTGAGTTATTGGGTATGTCTTGTACCTTACTTTCTAATTATTCCGTTTGCTGCGCGCATTGCATATTATAGGCTTGCATCGGCACATATAAATTCTTTTTTAAAGTTGTTTGCACCTAAAAAAATGATATTTGAGAATGGTGCAAGCGGCAAGGCGCACGAACGATGCGGAAAAATGTATCCGCTTATTGCTTGGCTTGTTAATCATGAGATGTTTATATTAAGTGTTGCAACTGAAATTGTTTTTATACTTAAACTACATGCTCAAATTGAATCCTGGACATGTAGGTATGTTTTAATATGCATCATTCCCACGCTATTATCCGTTGTAGTTTGGCTGATTTCAAGCTCCACATTTAGTTATGGTAAATTAACTGGATTCTACAGTTTAAAATGGAAACAATACTTAAATGATATTGATAATACCCAAAATGGAGATGTTTAACAATGAGCAAAAAACAAGACAATGAAATGTTATCTGTTAAAATTGACTTAATGTACATATAAAAAGGGAGAGCATTCGTTCTCCCTTTTCCTGTTTCATCTCACCCTCACGAACCCGTACCTCGTATCCACATCCACACGTGTCCCCTTCTT
>CASTST010000022.1 GCA_949451655.1 uncultured Eubacteriales bacterium | reverse complement strand
GGATAATACCGATGCACAAAACTTCTATGGTTGGAACCCCGCCTTTGATAAAGTAAATAAGAAATGATTTTGTGTAAAACAACCCGGTCTAATGACCGGGTTGTTTTTATATCAATAAGGCGTAATTTGTCGGATTTGTTGCTTTTTTTAATAAACTATGGTATAATTGCTTTCTAACTTTGAAATAACGTAAAAGATATAGATAGGAGCATATGAATGTCTGCTTTTTTTGAAAAACTCAAAAAGCTTTCTTTTTTGAGTTTGCCGCTGTGCTTTCTAAGCTTTGTTTTACTGGATTATTCTTTCCGATATTTTTATGATTTTGTGAGCGATACGGATTTATTTGCGTGGCAGCCCCTTTGGTTTACTTTATGCTGGTCACTTCTCATGACTGCTTTGATCGCGTTGCTGCCGAGACTGATCCGCCGGATTGTCATGTTGGTTGTGCAAGTCTTTTTTTGTGCGTTGGTTTTAGTGCACGCCGGCATGTACAGCGTGTTTTGGAATTTCTTTTCCTTTTCCAGCCTTGCTTTTGCGGGGGATGGTGCTGCATTTTTTAGTTGGGAATACATAAAAATTCGCAAGCTGTTGATTATTTTTGTGGTTCTTTCTCTGCTTTTAATGATTGCGGCTGTTTTATTGGCTCCTAAATATGAAAAAGGCAAAAAATGGTGGATTCTTCGGATTGCCGCCTGCGTGGTAATGGTGGGATCGGGTATTGCGATCAACTGTATTCATCATAGCTTCGATCTTCCTGAAGATTCATTTGTGTTTGATACTTATTATAGCGGGAATACCAAAGAAGAAATTTATGCGGATTTTACCAATTCCCTTGAATGCTTGCCAATGACCGGCTTGTATCAGTATACATTCCGCAATTTTTGTGTTTCTTATGGAATCGGTCTTCCTACAGTTAAAACGGTGGAACTGGACCTCTTTTATAATAACCGTGCAGACAAGATCAGCGGTGATAATGCAATGACAGGCGCTTTTGCAGATAAAAATCTGATCATGATTATGCTGGAATCTATTGATACCTATATGCTGCAGAAAGAGTACATGCCGAATCTGTGGGCGCTGCAGGAAAATGGAATTCATTTTGAAAATCATTATACGCCGCTGTATCTGTCGGCGGGGACCTTTAATACGGAATTTATGACGCTCACCGGCATGATTCCTCCTACATACGGATTTAACGGAAGCGGATATGCGCGTAATGCATTTCCGCTTGCATTGCCGAATCTTTTCCGAAACGCAGGATATTCGGCGAATACGTTCCATCCTTCTTATCCGGAGATATATAACCGCGGTGAAATTCATGCAAATCTTGGCATGGAGTCTTACAATTGTTTTGAAGATATGGGGATGGTAACATTTCAGCTGGATACGGAAATGCTGAACGCTTATGATCAGATGGTGTCAGATGATCCGTTCTTTACCTATGTTATAACGTATTCCGGACACGGTCCCTATACAGACTATATGGGTGTTATCGGAAATGTGCATTATGATGAGGCTGCCAAGGCTGTGGCACAGACCGGTATTTCTTCCGATGATGAAGACACGATGGAACAGTATATTCGCGCTGTTTCCCATGCTATGGAGACGGATGATTTTATCGGGCAGCTTATGGAAAAACTGGAAGCGGACGGACATATTGACGATACGGTACTGGTGCTGTATACAGATCACTATGGCAAATATCTGACGGATGAGGAATTCATAAAAGAAGTCAAAGGCGTTACCGCGGAAAACAGTGAAGACCTGTATAAAACACCGTTTATCATTTATGCCGAGGGAATCGATCCCCAAACGATCAGCAAATGCACATCTTCGATTGACATTGTGCCCACATTGGTCAATCTGTTTGATTTGGATGCGGACAGAAAGTATTATGTTGGAGATGATATCTTTGGCGATGTCGGCGGCATGGTTATGTTTCCGGATTATAGTTGGTTTAACGGTGAATATACGGTGGCAGAATCTGAATATGTCACAGATGAAGAAACGCTGAAGTTGGCTGCAGATTGGAAGAAGCGCGTCAATATGTCAATGAAATCTATGATTAACGATTATTTCAGAACCTATAAATAATCAAATCTGCATCGGTCACACCGAATTCATGTTTGTATAAAAAAAGGAGCAATTGCTCCTTTTTTTATACGGTGAAAAATATCTTCCCAAATTTTTCTGAATCTATTGACAAGGAGCTGTAGCTGTAGTATAATAAACCTGTAAGTGGAACGCGTTGTTCCATATAGGGGTGAAACACTATGCGGCAAAAGAACAGTGCTTTGATGCAAAGCATTAAACAATATGCAGAGGCGTATTTTTTGAAAAACAGGACTTGGCCGAGTCTTGGACAGATTTCAACGCATCTGAAAATCGGGAAAACTACGGCATATCGCTATCTCCATACTATGCATGAAAACGGAATGCTCTTCTATGACGGCGCCCAGGGGGTGCGCACGGATCTGGCAGATAAAATCCGATGTGACACATGCATGGTGGCAGTGCTTGGCGATGTTTCCTGCGGGCTTCCCAAATATGCAGATGAAAATATCGAGTCATATATGGAACTGCCGCGGCAGCTTCTTGGAGAGGGAACTTTTTTTCTTCTGCGTGCAAGCGGGGATTCTATGATTGGCGCTGATATTAACGATGGCGATCTTGTGGTAATCAAACAGCAAAATACTGCGCAGGATGGCGATGTTGTGGTTGCGCTCATGGAAGATGAGGCAACATTGAAAACGTTGTTCTGGGACAGAACACAAAAATGCGCGCGTCTTCATCCGGAAAATCCCAAGTATCGGGATATTTTTGTGCAAGATGTTTTGATTCAGGGGATCGCTGTAAAGGTTTTAAAGAACGTAAAACATGCACATTAATTTGCATTAAAAAGCAGCGAAAGAGAGTGTTATTTTGAAATATAAAGCATCCTGTCCTGTTTGCGGCCGGGTGTTAGTCCAAGCAGCCCCGAATTCTGATTTGAATTTGAATTGCCCCAAATGTAAAACATATCTGTGTGTGACAGTGGAAAATGTGGGTGTTCATATCACTGCTTGTGAATCCAAAAAGCCGCAAGGGGAAATACAATAAAATAAAACTGTGCGCAGTATGCGCACTGCATTTATCGAGGTCGACTGGCCCAAGAGTGCTGAACTTGTTAAATAATCAAGAGGAGCCTGATAAATGGACGGTATCACGTTTGTGATCCTGTCTGTTTGTCAGGCTCCTTTTTTGTTTTCAACCCGGACAAAACCTGTCCGGTTTACCCGGTAGACTGTAGAAAAGAAAGGAGGTGTGAGGATATGGGGACCGCTGAAAGACGCCGCATGATTATGCGGGCTTTGTGCAGAAGAGGTCATGATACCATTGCCAATTTGGCGGCGGAATTCGGCGTCTCGGAACGTACAATCCGGCGTGACATCGAAACGCTGAGTTTAAGCGAGCCTGTGTATACCCAGCAAGGCCGATACGGCGGCGGTGTATATGTGGTAAACGGGCACAGACTGGATCAGCAGTATATGAATGCGCTGCAAACCCAGGTGATTGAAAAAGTGATTCGTTTGTCACGCGGCAGACAGCAATGTGTGCTGCAGGATGAAGAAATCCATGCACTGCAGTCCCTTGTAGAGACGTTTGCATATCCTCACACCAGTGCGTAATGATTGAATCAGGAGGGAAAGATTATAGTATGAATGCATCGGAACAAGAATTATTTTGGTGTCTTTGCCGGTTTCTGGATCCCGAGCGGGAGCGGATCGCGGCACTGCTTCAGGCAGGTGCGGGAACGCCTGCGGTGCTGGGACAGCTGCTTTATAACCGTATGGCAGGCGTTGCTTATCATATGCTTGCCAAAACCGGGACGCAGGACTTGGCGTCCAGAGAATTCCGTAATACATTACGGGATGTCCGACTTCTTAGTATTGAAAAAAATCAAAGCTTTGTACAATGCAGAAACCGTGTTGCAGAAATTTTGGAAAAAAGCGGTGCGGAATACGCTTTGTTGAAAGGCGCATACTTGTGTGAACTGTATCCGGCCGGGTGCCGAACCGCAAATGATGTGGATGTGCTGACAGAAGGTAAGTGGATTACCGCAATTGGGAATGCTTTGCAGGAGGCGGGCTTTCGGCAAGGATATATAAAAGGAGGCAGGTTTGTTCCTGCCAGCCGTCAAGAGATTATCCATAGAAAAATGACGCGAGGAGAAACGGTTCCGTATTTTTTGGAGGTTGGGCTCCCGTATATGCCGTATCTGGAAGTTGATATTAACTTTTCTCTGGATTATAAAAATACGATAGATGCGGCGCTGCCTGCATTTGTCTCGGAAGCAAAGCTGCGTAACATTGGAGAGAACCAGTGCCGAACGCTGTCCGATTCCCATTTTTTGCTGCATCTGTGTATGCATTTATATAAAGAAGCAACTACATATCCTTGGGTGCAGATGGGACGGGACATGAATCTATATAAATTTTGTGATTTGTATGTCCTTTTGATGCAGTATACGCTGCAGGATTATAAAAACCTTGCAGAAGAGGCGGAAAAGTATGGACTATTTGCACAGTGCTGCTGGGTACTTTCCGCTGTTCAGACACTGCTTCAGATTGAGGATCCAATGTTGCTTGGATTTTTGGCGCGGTACGCTCCGAGGGATTTGCAGAAGCTGGACAGGGTAGTGGATCCTGCCGGTAAAAAGGAGTTTGTTTATGAAACTCCGGATTTACAGCAGCGCTTTTTTGCCGGAAACAGAATAGCTTTACTGCGGGAGGTACAGGGCGATGCATAAGGACAAGCTGCACCTGCAGCACCATAAAACAAAAGGACTTCTGATTACCTTCTGCGGCTTGGACGGGTGCGGAAAAACTACGATGATTCAGCGGCTGACTTCCTGTTTACAGGAAAAACAGTGTCCGGTACTCTGTACCAAACAGCCTACTTCATTTTTACGGGAATCAGAAATTTTTCGCACTTTTATGGATCAGGAGGATCACAGCGCATTTGATTACCGGTGCTTGTCCCTGATGGCTGCGGGGGATCGGATTCAGCATGTAAATAAGGTAATACTGCCGGCGCTGCGTGCAGGGAAGTGTGTAATCAGCGACCGGTATCTGTATTCGTGGATTGCCAATCTGCGCGCCCGGGGGTATGTGCGGGATCGGTGGACGGATGAAATTGCTTCTTATATGATTCAACCGGATTTTGCATTTTTTATAGATGTACCGGTGCAGGCTGCCATCGCCCGGGTACGCAGCCGGGCGGCAGAGCGGGATCGGTATATTGATATGGATCTGCAGTATAAGCTGCGCCGGCAATACCGCCGAATCGCCCGGCAAAATCGCGGGATAATATTGTCCTCATTGAAAAGTGAGGATGCAGTTTTTTCAGAAATACTGGAACAAATAGAGCAGCATCAGTGGATGCGTGCCGCAAATTTACGAAAGGGAGAAGGAAAATGACAATGCCGATAAAAGAACAGGTATTTGAGCTGTTGGAGGGGCTGACAGCGATGGAAGAAATCAGCGTGTATGATGAGCTTGCGGGGGATCTGGGATTAGATAGCTTGGGGCTGGTTACCTTGCTGGTGGCACTTGAGGATGCGTTTCAAATTGAGCTGGATGAATCCGATCTGGATCCCTTTGCCCTGCAGACAGTAGACGACATAGTGCGGCTGGCAGAAAAATATACGAGGGCAGAATGATTTTTGAAAAATGCAGAGAAAGGCATGGTGAAGAAATGGCTGGACAAGTATTGCTGCCGGCACAGACGCCGCTTTTTTCCACGTATCATTATCAGGTGATTGCAGGCGTGGCAGCGGCGGCAAATCCGACATATTTGAATTGGTATTATAACAACTGTATTATGCTGCAGTGCGGGAAGGTATTTTTGCGCGGGTGTCCTACACCCCATCTGAATGTTTTGGGAACGGATGCAGGGGCGATGGATTTTCTGGAACAGATCCCCTATAATTTGCTGTTTATCCGAGAGGATGTGCACAAACTAATCAAACGGATCCTGCGGGAGAATTTCTATGCGGCGTTTCGGGGGGTAGACGATTATTATATTCCCGGTAAAAGCTGGTACGGGCAGCGGCACTATGATCACGATGGCTTGATATGCGGATTTGACGATGAAAAGGGGACATACGCAATGATGGCATATGATCAGAACTGGCGGCTCCGGTTGTTTCACACGCCGCAAAGTGCCTTTGAAGAGGGAATGAAGTCTATGATTCAAGATTATTACATAATGGGAGAAATCACTGCCACACGGACAAGAGATATTGCGATTACATTGAATGTTCCCAAAATAAAAGAGGGATTGCTCGCCTATCTTGGAACGGATCTGAACACAGATCCGATTGAGAAAAGCGAGGCGCCGATGGGTACGGTGGTACATACATATCTTTGCATGTATCTGGATCTTCTGTATGCAGGAGAAATTCCTTACGAAAAGGCGGACTACAGAATTCTGCGTCTGCTTTGGGAGCATAAAAACTGTATGCATATGCGTATCGGCGCGGTGGAAGATGCGCTGTCTCTTGGCGGAGAACTGCGAAGCGCATATGAACGGGTATTGGACAGCGCGGAACGGATGCGGACGGTATATGCAAAATACTGTATGCGCCGACGGGACGATTTGCTGCTGACGGTAAAAAGTCAAATACAGGATATGCAAAAGCGGGAGACGGAAATTCTGAATCGGCTAATTGAGAAAATAGAAAGAGAGGGAATGTAATGCTCTGGAAATATATTGAAGAAAAAATGAACTGCCATCCGGACAGCAGAATGTCGGAAGATGGTGTAAGCTTTACGTACCAGGAGGCAGTGGACTTTGCAAAGCAGTTTGCAGATCGTTTGGACGGCACATGTTATGCGATATTGTGCCGCTCGGAATTGTTTGCAGCGCTTGCGATTCTCAGCTGCGTTGCTGCAGGGGCTACTTTTGTGCCAATGTCTTACCGATATGGAAGAAAGCATTGCGAACGGATTTTAGAGACGGTGCATCCGGATTTTGTGATAACAGATATTTTGGGGCAGTTGACTGTCGTGACATTGGATGACGGTACTTATCAGGAGCCTCAGGGAGAACGTCCTGCTGCCATTCTATGCACATCCGGAACAACAGGAACGCCAAAGGGCGTTATGCTCAGCAGACGAAATCTGTTGACAAATATAGCAGATATCAATCGGTATTTTGCAATTGACTCGGCAGATACAATTTTGATCGCACGACCGGTATATCACTGTGCCGTTCTTACGGGTGAATTTTTCATTTCTTTGTGTCGCGGTGTCAATATATCCTTTTATTCCGAAGGATTAAATCCGGCTTTGCTCCTGCAAAAAATAAAAAAAGAGAATATTACCGTATTGTGCGGAACGCCTACTATGTTTATGGCGTTGGTGCAATTCGGGCGGCGCGTGGCTGCCGGCAGTACGCTGCGTACCATTGTGCTGAGCGGGGAGTGTCTGGACTTTGTGCGTGCAAAAGCAATCGAAAAGGTTTTTCCGACCGCAAAAATTTATCATGTGTACGGTTTGACGGAAGCTTCCCCCAGAGTTGCGTTTCTGCCGCCGGATCTGTTTGCAGTACGCGGCGACTGGGTTGGGTATCCGCTGCATTCTGTTGAACTGCGGGTTGTGGATCGCCGGGAAAGTCCAGTCGCGCCTGGTGAGACAGGGGAACTGTGTGTCCGTGGAAATAGTGTCATGATGGGCTATTACAACGACCCGGGAGCAACGGCGGCTGTACTGCGCGGCGGCTGGCTCCATACGGGAGATATGGCTGTGATGGAACCGAACGGACTTGTGAAAATCCGGGGACGCAAGGACAATATGATTATTCGTGGTGGTATGAATATTTATCCGCAGGAGATTGAGAAAAATCTTTCTCAGGATATCCGGGTGCGGGAAGTGATGGCTTACGGCATTCCCGATACTTTTTCCGGGGAAAAAATCGGATTGCGGATTGCGGGGGATTTTGCAAACCGCGATCAGGTGCTGCGGCTTTGCCAGCGTATGCTGCTGCCCTATCAAATGCCGTCTGTTGTGGAATTGGTTGATGCGCTTCCAAAAAACGGATCTGGAAAAATTATCCGTGCAAAAACAATCAAGAGAGGGAGAGACAATGCATAATTCTGTATTGGATGCGGTGCGGGAGCTTCGGGGAGACAATGAACTCATTATCAATCGATCCAATGTAAATCGGTACAGAGTGGTGCTTCATGAACCGGATCAGGCGCAGACGGCGTATTATTTTTCCGCACCAATTTACGATGCCGAAACCCGAACCCTGGCGCCGCTCCGGTTTCAGCGGGATAAGGGCTATTATACTTTGCGGGGAACGAGTGGAACCGTATCCGTTTTTGAAAACACAATCTGTTTAAAATCAGAATATGACAGGATCTGTTGTACATTTGACGGGGGATCGCTCGCACTTTCAGATAGGATTCTGACGGGGGAAGGCGTTGCAATTCATCCTACGCTGAATGGGGCGGCGGTGAAAATCCGCTGCGGAAAAGCAGGGACAACAGTGCGGATTCAGACGGAGAAGCCGTATTATAATATACGGGTCAATTCCAAATGCTTTGCACTTATGCGGGAACCGTTTCTTCCTGTTATGACCCTTTCCGGGATCGGCGCTTTTCTGGCGGACGGAAAACTGTGCGGGGGTGTGAAAATATCATTTCAGAAAATAAGCGAACGGGAATTTTCCGTATGGTTCTGCAACCCCTCCGGAGCCGAGCGATATATATGGTTTGAAGTGAATTTGTATGAACCGAAGCTGTTTTTGGATACAACTGTGGAAAGCGGCAATCCGGAGGAAAATAATGCTTATGGCAGTACGGCTTTCTTAGGGTCCACAAGGTCTTTTGGAACCCAATGGCTGTATACACGTCCGGATTATACGATTTTAGCGGATGTGCTTGGAAGGGAAATAGAACGCGTGCTTCTTTATGTTCCTATGTACTCCGGCGGGGATGTAAAGCTTTCCTGGGTACCACTGCCGCGTCGATTTTGTAGTTTTGGTTCTACATGGGAAAATAAGGTGGAATTTGGCAGCCGTTTTTATGAGAGTGCTGCAAATGGCAGATATCATATTTTGGATCTTACAGATACGTTGGTGAATCCTGTAACACATATGCTGGAGCTGCCGGAAGGATGGGTTCTGCGGGCAATGCACGGCGGATATACGGCAGTGTCTACCGGAGACAGCTCCTTTTATCCGCAAATACTTTCAGTTCGGTTTCGATAAAAGATAAGAAAGGAATATTATAAAATGGAAAAACAAAAAAAGCAGCAGTATAAAGAAATTTTTTCAGGCAAGAATGTACCGCCGTCGGCGTTTTTAACGGAGGATTGTTTTGCAGTGCCTGTAAATAAAGAGCGTTCGAACATGAGTGAAAATAAAAAGGAGAAGCAGCCATGATCTTGCGGCAATGTATGTTGTCTGAAAACGATTGCTATAAAAGAGCGACTAAGATGCTGGACGGAATTCCTACAGGGATTGTAATTCACGGCACAGATTTGCGGGAACCCAAACTGCGCCGGCATATACAGCCTTCCCTGGAAGATTCGCACCGAAAAGAAATTCTTTGGGATATCGGAGAGAATAAAAATAACAACCATTTGAATCACCCTGCAAAGGAAGGGGAGCGGGTTGTCTGTGCACACGCTTTTATCGGGAAGAATGCATCCGGTATAGTGGAATCCTATCAGACGCTTCCGTTTGATTGCTGTGCCCGTTGTGTAGGCAGGGGAACGAAGGGAAGCTACAACTTTAATCCGTATGCACGAATTCAAATTATTATATGTACCGGAACATCACGGGATAAATCGTATTTTCTGCGGGCATGGCGTGAGGCAGCGGAGCTTTGCGCCTATCTATGCAAATTATATGGAATGCCAAAAGATTGGATTTGTTCGCACAGGGAAGCATTTTTAGACGGATACGGGGACGATCATACCGGACTGGAAAAATGGTTTGCAAAGTTTAACGTTACAATGAAAGATTTCCGCAGTGCCGTCAATGATATGCTTACAGAGGAAAAAGACTTGCTGCAAATTGGGGACAATGTTACATTTACCGGCTCTATGCAGTATCTCACGCCGTATGCTTCCGCCGAATGGAAGCTTTGTAAGCCCGGAAGCGCAATTGTTACGAAAATCATCAGAAACCCCACTTACATGCAGACACATTCCGTATATTTAAAAGCAAAGTATGGCGGCGGATCTGCGGTGAATGGCTGGGTAGATCTGGCAGATGTGCAAAAAGAAGAAACAACGTTTTTTCCATATATGGTACATATGATCGGTGGCGGGCTCAATATTCGATACGGACCCGGGACTGACTATCCGGTGGCGCGCGTTGTCTGCGGAAGGGAATCTTTTACGATTGTTGAAGAAGCATCGGGAGTCGGCGCTTCCAAGTGGGGAAAGGTTGGAAACGGCGAAGGCTGGATTTCCTTGGATTATGTACACAAGGCGGTTTTCTCTTGACAAAAAGTATCAAACAAGATATGATGATACATATGTAAAATAAGTGAAATGTACTGTAGGAGTATATATGGAGAGGGAAGCACGGCTGTGGGGGCATTATCAGGTATTGTATGCCGATGATTACTGCAAAATCAAACATTTGTATATTGACACCGGAAAAAATATCAGCTATCAGTATCATTTGCACCGGGCAGAATTATGGACTGTTGTAAGCGGCTGCGGCAGATTTGTTTTGGAGGGGCCGCCCTATTCGCTGCAGGCAGGGGACATTGTAAAAATCGAGGCGGGACAGCGCCATACCATACAAAATATTGGAGAGGGGCTTCTTGTAATCCACGAAATTCAGACTGGAAAAATCCTGTCGGAAGAAGATATTGTGCGGGAAGAACTGCCGGATTGTTTGTAAAGGCTATGAGAAAAGCATGAATAAAGAGAAAGTAAAGGAATGCAGCTTGGAGTGCGCCACGAAATATCCCATTGTTTTGGTACACGGCGTGGGATTTCGGCAGAGAAAATTGATTAACTATTGGGGCAGGATCCCAGGGCAGTTAAAAAATCGGGGCGCACAGATTTTTTATACCTGTCATGATGCTTGGGGAACACTGGAAGGGAACGGCGCGATCATTCGGGAGAATATCATGAAGATTCTTCATGATACCGGCGCGGAAAAAGTAAATATTATCGCCCATTCAAATGGAGGGCTGGATTCGCGATACGTGATCCAATCTTTAAATATGGCGCCATATGTGGCGTCCCTCACTACGATATGTACCTGTCATCACGGATCGAAAACAATAGATCGTTTGCTGTGTCTGCCCAAGCCTCTGTTTCATATTGCAGCGTTTTTTGTGAATGGATTCTTTCGGATCATGGGCGATAAAAAGCCTGATTTCACCCAGGTTTGCCGGCAGTTTTCAACCGCATTTTGTAAGGATTTTAATGAGAAAAATCCGGATGCGGATACTGTTGTATACAGAAGTTATGCAGCCAAAATGAAAAGCGGCAGAAGTGATTTTTTACTCATGGTTCCGTATTGGGTAGTGAAAAAATATGATGGAGATAACGACGGGTTGGTTTCTGTAGAGTCTGCTAAGTGGGGAGATTTTGCTGGCGTATTGGAAGGGCAGAACAGAAGGGGTATTTCTCATTCGGATGCTGTGGATTTGCGGCGGCATACCTGCAGATCGTTTGATATATGCGGCGCATATGTTGAGCTGGTCAAAGATTTAAAAGAAGCTGGGCTGTGATTGTATTCTGCGTATTGTAGCATAACAGAATAGCTCTCATATGAAGATCCGCTGCACAGTTTCATCGGGAGTTTCTGCAAAAACTTCAAACAAGAAGGTTTCATCGGTAATGGAATTCTCGCAATGCCCGAACAAAAAGGCTCCCCAGTAAAGGGAGCCCCGCGCAGCACTTTATTTTAAAAGGCCCCCTTGTGCGAAGCGACTGAGGGATTGTAAAACGATCATTTTGCAGGAGCTACAAATCGGCAGTGCGTGCAGACAATCCCCCCGAGTTTTGCGCAGCAAAACTCACCCCCCTTTGCACAAGGGGGGCTTGAAATTTTTTGGGGCAATCCCTCCGACAGGACGCCATCGCCCTCTTTGCTGGGGGAGATTTTTTATTTTTCGTAGGGGGACAGTTCCAAACGGATAAAGTATCCTTTGTCATGATGACAAACCGGGCACTGATTCGGCGCTTCTTTTCCTGTGAAAACATGCCCGCAGTTCAGACAGATCCATCCGGTTTCTACGTCAGATATGAACAATTTGTTTTGTTCCAGCATATCGGCAAAACGCCCGAAACGATCCCCATGCACTTTTTCAATATTGGCGATCATATTGAAGGAAGCCGCGATTTGAGAAAATCCTTCTTCTGTGGCTTTTGCACCAAACTGTTTGTATGCATCATCGTATTCCTGATATTCGTTGTGCTGTGCCATGCGCAGCAGCTGCAAAGTGGAATCAGCCAAATCTATGGGATATCCTGCGTTATCAATCACGATTGTTTCGCCGGACATAGCCCGAAGGTGATTATAAAAAATCTCTGCATGTTCTTTTTCCTGTCCGGCAGTATACTGAAATACGGCTTCAATAACTTGCAGTCCTTCCTTTTTGGCTTGTGATGCCGCAAATGTATAGCGGTTTCTTGCCTGACTTTCTCCCGCAAATGCCCGCATAAGGTTTACTTTGGTTTCACTTGTTTTAAAATCCATAAAAATCACCATGCTTTCTTATGACTTGTTTATGCAGCGCCTGGCGCTACTGTTATATTCTATTCTTTGCCTGAAACATTTATTTTATTCTATAATAGGAAAAAAGTCGCAGTTTTTAAAACTGCGGCTTTTTATTGTTAAAAGGCTCCTTCACTGCGGCGCTAAAATTAAGTAATAAGGATCTCATGTAGAGAGCCACTGCGTGGTTCTAAAGGAAATTGTCGCGAAGCACAAACAAAAAAGACTCCCCCAGTAAAAGGGAGGTCTTGCAGAACAAAATATAAAAAGGTTTCCCCAGCAAAGGAAACTGTCGCGTAGCAAAAAACTTAAAAAGGCTCCCATGTGAGGATCCACTGCGTGGCTCCATAGGGAGCTCCCGCGCAGCGGGTGAGGGATTGCATTGCTGTCATTTTGAATGATCTATAACTCGGCAGTATGTACAGACAATTCCCCCCCAGTTTTGCTGCGCAAAACTTTCCCCCCTTTGCACAAGGGGGGCTAAAATTTGGGGGCATTCCTCCCACGCGGCTTGCACAGTGCCCCCTATAGAGCTCAGTAGCGGATCCTCACAAGGGAGGCTTGACTGTTTTTTACTTATTTTATGCGCTGCATTCCATACTGCTTTCTCATATCAAAAAACAGTTGAATCAGGCTTTTATAATATGGGATAAATATGCCCTCGTCCAACATTTGATATATTTCCTCCATGGACGCCCATTTTACCCGCTGCACTTCTTCATACTGCAGCTTTAATTTGTTGATATCCACTTCTTTTTCAATCAGATAGATATCTGCAAACCCTGTGTCAAAATTTACTGTCAAATGCGGGCGGACATTTTGCAAATCAATTTGCAATCCTATTTCTTCAAATAATTCTCTTTCCATGGCAGTTTGGCTGGTCTCGCCGGCTATGGCGCTTCCTGCGGCTGTTATATCCCACATATTGGACCATCCGGATTTGAATGGCTGCCTTTGCTGAATTAACATTTCATTCTTTGCGTTAAAAATACATGCGCCTACTACCAAATGATAAGCACCGCTTTCAAATGCATCTCCACGGATCATGGTTTTGTTTGCTTTGGTTCTGTCACGGTTATATACATCCCATAGTTCCATTGCCGCGCCTCCTCAGCCTTTTACCCAATATCAAAAAATCGTTTGAAGTTTTCAGAAAGAATCTGGTCGTTTACGGAATCCGGCAGGGATAAATCCAGGAAGCGGGCGATTTCATCCTCGTGCGTCCACATAGGGAAGTCGGTACCGAACAGCATCTGCTCCGGACCGAATTTGTAAATCATCTCTGCAGCCTGATCCTTATCCAGAAAGGCAAGGGAACTGGAGGTATCAAAATACACATTTTTACCTGCACCGGCGAGACATTCCTTTGCTTCCTCCCACCGCTGATATCCTCCGAAATGTGCTGCCAGACACTTCAGATCCGGATATTTTTCCAATACGTTGACCAGTCGTCTGGGGGCAGAAAAGTCGTATCTGTTATCACCCATATGAAACATGACGCAAAGATTCAAATCGCATAGCATTTCGTAAATCGGCATCATTCTCGGATCATCAATGTTGCATCTCTGAAAATCAGAATGAAGCTTGATTCCATGCAGTCCCAGCTCTGCAATTTTTTCCAGAAGTACATCCGGATTTTCGACGTCCTGATGATATGCGCCGAGTCCGACAAACTGAGGATATTTTCTGCATTCATCTGCGATAAATGTGGTGATGGACGGCGCTTGTTCCGGGCGTGTAGCGACAGAACAAACCAGATATGAGATCTTCTGCTGTGCCGCCGCTGGACATCGGAATATTGTAAAAGTCGCCTACAGCATGTACGGCTTTTTCGGCGATTTTATTCGGATAAATATGTGCGTGTGCATCGGCAATATGCAGCGTGCGTCCGTTATGTATGTACTGCATGTGGAATCCTTTCCTGATACTTGTGCTGATAAATTTTATATATTTACATTTTATTATAAACCCAAAGCGGAAAAAGTCAACGGCTTTTTCATCAATAATACAATAAAAATAGCTTATATAAAATTTAGATTTCGGATGAATCAACCGATAGCGTTAAATACAAATGCAGAGGGGGAAAATTCAGTTCCATTTGCAAACGTTGGAAATCCGCTTTTGTCATATAGACCAAATTCATCAGAAAAGTGTTCAAGTTCGATTACAAGCGCAACTGGTGCAGGATATTCAAAAGTTTCGCTTAGTCGAACATTGTCAACATAGTGCATTTGATATTGATTTGTAATCGGATGTTTTGCGCAATTTACAATGCAAAAATGTTCCTGTACAAATTGAAAATTTTCTGGGGTTCTACAGATTTTCTTATGATATTTTTCGAAAGCTGAATCAACCAATATAGATAGCAGATTGGCTATTTGATAACACGTTTTCAACAGGTTGGGTAACACTATGTCCGGCTTTATGTTTTCTTCACAATCATAAATAAAATGATTCGGCGGCATTTGATAAGAATAATATTCCCGCTGATATTTAAGGAGAGAAAAGATTTTGCAAAACTCAGGATCTGCCAATTGGCATTTCCCGACACAAAAACTGTTTTTAAAAACATTTAATAGCTTTGAGTGGGTAATGCTTGATAGGTTATCTAAAGGTTCCTCCGGCAGCAGAAAAACACAAGCCAAAAAAGCATGATAAAGTGCATAATAACTTGCAAAATAAAAGGATGCCCAGCATTTTGCTTCCTTTGCAATTAAGGATTCACCAAACATTTGTGCCGAACAAAATGTTTCTTTGAGGGCTTTGTATGTTCGGATATTCCATAAATATGCATAATTTGGATCGTGATTTACAAACTCCGATTTGTATCTGCCTTTCAATGAATCAATCAATTGCTTTTGCTTTGATTCATTTGAAACTGCTTTATTTAGCATATCAAAATTTGCATTATATTTTACAAAATCTTTAAAAGCCATATTCTTCCTTGCCTTTCATGCTTTATTCGTTGTACCCTTTCCCAATCATTGTAGCACGGGAAGACAATACATTGCAATAGCTGCAAAATTCTGCAATTGTTTTGCCTGCGTTTAAATACAGCTGCGCAGGGGCGAAAAAAGACAAAATATGTCAATTTGTTATAGTACAATGAAATTTGGGAAACCTAAAAAGAATAAAACATGGAGGAAATAGACATGGCACAGATAAATTATACAGAACAGCTTATAAAATATAAAAGTTATCTTCTGGATGAAGAAAAAAGCGTTGCGACAATGGAAAAATATCTGCGGGATGTGCGTCGCTTTCTTTCCTTTCTGGATAGCTTTCCCAAAGGAACCGGAATCAATAAGGAACACACCATTGCATATAAAGCGCATTTGTGCGGCAGCTATGCGCCGGCGAGTGTGAATTCCATGCTGATCGCAATGAACGGATTTTTAAAATTCTGCGGTCTTTCCAATCTTTGTGTGAAGCTTTTGAAAATACAGCGTCAGATTTTTTGCAATAAAGAAAAGGAACTTACAGGGTGCGAGTATCAGCGCCTGCTGAGAGCGTCAAAAGGAACACGGTTGTTTTATATCATACGCACCATCGGCGGTACGGGAATCCGGGTCAGTGAGCTGCAGTATATTACGGTTGACGCAGTTCGGACGGGAAAAGCAGGAGTAAACTGCAAAAATAAAAACCGCATTATCTTTCTGCCAAAAGAAGTGCGGACTGTTTTAAAGGAATATATTGCAAAGGAGGGCATCAAAAAGGGATGCGTTTTTGTGACCAGAAGCGGCAAGCCGCTGAACCGCAGCAATATCTGGCGCGATATGCAGTCGCTATGTAAAAGGGCAAATGTTTCGGAAAAAAAGGTGTTTCCCCATAATCTGCGCCATCTGTTCGCACGCACCTTTTACGGAATTGAAAAGGATATTGTTCGCCTTGCGGATTTGCTTGGACATTCCAGCATAAACACAACGAGAATTTACACAATTGAGTCGGGAGAGAGGCATATGAACTGCCTTGAAAAGGTACAAAAAAAGCTGACAACATAATTGTGATTATGTCGTCACAGAACGCATCTGAAATATAAAAAAACAGGATGCAGACACGGGATTGGTTTTTTTTGCCATGTTTGCATCCATAATATTGTTTTTTAGGTATCAAAAAGCAAGCCGGGAAATTTTGGCACTTTTCCGGCTGCATTTTTACGTCTGAATGATTCTTTATTTAGCATAATTCAAAAAAATAATGTAAATAGTATTGAAAATTTTTTTGAATTATGTTATTATAACCTATGTAAAGAAGGAAGAATTTGTTGAAGTTGACGACATAATCACAATTATGTTGTTGAATCATAATTTTTAATTGTACGCAGTGCAATTTGCCGGAACAAGTTTTGTGCCAACCATTGGTATGACATTTATACTGCGGAAAGGAGCGGATATTAAGGTGAAAAATAAAAACTTAAAAATTCTCATCGCTGTTTTGGCAATTTTACTTGCCGTCAGCTTGACGGCGCTGATTGGGATGCTGCTTGTCGGACATTTCTTACATTCTGATCCTGCTACAGTGGCAGTTCCCGGAAACATTATCACGCCGGAGGGCAGTGATGCTTCAAGTATCAATACGGATCCGCCATTGACTACGTTGCCGGACGGTGAATCAAATGAAGCAGTAAGTGATACAGCCCCCCCTGATTTGTCAGATATCACCAAGGTAACCGAGCCTGCTTCAAATACGACTGTATCCGCAGCAACCGAAACCGTTGCGGCAAGTGCAGCCAAAGCAAGCGCACTCTCCTTACATACAAAACAGCCGGAGGAAAATAAACCGTTTCAGGTGGCAAATATGTTTCCCGGCGACAATGAAATCCAATATTTCCGTATCAAAGTGTCCTACAAGGGCGACATCATTGTTCGTTATCATGCAGATATCCGTCCCGGATATGAAAAGCTTGCAGAGGTACTGAAGGTCAGAATCCGTCTGCTTGGCTCAGACGGATTTTTGTATGATGGACTTATGCGGGATATGCCCCAGTCGCTGAACCATGCGCTTTATACCACCAGCAGTACACAGAGCGAATTGTATTATGAAATTACAGCTTACCTTGATACAAGCGTAGACAACGAATATATGGATAAGGATCTGATTGCGGACTTCCATTGGTGGGTAGAGGAAACAGATCATCTCGATTCCCCGCAGACGGGAGAATCTAAGCTGATCTATTTGTGGATCTGCCTTGCTGCCGGTTCGTTTTTATGCTTGCTGCTCCTGATCGGAAAGCGCAGAAAGGAGGCGGCTGAAGAAGAATAACAGTACTACATCAAAAAAACTGACTGCAAGTGTTACGGCTGTCATTATTCTTGCGGTTTGCCTGTGTATTACTACCTTCGCCCTTGTGTGGGCAACCGTATCCGTGGAAGGCAACCTGTTTCATACAGGAACTGTAAAAATCAATCTGAACGATGGAAAGCCGGTGATTGAGGAACACGAGTTTCTCTTTGAACCCGGCATGACGGTGAAAAAAGATTTCTTTATCGAAAACCAAAGCACATGGGATGTGTACTATAAATTGTACTTCACCGATGTGGATGGTGGTCTTGCCGATGTGCTGGATATCACCGTGAAGGATGGAGACAAAATCCTGTATCAGGGTTTGGCGGGTGATCTTATAAAAGAAAAGGTTGGGGCGGCAGACGATATTTTAAAGCTGAACGAACGCCGCAATTTGACCGTGTATTTCCACTTTCCTGAAGGGGCAGGAAACAGTACGCAGAATTTGGTTCTCACCTTCTCTATGAAAGCAGATGCGGTGCAGACCAAGAATAACCCGGGCAAACTCTTTGATTAAAAAAGACGCGGCAATCGGAAACCGCATTATTCAGCCTATCCCTGTGAAGAATCACGGGGATAGGCGGCAGCCAAAGGGTACAAAGCTAATCCTTGTGCCTTTTGGCTGCCGAATGTGAGCATAAGAAAGGAGAAAAATTATGCAAAACAAACAATTGGCAAAATTTTCCAACGGGGGGGGGCTTTACTCCCTGCCGGTAGTCAGATTGACCAAACCTGAAGGGGAAAGAAGAAAAATAACAAGATAGATGCGCTCCGATTTTGGCGGTTTTTTTGGAGTGTGTCTGAGCCTGAAAAAGCCGACAAAATTGAATAGGAGTGTAAAAATGACAAACTCGAAGAACACGAAGCGCGCACTGCTGCTCAGCGTACTTTCCATGATGCTGTGCGTGGCGATGCTTATCGGTTCTACCTTTGCGTGGTTTACCGATTCTGTAACTTCCGGTAAGAACCGTATCGTTGCTGGAAACTTGGACGTTGAACTGTATCATTCAAACGGCAATGTTACTGATGAAAAGGTAGAAGTAACCACAAATCTCTTTACCGACAAAGACGGAAATGCGATCCTTTGGGAACCGGGCGTGATGGTGTATGAGAATTTCACAGTGAAGAATGTGGGTTCTCTTGCACTGAAATATTGCCTGACTGTAAATGCCGGAAACTTCAACACCATTGATGGCAAATCTCTTAAAGATGTGCTGAAGGTTGCGGTTCTCGATGGTGCATTCACCGGTGACAGAGCCGCTGCGCAGGCGCTTACTTTTGATGCTACAATTGCTGATTTTGAGAAGTCCGGCAATATTGCAGCCGGCGCTGCGGATGATACATACGCAATTGTAATCTATTGGGAGCCGACTGCAAATGATAATGACTACAACCTGAACAACGGTAAGGTGTCCAGCGACGGAAAGTCTTTGTTTATCGACCTCGGTGTAAACCTTGTTGCAACGCAGGATACGGTAGAGTCAGACAGCTTCGGTAAGGATTATGATGCGGATGCTGAATATCCGGCTGTTAAAGTTTCAAGTGCTGATGAACTGATCAAAGCCTTAAAAGACGGCGGCAATATTGTATTAGATCAGGATATCATCGTAAATGACGGTTTGATCCCTGTTAATAATGATACAACGATTAACTTGAACGATCATACGATCAATGCTTCTCATAATACATCTCGTCCTTTTGTGATGACTGACGGCTCCAGCCTCACCATTAACGGCGACGATGAAATTGTGCAAATGGGTAAATACGGCTTGGTCAATATCCCCGCCGATATAACCGAGGCAACAATTACTATCAACGGTGGTACTTATGTCGGGAAAACGGATTACGGTTGTATGATCAAAGCTCGCGGTACGGGGGATCTCACTGTAAATTTGAACGGCGTTACGCTCATGGATGAATCTGATAACGGAAGCTGGGCTGTCAATGGTGCCGATTATTACGGTGGAAATCTTACCGTGAATGTAAACGGCGGAGAGTACACCTGCTTCAACGGTTTTAACTGCGCTCAGCACCTTACTTTGACCAATGTTGTTATGAATATAAAGCACCGCGCGGTAGGCGGCAACTATGCTGTTGATCCTGCTGTAGTTGACGGCTGTACCATTAATATTGCCAATGTAGGCGATGAGCAGATGAACCACGCATCTCCTAATGCTTGTGTTTATGCCACAGATAACGGAAAAATCATAGTGAAAAACAGCACTTTGAACAATCCGACCGGCAATGCAACTGCGATTTATACATCCGGCGGAACCATTGAGCTGGAAAACTGCAAAGTATCCGGTATCCATACACAGTATCATCCGAACGGCGAGTATCCTGATGCGGCATTCTCAACGATGGTTGACGGTGCGGTACCGGCAGATATCTCTTATCCGAACTGTGCGAACGGATGCGCCATCCAACACTGATTTAATGTCCGTCCTATCCCTCAAAAGAGGGATAGGCGGCAACCAAAGGGTATAAACGAAACTTGCTTATACCTTTTGGTTGCGAAAAAGAATACGAAATAAAGGAGATTTTTCCATGAAAAAAGCCTTACATATCATAAAAAATATATTCACATGGCTCGTTGTAGCCCTTGCGGTCTGTATGATGATCTTCACCATTGTGTCGGTCAACACCTTTGACCGGAGCGACAGAAGCATTTTCGGCTATAAGGCGTTTATCGTCCTGTCGGACTCCATGAAAAAAACAGACTTTGATGCGGGAGACCTGATCCTGTCAAAGGAAGTTGATCCCGCCACACTGCAGGTAGGGGATATTATTTCCTATCAATCCACTAATACCGAAAACTATGGCGAGATTGTTACCCATAAAATCCGCGAACTGACAAATGATCCGGAGGGCAACCCCGGCTTCATCACTTACGGTACGACTACAGATACCAATGATGAAAATATCGTTACATATAGCTTTGTGCTTGGCAAGTATCAGACAAAACTGCCCGGTGTGGGTAAATTCTTTCAGTTTTTGAAAACAACGCCCGGCTACATCGTATGCATTTTCCTGCCTTTTCTGATCCTCATTCTGATGCAGGGTATCAACAGCATCCGCCTGTTCAGAAGATACAAAAAGGAGCAGCAGGACGAACTGCAGGCAGAAAAGGCAAAAATTGAAGCCGATCGAGCAGAGACGCAGAAAATGATGGCGGAACTGCTGCAAATGCGGGCGCAGATGCAGGGTGGCGTGCAGCCGGAAGCAGCGGTAGCTGAGAGGGAAGCGGAACAGAACGCCGAGCAGGAATAACCGCCCATTTCATCCGAGCCGATGGATGAAAATTCAAAACTATGGTGTAAACAGGCTTGTCCTGATTACATATTTGTCATTGACCAAAAAATTTTAAAGGAGGTAAAACACAATGACAAACTCTAAAAACACAAAGAGAGCTTTGCTTGCCAGCGTACTCTCCATGATGCTGTGTCTCGCAATGCTCATCGGTTCCACCTTCGCGTGGTTTACCGATTCCGTAACTTCCGGTAAGAACCGTATCGTTGCCGGAAACCTTGATGTCGAGCTGTACTACAAAAATGCTTCGACAAGTGACTGGGAAAACGCAAGTGAAGTAAGCCCTGCAAATCCCACATTCTTCGTTGACAAAGACGGTAAAGCAATCCTTTGGGAACCCGGTGTGATGGCTGTAACGCAGTTTAAGGTTGCCAATGTAGGTTCACTTGCACTGAAGTACTCGCTTGCAACACTTAAGGCAGATTTCAACGCAATGGCAGGTCATGATCTTTCTGAGGTGATCAAATTTGCTGTAATCGACAATGATCAGTATACTGCTGATTCTACTCGCGAAAGCATCCTTGCTCTGAATCCTACATTCGATGATTTCACCGGCTTTACTGCAGAAGGACATCTGCTTCCTGCAGATAAGGCAACAGGCGACGAGCCTTCTGCGGAAACCTTCACTGTAGTAGCATATTGGGCACCTAACGCAAATGATGTTGATAACCTCTACAATGTAAATAACGGTCAGAAGACAGACGACAATGCTGACCAGCTTTACATTAACATTGAGATTCGACTCAATGCAGCACAGTATACATATGAGAAGGACAGTTTTGACGAGAACTATGATGCGGATGCTGAATATCCCGAAGTTGCTGGCGGCGATGAGAGTTGGTATGTTGAGGGCGAAAACACACTGACAATTTCCACTGCTGCTCACCTCGTTGATCTGGCAAAGCGTGTAAATGAAGGAGAGTCATTTGCAGGCAAGACCATTACCCTTAAGAATGATATCGTGCTTGACAAGTCTTCCAACTGGGTTCCGATCGGAATTGAAGGAAACGCATTTAATGGAACCTTTGATGGCGACAATAAGACGGTTTCGAATCTGTTCTATGATCAGAAGAAAAGTGAAGGTTTAAATGCTGTCGGCTTATTCGGTGTTGTGGGAAATGCAACAATAAAGAATTTAACTGTCGAAGGTGAAATTGTTGCATCGGTCAAAGGCATTGGTACTTATTCGTGCGGTGGTGTATGTGGATATGCAGCAGGCTCAGCTACAATTGAAAACTGCAAAAATAAGGTAACCATTAACTGTACCGACATATCTGAAGATTCAATAGCTGAGGTAGCTGTTGGTGGAATACTTGGCGGTGCAACATTGTCCTCTGGATTTAAAACAACTATCAATAGTTGCACTAACGAAGCTAATATTACGGTTGGCAAGGAAAGTATTTCCGCTCAGTGCTTTGCAGGTGGTATTGCAGCTTTGACGGACGGTACTGCATTAGTAACCGATACTCAATGCTTCAATAAAGGCATTGTAACGGTTAGTGGCGATATGTCTTTCAAAGATGATATAGTCGTTAATCTTGAAAACCTTTTTGCTTAATTGAAAGGAGATACTTGTTATGAAGTTTAAATCAATATTTGCTGGTTTGATGGCGTTTGTTATGTGCATAAGTATGCTGTCCGTGACTACGTTTGCAGCAGAAAATACCGGTGAAACTAATACAATTACAATTTCAACGCCCGCACAATTTAAGGATCTTTCCGATTATTCGACCGGTTCCGGTGATGTTAGAGAATATCCCCGTACTTTTTTGGGATGGACAATCGTAATTGCAAATGACCTTGATATGAAAAACATCACATGGAAACCGCTTGTTGATTTCAAAGGTACTATGAATGGCTCTGTTAAGGAAGATGGAACTACAACAAGCATCAACAACTTAAAAGTATCTGCTACATCGAATGCTGGTCTTTGTGCTAATTGTGTTGGCGGAAAATTTTCAAACCTGACTATTGCCAATGCTACTATCACTTCGACCGGAGCATATGCGGGAGCATTTGCTGCTAACGGATTTACAAGCGATTTCTATAATTGCGATGTAACAAATTCTACAATTAAAGGCTCCCGTTTTGTCGGTGGTATTACAGGTTCTTCCTATGGCGATTTCGAAGAATGCGATATTACTGGATGCACTATCAGTTCTACTGGTGTTGCTGAGGCATTAACTGGATTTGGTGATAATATCGGCGGTATTGTCGGTCTCTTTTGTGAGGGACATATGACTATTAAAACCTGCCATGTTACTAACACCAATGTGACCGGTGCAAGACAGGTTGGCGGTATTGCAGGCGCTGCTCTCTATGGTACTACAATCTCAGGCTGTACAGTAACAGGCGGAAGTGTTACAGCGACTGGAAGACGTATGACCAGACAGGGAAAGGATTTAACTCCTTGTGCCGGCGGCGTTGTAGGTCAATTTGCAGCAGGCAGTGACAATGCAGATTATAAAATTAAAATTATGGGCAACAGTGTTTCAAATATTACAATTTCTCAGACATACAACAATAGTGATGGTATATATATCGGTTGGGCTGTTGGCGATGCAAATACTCGCCTTAACGCAAGCCAGTATGAAGTTTCTGGGAACACACATAGTGATGTAACGGGTATTAGGATTTCTGCTACAGTAACACTCAACGAGATTGGTTACATTGCAGCTAACCCCTCCGAAAACGCAACAAACTAAGTCAATGACAATATTAAATCTTTCCCGATAGCGCGTGAAAGCACCGTCTCCCCAATAGGGGAGGCGGTAATCAAGGGGCATAATACGCAGCAGCGCCGAAGCGTAGTTAAACTTTAAGTACACTTGCGCTGCTCTGCAATTCGCTTTGCTCATTGCCGATGTAATTATGCTTCTTGATTACCGAAAAACAAGAAAAAAGGAGGCGCCTTTTTA
>CASTST010000021.1 GCA_949451655.1 uncultured Eubacteriales bacterium | reverse complement strand
ACCGTATGCCAGCGGGACAAAGTTTCTTCCCTCGTATCGCAGCACGCCCCATCCCACGATGGCAATGCCGGGGTCAATTCCAAGTATGATCATGCCGCACCCCGCTTTTCTGTTTTTAAATATATTTATCCATGTTAAAAATACTTTCCATATAGTATAACATATTTTCATCTTTCAGTCAAAGGAAGTGATACAAAAAAATCATATTTTACAAAATTCTTACAATTTAGTAGAAGCCAGTCAGCTTGGAAAAAGGCTCAAGCAGCACCCGCTTCAAAAAAAAATTTCTCTGCAAAGGAAGATAACATCAAAGCACATACTTCACAAGCCTCCCTTGTGCAAAAGGAGGTAGCACACCGCAGTTACTGCCATCTTCATAGCCTCCCCCCAGCAAAGGGAGACGGCACACCGCAGCCATCCCCTCTTTTTTAGCCTCCCTTGTGCAAAGGGAGGTGGCGGCGCAGCCGTCGGAGGGATTGTATAAACAATACTGTTGATTTGCAGGCTCTGCAAAAAGTAGCAGGGACAATCCCCCACCCGCTCCGCGGGAGCCCCCTTTGCACAAGGGGGCCTTTGAATTGAAGTCGCACGGAAATTTCTTTTGCACAAGGGAGCCTTTGGGTGTAAGATACCCCAGGAGTTTGCAAAGCAAACTCCCTCACAAGGGGGACCTTTCGTTTTTGTGCTTTGCGGGAGTTCCCTTCGCCGCAGGGAAAAAGCAAACCTCGTTCCAAGCCTCCCATGTGAGGATCCGCTACGCGGTTCCATGGAGAGGTGACACACCGCAGTTACCGCCATCTTCTACTCTCCCCCAGTAAAGGGAGACGGCACGGCGTAAGCCGTGACGGAGGGATTGTATAAATAATACTGTTGATTTGAAGATACTGCAAAATGACAGCAGCCAGGCAAATTTTCCTTTTTCTTCTTTACATTGAATCTGCGGTATGCTATACTAAATATGTATTGTTTTTTTACAAAAACACATTATTATATAAGAAGGACAGGCTCACCGTATGCCACAGATTCTGAAAATTTGCACCGGAGATGTGCTGGAATTAAAAAAGCCCCATCCCTGCGGAGAAAAACTGTTTACCGTTGTGCGTCTGGGCAGCGATGTGCGTATTATATGCAAAGGATGCGGAAGAGATTTGACCCTTCCCAGAGTCAAGTTGGAAAAGGCAGTCAAAAAAATCCACCCCGCGCCCACCGAATCTTCCTCGAAAGGATGATGAAAATGAACAACGTGCCTAACGATACTATAATCCCGGAAAATCCAAAATCAGCAGATAAGCCGCCTGTGCTGCTGGCGCCGCAGACAGGTCGCCGCGCCTTCTGGAAATCCGCCCTTGGGGAACGGCGCTATCTTGGATTGTGTTTCCTGATCCCCGCTCTGATTATGTGGCTGATTTATATTTGCCTGCAAACTTTTCCCTTTGGAGAAGAATCTGTTCTGGTGCTGGATCTGAACGGTCAGTATGTATATTTCTTTGAAGGTCTGCGGGATATTCTCACCGGAAAAAGCAGTCCGATTTATTCCTTCAGCCGAGCGCTGGGCGGCGAGTTTTTCGGAATTTTTGCCTATTACCTTTCCAGCCCCTTTTCCTTTATTGTTACGTTGTTCCCAAAATCCATGATTACCGAAGCCCTGCTGCTTATGTTTCTGCTGAAGGTAGGCAGCTGCGGACTTACTTTCGGTATATATATTGAAGCCACACGCAAAAGAAGCAAAACGGCTACCGTAATGTTCTCCTGCATGTATGCCCTGTGCGCTTATGCAGTCGTCATGCAGCACAACACCATGTGGATCGACAATCTGATCCTGCTTCCGCTGGTTATGCTAGGCATCGAAAATCTGATAAAATACGGCAAATTCAAGCTGTATGTAATCAGCCTTACAATGGCAATTTTCAGCAACTTCTATATCGGATATATGATGTGCATTTTCTCCGCCGCATATTTCCTGTATGCATATTTCTCCCGGGATCCGGAGGAGCGCAATCCCCTGAAACGGCGTTTCCACTTTGCAAAAACCGCCCGGCAGGGCATAGATCTGCCGGGCGGTTTGCACTGTATTCTGTAATCGCTGCGGCAATCTGTGCCGCCCTTCTCCTCTGCACCTATTATTCCCTTGGATTCGGTAAAACGGAATTTTCCAACCCCAATTTCACCCCGGATCAGAAATTTGACTGGATGGACCTGGTATCCAAACTGTTCATCGGCTCTTATGACACCGTCCGTCCCGAAGGACTTCCCTTCCTGTACTGCGGAACACTCACTCTGATTCTGCTCCCCCTATACTTTCTTGCACCGCATATTAAAACCCGGGAAAAAATCGCGTCCGGTTTGCTGATCGTATTTTTCCTCATCAGCTTCAATATAACCACGCTGGATTTGTTCTGGCACGGTATGCAGCGCCCCAACTGGCTGAACTACCGTTACAGCTTCATGCTGTGCTTTTTTATGGTTCTTCTCGCCTATAAAGCCTTTGAACGGATCCGGGAAATCGGATACCGCAAAGTGATCGCCATGTGCGGCGTGCTGGCGCTGATTTTGATAGTCCTGCAAAAATTCGATTATGAGCACATCAATGATCTGGCAACCATTTGGCTGTCCCTTCTCATTATCGGCGCATATCTGCTGGTGCTCCGGGCATCCACCCACCCGAAAGCGTATCTGCGCAGTACGGCTGCTCTGGTACTGGCAATTCTTGTGGGTGTTGAAATGTTCGGCGCCGGCATCGCCAATCTGATTGATCTGGACAGCGATGTGGTTTACTCCAGCAGAACCTCTTACCGTTCTTTTATTGATCGACTTTTGCCTGTAACAGAAGAAATTCAGAAAAGAGACGACAGCTTCTATCGGATGGAGAAAGCACTCCACAGAAAAACTAATGACCCATATGCGCTGCATATGTACGGACTGTCCAATTCCACCTCCACTTTGAATCAGGAAACCATTAAGCTGCTGAATAATCTGGGGCTTTCCTCCAAATCACACTGGAGCAAATATCTGGGTTCAACGCCTGTTGTAGATTCCCTTCTGGGCATAAAATATCTTATTGCAGAAACGGACGATACATCCGTACCGGATTTTTACAACGCAGTATATTCTACAAAGAATGAAAAAACCGGCGAAAATGATCTGACGGCATACGAAAACCCGTACGCCCTGTCCCTTGCCTTCGGCGTAAGCAAAGAGTTGGAAACGCTGCATATCAATGACGAAAGCTATGTTTCTCCGTTTGAACGGCTGAATGCTATTGTAAACAGTATGCTGGGCGATGAGCAGACAGCGGATATGTTTACTGCCCAGCGATTCACAGAAGAAACCTCTCCTGCCCTCTCCACTTCTTCCGTTTCCGGACACACCAAATACAGCAAAAACGGTAAAACCGGCGAGGGAACCGTTACTTTTACCTTGAATATTACTTCATCAGATCCCCTGTATTGCTATTTTCCCAGTAAATATGCAAGAGAAGCGGATCTCTATGTAAACAATGTAAAAAAAGGCACCTTCTTCGGAAACGAAACCTTCCGTATCGTAAAAATCGGATCCTTCAATCCGGGAGACAAGGTAACCGTATCCCTGACGCTCACAGATGACGAACTTTATATTAAAAAGGATGCGGATTATTTCTATTATCTGAACACGGACGCGTTCAAAACAGTTATGCCCCTGCTCGCAGAAAATCAGTACAATATTACCAAATACCGGGAAGACGCTTTCACTGGCACCATTACTGTGACGGAAGATAAGCCCCTTGTGTTCACCTCCATTCCCTATGATGAGGGCTGGAACATCTATGCCAACGGAGAAAAAATTCAACCTGCAAAGGTGCTGGACGGTCTGATCGGATTTTATCTGGAACCGGGAGAATATTCACTGGAACTGCGGTACTGGCCTTCCTGCCTTACAATAGGGTTGATCGGTTCTGCCGTTGGACTCTGTGCCTTTGCCGCCGCATGGTTCATCAGCGTGCAATATAGAAAGCGCCGCCTGGCAGAAGGATGTCCCGTATATGTCCCCTGTGATTTAAACGCAGAGGAAATCCAGACAGAAGCGCCCCAGATAGAAGCGTTCAGTCAAATCCAAATGGAATTGGATGAGCTGCCGCCGGCACAGCCGGATAACACGGAACCGTCTGATACAGAAAAGACAGAGGAGGAACAGCCATGATCCATTGCCTGACCGGCGAACTGATTATTTTAGACGCACTGTCTATGACCGCTGTGATCGACTGCTGCGGTGTAGGCTATAAGGTTGCCATCACCGGCAACACGCTGACAAAACTGAACAATCCTGCTGCATCCGCAAAAGAAAAAGTACGCCTGTACACCTACATGGCTGTACGGGAGGATGCGGTGGAACTGTATGGATTTTATACCACAGAAGAGCTGGATACCTTCCGTATGCTGATCGGTGTTTCCGGTGTCGGTCCCAAAGCAGCCGTTGCAATTCTCTCTATTATGACCCCTGCCGCACTGTCGGCGGCAATTCAAGCTGAGGATGCAAAAGCATTATCACGGGCGCAGGGAGTAGGCGGCAAAACTGCCGCACGTATTGTACTGGAATTGAAAGATAAGTTTGCAAAAAAACTGTTTGCAAATGTACCGGAAACAGCTGGTGCAGCACCTGCTGCCGCCCCCAGTGGTCATTTGTCCGATGCCCGCGATGCGCTGCTTGTGCTGGGATATTCCCGCAGCGAAATCACAGCAGCGCTGCAGGGGCAGGACCCCGCATCGGATACAGAAGAAATCATCCGAAGAGCACTGGCAAAGCTGATGAAGTGACGAGGCGTATATGAACGATTACGAAAACGAAATGAACTTTGAAGACCGGATTCTGGAAACCGCATACACAGCGGAGGATTCCGAAACAGAATTCAGTCTGCGCCCCCGTACACTGGACGAATATATCGGACAGGAAAAAGCGAAAGAAATTTTAAAAATCTACATTGACGCAGTAAAACTGCGGGGCGACACATTGGATCATGTTTTACTGTACGGACCGCCGGGATTGGGTAAAACCACCCTCTCCGCTATCATTGCATCGGAACTGGGTGTGAATTTCCGTGTTACCAGCGGACCCGCTATTGAAAAACAGGGGGATCTCGCCGCACTGCTTACCAATCTCGGACAGGGAGATGTGCTGTTCATTGATGAAATCCACCGCCTGAACCGGAATGTAGAGGAAATCCTCTATCCCGCCATGGAAGATTTTGCACTGGACATCATCATTGGGAAAGGTCCCGCTGCAAGAAGCATCCGCCTGCCCCTTCAAAGATTTACCTTAATCGGCGCAACCACCCGTGCCGGACAGCTCACCACCCCTCTGCGGGACCGGTTCGGCGTTCTGCTGCGGCTGGAATTGTACACGCCAAAAGAGCTTGCACAAATTGTAACGCGCAGCGCCGGAATTCTGGATATTCCCATCACCGAAGACGGTGCGCTGGAAATCGCCTCACGTTCCAGAGGGACGCCGCGTATTGCGAACAGGCTGCTGAAGCGGGTACGCGATTATGCCCAGGTAAAAGGAGACGGATGCATCACCCTGGAAAGCGCGTCAGCCGCGCTGCGCATGCTTGAAATTGACGAACTGGGACTGGACAACACCGACCGCAGAATGATGGAAACCATTATCCATTTTTACAATGGCGGTCCGGTAGGACTGGAAACCCTTGCTGCAACCATTGGCGAAGAGGCAATTACAATTGAAGATGTATATGAACCCTACCTCATGCAGATCGGCTTTATATCCAGAACGCCCCGTGGACGCTGCGTCACCAAACTGGCATATGAGCATTTAGGCATTCCCTATCAGCCTGCCGGCGCATCGCCGGATCAGATTTCCATAGACGAATAAACAATCTATAACACCCCAGGAGGTATATATTATGTTCCAATCACCCAATCTTTCTCTTTCCGATATTCTCGGAAAGGACTACACAACCGCCGTTGCCCGGGCAAATGAAGCTCTCGGCGTTATGTCTTATGACGACACAATGGCAATTGCCGATGAAAAAATCGACTTTTATCCCCAGGCAAAGCAGATTCGCAATGACGAAATGCTTGCAAAGGTCGGCACACAGATTATGCCTGCATACGACAGCAACGAACCTGGTGCCGGCACAAATTCCTTCATGAAGGCTACCAACACAAAGATGTCCCCCGTAACTGGATTCTGCAACTACCGTGTGGGCGAAGACGGCAAACTGTATCTGCTGGGAAAAAGCGAACACTATCACACCCCACTGGGACATCGGTTTGACGGATATAAACTGATTGATAACGCACGTAAAATCGGAATTCTCAACGCCACACATAACAACACCCGCGGATACATCACCCGGTTGATGGAAAAACGCATCGTACAGATGGCAAACGGAGTCGCATGGGACGATGAAGCTACTACACAGCAGGTACTTGCTTCTGAGGATGCACATGTTTTGAATCGGGTTATCAATCTGGAAACCGGTTCCATCGCCTGTGAAGCCGGCTTTAAAATGATGCTGGCGCGGTTTTACAAGCTGGACAACACTTTTGCAGAGCCTAAATATGCCGGAAAGGTTCCCGTGTTCTTCATCATCGGCGACAAAAATGGCGGTGTTGAAGGAAACTATCATGGTACTTCTATACTCGCACAAACCATGCGCGGTCTGTGGCCCGGATACCGGGAAACAGCGGATCAGGGCGATCTTTATAAGATTGTGCCTGTGACAATCAACGATCTTGCTGATTTTGAAGCAAAAATCAAACAATACAATACAGGAAAATATAAAACAGCCGGATTTGCTCATGAAATCATTCTCATGAACTATGGCGGAATCCGCCTTACCAAAGAATTCCTTCAGGGAGCATATGC
Organism: uncultured Eubacteriales bacterium; assembly: GCA_949451655.1. Lineage (GTDB taxonomy): Bacteria > Bacillota > Clostridia > Oscillospirales > CAG-272 > Avispirillum. The sequence continues at coordinate 18,483 of CASTST010000021.1, read as the reverse complement.
ACTCTGTCGGGAATACGATACCCCTACCATGTGCGATGAAATTCAGTCCTGCATGTGGTACAAAGGCGCATTCCTGTTCCGCCTGTACGGCTTGCAGCCCGATTTTTCTATCGTAGGCAAAGGCTTCCCCGGCGGCGAATATCCCGCTTCCAAAATCCTTACCACTGCGCCCATGGATACTTTGAACCAGTTCGGCGCACTGGTAACAAACGGACAGGAAGAACTGGCGTCCCTTGCTTATCTCATTACCATGACCTTTATGCAGGCAAATGGAGATGAAATCGAGCGCATCGGCAGCCGCTTTGAAGCAGGGCTGCGCGTTGTTATGGAAAAGCACAGCGACATTATATTGGATGTGGAAGGAGACGCACATCTCGTTGCCCTCCACTTCCATACCGTAGATGACGCCGCCGCATTTGCAAATCAGATGAAGGTTGCGTGCATTGATGCCTCCGCCCAGATCTATAAAGCAAACTGCCTGCCGGCAATGCTCATGAAGCCGCCGATTATCGCAAGCGAAGCTACTATGGATTATATTGTAAATACCATAGACGCACTTCTCTCCAAATAAAATATTAAGCGAGGGGGGGCGTGAAAAGCCGAATCTTTTTCACGCCCCGTTTATATCCGAATACATATCGCTTGGAAAGGTATAAACATACTATGCTTGTAATCGGTCTTGACGTAGGTACTACAGGAACCAAAGCAATCATAACAGATGAACACGGTGCAGTTCTGTCCAGAGGCTACCGGGAATATCCCCTGAAAAGTCAGAACGGCAGAGTCACACAAAACGCCGCAGACTGGTGGGATGCAGCCCGGTACGCCATATGTACTGCACTGCAATCGGTAAATCCGAAGGAAGTGCGCGCAATCGGCATATCCACCCAAGGAGCCAGCATGCTTGCCGCGGACAAAGCCGGCAATCCCATTTCTGAAGTAATCACCTGGATGGACACCCGCTCCGCCGCAGAAGCGGAGGTACTCACAGACACAATCGGTACAGAAGGGGTATACCGCAAATGCGGCTGGCTTCCCAATCCCTCTCTGGACGCTGCAAAAATCCTGTGGATGCAAAAAAATGATCCGGACACGTTCACCCGTGCGGATACCTTTATTTCTACATTAGAATATATCAACCTGAAACTGACCGGAAAGAATGTGATTGACCCGACAAACGCTGCAATCCGTCAGTTATATAATATGGAAACCGAAACATGGGACGAACAGATTTTAAATCTGATAGGCATATCCAAGGACCGTCTGCCGGATATTTTACCGGTAGGTAACCTGGTGGGAACGCTCACTTCGGAGGCTGCCACTGCTCTTGGACTGGATCCGGAAGTTGCCGTATTCAACGGAGCACATGACCAATATTGCGCGTCCATCGGATCCGGCGCTGTGGATGCAGGCGATATGCTTCTTGCAACCGGCACAACCTGGGTGGTGCTTGGCGTAACAGATCGCCTGCTGTATACGGATAACCATATATGCCCTGGCATTCATCCCGTAAAAGGCAAATACGGCGCAATGGCTTCTCTGGTCAGTGCCGGAAGCGCGTTGAACTGGTATAAGGACATTGTAGGTGCAGACTTTAAAACCATGGACCGGGAAGCTGCTGTACGGGCAGAAGGTGCAAAAGATCTGTTTGTTCTTCCCTATGTGCTGGGTGCAGGGTTTCCCCACAATCAGCCGGGACTTCGTGGAGCCATGTTTGGGTTGGATGCAGGGCATGACCGCTATCACATCGCACGTGCACTCATGGAAGGCGTTGCTTTCGAAGCGTCTATTGTCTTGGAGCAGTTCGCCGCCCAGGGAATGCGCATCGGCAAGCTGATGATGACCGGCGGCGCCGCCCGCAGTGATCTGTGGAGCGAAATTGTCGGATATGCCACCGGCTGCGAGATTTATCGTCCCGCAGAACCGGAAACCTGCTGTCTGGGCGCTGCAATGATCGCATTTGTAGGGCTTGATGTATTTGACAGCTTTTCCGCCTGCCGCAGTGCAATGGTAAAAAGCAACCCACTTCCCTTACCGGATCGCCATATGTTTGACTTCTATCGTGAAAAAGGCGCACGCTATCGGGAGCTGGTGCAGAAAATCTTGTAAAAAAAACACCTGCTAAGCAGGTGTTTTTTAGCTCCCATGTGAGGACCTGCTGCGCAGTTCCATAGGGAGCTGCGCAGCAGTATGGAGACTGCGGGATTGTCCAAGTAAAGCTGCCAATTTGAAAACACCACAAAATGATAGCATTACAATCCCTCACCCGCTTACGCGGGAGCACCCTAGGATCCGCTACGCGGCTCCAGCACAAGGGAGCCTTTACTACGCAGGATGCCCCAGGATTCGTTTCACGAACCCTGGGGCTTTTATATCAATTTTCCTTGCCGGCAGTCATAATCTTACTGATTCAGTTCTGCTTCCACCAAACGGTCGACAACCGTAGGGTTCGCTTTGCCGCCGGAAACTGCCATAACCTTACCGACAATCGCTTTTGCAGCAGCCTTTTTGCCTTTTTTGTAGTCTGCCACAGATTTGGGATTTTGCTGGATTGCTTCCTGCACCCATTCCAAAATGACCGCTTCATCACTTACCTGTGCCAATCCCTCGCGTGCAACTTTTTCTTCCACATCAAAGTCTGCTTCCCACAATTCTTTAATCAGCTTCTTCACTGTAGCAGAGTTGATTACACCATCCCCGGACAAAGACGCCAATGCTGCCATACGCCCGGGAAGAATTTTGCATACACTGTCCTCTCCGTCCGCAAGGCGCATTACTTCAGAAAGCAACATATTTGCCACCAGCTTCGGATACTTTGTACCTGCTGCAGCTTGTTCAAAATAATCAGCCAGCGCCATATCCGTGGTAAGCACTTCCCCGTCATAGGCGGACAGACCGTACTTTTCCATATATTCCTTTTTGCGTGCATCCGGCAAACGGGGAATCTGTGCCTGTAGTTCTGCAATTTTCTCATCAGTGAGCTTAATAGGCGGCAAATCCGGATCCGGGAAATACCGGTAGTCGTTTGCATTTTCCTTGGTACGCATAGAATATGTTTTGCCGGAATTTGCGTCAAAGCGGCGGGTTTCCTGAATAATCTTTTCCCCTGCTTCAATTGCCTCAACCTGCCGTTTATATTCGTACTCGATTGCCTTCACAATAAACTGGAAGGAGTTCAGATTCTTCATCTCTGTACGTGTTCCAAATGCCTCTGTGCCTTTTTTGCGTACGGACAAGTTCACATCACACCGCAGAGATCCCTCATTCATCTTACAATCCGATACACCAGTGTACAAAATAATTGCCCGCAGCTTCTGCAGATACGCCTTTGCTTCCTCAGCGCTGCGGATATCCGGCTCACTAACAATTTCAATCAACGGCACACCGCAGCGGTTGCAGTCAATCATCGTTCCTTTTTCATCGTCATGTACCAGCTTTCCGGCGTCCTCTTCAATGTGGATGCGCGTAATGCCAATGCGCTTTGCTCCTTCTGCCGTCTCGATATCCAGCCAGCCATGCTCACACAAAGGGAGATCATACTGAGAAATCTGATATGCTTTGGGTAGATCCGGGTAAAAATAGTTTTTCCGGTCCTGCTTGGAGTAACGGGCAATGGTACAGTTGGTAGCAAGCCCTGCCTTTACCGCATAATCTACGACCTTACCGTTCAGCACCGGCAGGGTTCCCGGCAATCCCAGACAAACCGGACAGGTTTGCGTGTTGGGGGCTGCGCCAAAGGTTGTTGGGCAGGAGCAGAAAATCTTTGTTTCTGTTTTCAGTTCCACATGGACTTCCAGCCCAATTACCATTTCATAATCTTTTATCATCTGCATGGTTTATTCCCCCGTCCTCTGTTTTCAAAAGCATATCCGACACGGTACAGCATTGCCTCTGAGAATGCCGGTCCTATCAACTGCATACCTACCGGCATACCACCTTCACCCGTACCGCAGGGCAGCGACAGTGCAGGCACGCCTGCAATATTCACCGGCACACTGTATGCATCTCCCAGATACATTTCCAGGGGATCGTTTGTTTTTTCTCCGATTTTATAGGCAACAGTAGGCGCTACAGGAGATAAAATACAGTCGCATTTTTCAAATGCGGCGTCAAAATCTGCACGCACCAGACTACGAACCTGCAACGCTTTTTTATAATATGCATCATAATAACCGGAAGACAGTGCAAAGGTTCCCAACATAATCCGCCGTTTTACCTCAGAACCAAATCCCTCACTACGGCTCTTCTGATACAATTCATCCATATCGGTAAAATCTGCCGCACGGTATCCGTAACGCACGCCGTCAAACCGGGCAAGGTTGGAGGATGCCTCCGCAGACGATATTACATAATATGCCGACAAGGCATGATCCAGTGAAGGCATCTTTACCTGCACCAACTCCGCGCCCATAGCCGCCAGCGTGTCTGCCGCTGCAAGCACTGCTTCTTTTACATCTGCAGAAATTCCTTCTCCAAAAAATTCTTCCGGCAGTCCGATACGCATACCTGCAACACCGGATTCCAAGCCGGCAAGGTAATCGTCAACGCCGATTTCCACGGAGGTAGCATCCCGTCTGTCATGTCCGGCAACCGCCGAAAGCACCAATGCATTATCCCGCACGTCCCGGGTGAGGGGACCAATCTGATCCAGAGAGGATGCAAATGCCACCAAACCATACCGGGAAACCCGCCCGTAAGTGGGTTTCATTCCGACCACGCCGCAAAACGCCGCCGGCTGCCGAATAGAACCACCGGTATCACTTCCCAGCGTATACGCTGCTTCGCAGGCTGCAACCGCAGCCGCAGAACCGCCGGAAGAACCACCAGGAACGCGCGTGGTATCACAGGGATTTTTCGTAATTCCCATAGCGGAATTCTCTGTAGTGGATCCCATTGCAAACTCGTCCATATTCAGTTTGCCGAGGAGCACATATCCTGCCTCTTTCAGCCGTTCAATTACGTGGGCATCGTAAGGAGGAATATAATCTGCAAGCATTTTCGATGCACAGGTAGTACGGATTCCCTTTGTGCACATATTATCCTTGATGCCGGCAGGAATTCCGGTAAGGACAGTTCCCTCTCCGGCGCCAATCCGTTTGTCTGCCGCATCCGCCTGCTTCAAAGCAGTTTCTGCATCTGTAGAAATATATGCATGAATCTCCGCTTCCCGCTGTGCGATTGCGTCAATATATGCCTGGGTCAGTTCCACTGCTGAATATTCTTTTTTACGCAGAGACTGCGCATGGTCATATATGCTTCTATTTATTAGCTCATTCATTTTTATGATTGCACCTTTCTTTGGATTTGCGGCGGTTTCACCGCTGGTGAAATGCGGTCACGCAACGATCGCAAGCTGCAAATCGGGTCTGAAAGAAGCAGACTCCCGACTTTGTACTTTTTCACCTTTCAGACTTATCCCTCCACAACACGGGGAACGGTAATATATCCGTCATCCTTGGTTTTTGCAGCAGCCAGCAATTCTTCTCTGTCAAAGGGATGGTCTACTGCATCCGACCGAAATACATTTTCCATAGGAACAATATGCTCCGCTGCCGCTGTGCCGGCAGTATCTGCATCAGAAAGCTGATTTGCAAATGCAATGATATTTTTCATATCTGCCTGCAGTCCCTGCATTTCATCACCGGAAAAAGCAAGGCGGGCAAGTCCTGCCACTGCTGGAACATCAATTTGCGGCGTTTTTTTCTTCTGCTCGGAAGCTGCATTTTCTTCGCTCTCCCAAAGCTTATCCAAGCCCAAAACAGAAAGCTGTTCCGGATCCACAGGAGTCGGCGCGTCCGTCATAGGACAAGACGCATCCTTAATTTTCGGGAATGCAATTACATCCCGCAGGGAATCTGCGCCAAGCAGCAGCATAACCAGACGGTCAAGTCCGAATGCAAATCCGCCGTGAGGAGGTGTACCGTAACGGAATGCATTGACCATAAACCCAAACCGCTTGTCAATCTGTTCCTTGTCAAAGCCAAGCGCTTCAAACATTTTTTCCTGGATATCCTGTCTGTGAATACGGATAGAACCGCTTCCCAGCTCGATTCCGTTCAGCACCACATCATATGCCTGTGCGCGCACTTTTGCGGGATCGCTGAAAAGATATTGAATATCTTCCGGATAGGGCATGGTAAAAGGATGGTGGGTGGAAACATACCGTTTTTCCTCTTCGGAATATTCAAACTGGGGGAAATCTGTAACAAATAAGAAAGAGAATTTTTCTTTATCACGCAGCCCTAATATTTCCGCTACGTCCAGACGCAGATTGCCAAGGGTACGGCGCACGGTAGCAAGGGTATCTGCAGAGAAAAGCACAAAATCTCCGGGGACTGCTTCCATACGATCCAGCAGAGCGCGCATTTCATCCTCAGTAAAATATTTCGTCAGGATCGAATAAATTTCTCCATCCGGACGAATGGCAATCCACGCCATTCCCTTTGCACCGTAGGAAAGCGCATTTTCCGTCAGCGTTTCAATCTGGGTTCTGGTAAAGTTCGCACATCCTTTTGCATTGATTGCACGGACTACGCCGCCCTTGTCACAAACGGAACGGAACACGCTGAAGGAGCAGGACGCAGCAAGATCGGTTACATCTACGATGGGAAGATCAAACCGCAAATCCGGCTTGTCGCTGCCGTAGCGATCCATTGCTTCATGCCATGTCAGACGCGGGAAAGTTTCTGTAATCTCTTTTCCTGTATACGTTTTAAAAATGTGCTTAAACATTTTTTCCAGATGAACGAGAATATCCTCCTGATCCACAAAGGACATTTCCATATCTACCTGGGTAAATTCCGGCTGTCGGTCTGCACGCAGATCCTCATCACGGAAGCAGCGTGCCACCTGATAATATTTATCTATGCCGCCTACCATCAGTAGCTGCTTATAAATCTGAGGAGACTGAGGCAACGCATAGAAAGATCCCTGATGCACCCGGCTGGGCACCAGATAATCCCGGGCACCTTCAGGCGTTGATTTACACAGCATAGGTGTTTCCACACAGATAAAGCCTTCGCTATCCAGATAATCCTGACTTGCTTTCTGTACCAGATGCCGGGCGCGCAGATTTTCCAGCATCGTATGGCTGCGCAAATCCAAATATCGGTACCGAAGACGCAAATCCTCCCGCACGCTGATATTTTCATCCATGGAAAACGGAAGCTGCTGCGCCTGGGAAAGCAGTTCCAATGAATCTGCATACAATTCCACCGTTCCCGTTTCCAAGCGGGGGTTATAGGTATCCTCACTGCGTCTTCTGATCACACCGGACACTGCAATGACAGACTGACTGCGCAGTCCATCCGCTGTCTTAAATGCATCGGCATCCAAGGCAGACGCATCAAAAACGACCTGCAAAATGCCCTCTCTGTCCTTGAGGTCTACAAAGACAACACCGCCCATGTCTCGTTTGGTCTGCACCCATCCGCAGCACGTCTGCCGGGTTCCCATTTGGGCTTCCCGCACCAGACCACAATACATTGTTCTTTTCATCATTATGATTATGCCTTTCTATGACGTTAATACAAATTTGGTAAGATGATTTCTCCATCAGCTTTGCTGTGGAGCCTATAACCAGATTAAAACTTCACCCCAAGTAACCAATAAAGATAGCAGATACAATCCCCCACCTGCTTCGCAGGAGTCCCCTTTGGAGCCACGCAGTGGATCCTCACATGGGGGCCTGATAAGATTTACGCTATGCGGCATGTCTTGGAAGTTCCCTGTGCACAAAGGGGTCTCTGATAAGGTTTACACTGCGCTGACAGTTTCCTTTACCGAGGGAACCTTTTTATCCTTTCGCGGCAACTTCCTAAAATTATGCAATAAATACTCCAATGAAAGCCACAAAAAGCACAAAAAAGTCCTTCGCCCCTGCAAAACAGGGACGAAGGACTGCATTCCTCCGCGGTACCACCCAAATAGATCCGAAGATCCGCCTTAAAGATACGTGTATATCCTGCGGCTGTAACGTGCCGCATACGTCCGCGCCTACTTGCACTGCTGCTTTCAGACGGAGGCTCCAAGCTGTTCTTCACCGCAGCATTCGCACCGCGTTTCCACCATCCGCGGCTCTCTATACCTGCAAACTCCGGTTACTCGTCTCTTCATAGCCTTTGATTATGCTTATAGTTTAGTATAACACCAAATTTTCCTAATGTCAATAGGAAATCTTTTCCGCAGTGCAGCCTTATTTATACAGACGCATTTTCCAAACGGTTTAATGCCTTCTTGTTACGTTTATATTGTGCTAAAAACCAATAATGATATGTAATGGCAATTATAATAAATATTATGCCGAGCCCAACAACGGGAATATGAAGTACGCCTCTGCTTGTATGAAAATGTATTGCATTGCAATAGGTATAGGTCACCTTCAAAAACAGAATAGGCACAGGGCATTAACACATTAACAGAACAGTTAATGGCAGAAAACGCCTTAGAATGGTCAGGACGGATAGTCAACATAAGGGCTCGTGCGAGGGAGATTATGAATAATGAGATAATGCAACATAGTGGGCAGGGATAAAACTTGTCGCTTTTCTTTTTGAGGAGTTGTGTTTAATGATATACAATCCTTTTCATAAATATAAGACTTCTTGATTTGTTAAGTGATCTTAATACTGCTTTACTGGAAATGTTGGAATAATACTAATGAGTCTGATATAAGTTTTGACATTTCTTCTGGCGTCTTTTTATCATAAAGCGCAAGCCATAGGCGGATAATATTATAGTGTTCGACACTGATTGTCATTAAAAAGACCTGTTCAACTTCTTCATTTTCAGAAAATGGATGTTCCCAGATGCAGTCACGCCCGCCCGCCAGATGATTGTCAAAGAAATCAATAATTAAATAGTCCAAATGATTTCTTTTCAAACAGCGAAAGAAATCCAGATGTTTGTTCACGAACTCGACGATAGCGATTGCTAAATATTCTCTTTTTTTAGCAGGCAATTCATTTACAGCAGAAATATAGTCAGGGAATATTCTCTCAAACATATATGTGATGATGTCTTGCTTACAATCAAAAGCCCTGTAAAAAGTTCGTCTGGAAAGATCAGCTTTTTTAGCGATTTCCGATACAGTAATGGCGTCATAGTCTTTCTTTTTAAAAAGTGTAAAAAAGGCATCGGCAATCCATTTCTTGCTTTGTTCCTTTTGCTTTTCTTGGTGTGTCATAGTGTTATCTCCTGTCACAAAAAACGATTGTTGTAGCACCTGCCGCAGATGTATTGAAAAAACTGCTCTCTTATTATACAATAAAAAACGAGATGGCACAAGTGTGGCATCATATTTTTTATTTGCAGGAGTGTTATATGGAGGAAACAAAATGGATCCTATGCCCTGTTTGCAGAAATAAAACACGCTTGAAAATTAGAAAAGATACGGAACTGATAAATTATCCGCTTTTTTGTCCCAAGTGTAAACGGAAAATGCTAATCAATGCAAAGAATTTTGAAACTACTCTAATTGGAGAACCAGACGCTAAGACGCAGTGCGACTGATGCCCTCCGGGGTCATAACTCTGCGTTCTTTTCACTGACAGAAAGGAACACAAAATGAAAGTAATTTACACCAACAGTACGGTAAACGAATGCCCGAAAGAGGAAGAACTCCACATTATTCGCCATACGGCAGCTCATATTATGGCACAGGCAGTTAAACGACTATTTCCACACGCTATTTTTGCTTATGGACCTGCCACAGATAAAGGTTTTTATTACGATGTTGATTTAGGAGAAACCAAGTTATCTGATAATGACTTGCAGGCTATTGAAGCTGAGATGCGGAAAATAGTCAAAGAAAATATTGCAATTAAACCCTTTATTCTTTCCCGTGAAGAAGCGATTGCTTTGATGAAAAGTCACGGCGAAGAATATAAAGTGAAGCATATTGATGACCTGCCCGAAGATGCGGTAATAAGTTTTTACAAGCAGGGCGAGTATGTAGATATGTGTGTCGGTCCGCATCTCTGTTATACGAAAGCATTGAAAGCCTTTAAGATTACAGGACAGTCGGGAGCATACTGGAAGAACGACAAAAACAATAAAATGCTTACACGCATTAAAGGTATCGCCTTTTCTTCGCAAAAGGAGCTTGAAGATTACCTAAAACTTTTGGAGGAAGCCGAGAAGCGTGACCATAGAAGAATAGGCAAAGAAATGGGCTTATTTATGTTCAGCGATGAAGCATCAGGATTTCCGTTTTTCCTTCCAAAAGGTATGGCAATAAAAAATGCTTTGATTGATTATTGGCGAGATATTCATATCCGCGAAAACTATATTGAAGTATCCACGCCTATGATTATGAATAGGAAACTCTGGGAAACAAGCGGTCATTGGGAGCATTACAAGGACAATATGTATTCCACTGTTATTGATGAAGATATCTACTGTATTAAACCAATGAATTGCCCTGGTGGTGTATTGGTATATCGTAGCCAGCCACATAGCTACCGTAACTTGCCGTTGAGGGTTGGGGAACTTGGGCTTGTTCATCGTCACGAATTAAAAGGGGCTTTACACGGCTTATTTCGTGTTCGGTGTTTTACACAAGATGATGCTCATATCTTTATGCGTAGAGAGCAAATCACAACTGAAATAATGAATGTAGTTCATCTCATAAATGAGGTTTACAGCAAATTCGGTTTCAAATATTTTATTGAACTTTCTACCCGTCCAAATGACAGTATGGGAAGCGATGAAGATTGGGAAGCTGCTACAAATGGTTTGAGGCAGGCTCTTGAAAAACTTGAGCTTCCATATATCATAAACGAAGGTGACGGAGCATTTTACGGTCCGAAAATTGATTTTCACTTGGAGGACTCCCTCGGACGCACTTGGCAATGCGGAACAATACAGCTTGATTTCCAAATGCCATTAAATTTTGGTTTGGAATATATTGATGAAAAGGGCGAAAAGCAGCGTCCGATCATGATACATCGTGTTTGTTTCGGGTCGATTGAGCGATTTATTGGAATTATTACCGAACATTTTGCAGGAAAATTCCCAGTATGGTTGGCTCCGATGCAGGTTAAAGTATTGCTTGTATCAGAAAAGAGTGCTGATTATGGAAATGAGGTATATACTGCACTCCGTAAAGCTAAAATCCGTTGCGAAATGGATAGCCGTAATGAGAAAATAGGCTATATGATTAGAGAAGCACAGATAATTGACCGTGTACCGTATATGGTTATTATCGGTCCAAAGGAAGTCGAGGACGGTATGGTTTCTATTCGTTGCAGAGATACAGCAAAAACTGAAACGATGACATTAGAAGATTTTCTGGAGAAAATCTCGAATGAAATTGAAAATCGTATATAAAGATAGAGCCAGACGCACAGGCGCAGTGCCGATGAACGAATGCTGACAAATCCGGTGTTCCTATATACAGAGCGTAACGCCAATACATTTCAGCCATCCGCTTTTTTGCGAAGATACTGTTTTTATGAGTCCCCCTTATTTCATAAAACGGGTGGTTCCGCATATAAAAAGCCCGGCTGTATTTGTATACACGCAAATACAGCCGGCGCTTTTTTCAGGTGTTCTCTGATTTTGCTGCAAAGCGCTTACCTTGTAAATGTGACGTCCGTGTCAGGGGTATATTCGTAGCAGGTGACCTGTATCTCCATCATCTGACCGCCCCGGTAGATTGTGAAGGTAAGCACATCGCCAACTTCGTGCTCCGTTATAATGTCCTCCACATCACTTGCAGAGGTGATTTCCGATCCGTCCACAGCAATGACACGGTCTCCGACCGACAAAACAGTGTCGTTGTATCCCTCTACAACCTTCATTACATATACGCCGGTAGCCTGCGAACGGAAGTAGCGATATGCCGTGTAGGAATCTGTTGCATCAAACAGGCTGACACCGATAAAACTCTTTCCTGTTACATAGCCGTTGGTTTTCAATTCCTCGATTACATGAGATGCATCATTGATCGGGATAGCAAATCCAAGCCCTTCAATCTCCGTACCGGTGGATTTTGCATTGACAATTCCAACAAGCTCGCCTTTCATATTGAACAGTCCGCCGCCTGAGTTACCGGGGTTAATCGCCGCGTCAATCTGAATCAGCGTCATCACTGTATTATCTACGGTGATTTCTCTATCCGTAGCAGATACGATACCACTGGTTGCCGTTCCGCCAAGCCGCCCCAGAGGATTTCCCACAGCCATCACTTGTGCGCCAACCTTCAGCGTTTCGCTGTCTCCAAAAACCGCAAAGGTTAAATCCTCCGCTTCGATTTTCAAAAGCGCCACATCGGAATCCTCGTCCCTGCCAATCACCTTCGCTTCATATTCCGTTCCATCCGTAAGCCGCACCTTAACTGTATCCGCAACTTTATTATCCGATGTAATAACATGGTTGTTGGTTACGATGTAACCGTCCTCGCTGATAATCACACCGCTGCCCGCACCGCTGTTTACATACTGAAAATTCCCATAAGATGTGAGAAAATCTGTTGTAATTTCCACTACGCTGTTTTGTACAATATCATATACCTGATCCTGAGTCAGCACACCCTTGATCTCGTTTCCGTCGGCGTCAGCTATCACTGCAGTTTTATGAATTACCAGCGGATCGTTGCCGGAACCGCCTGCTCCACCGGCAAGGGACATTCCAAAATACGCACCACCAAGTCCGGTTCCAAAGGAAAGCAAAAGACCTGCTGCGACAATCAAAGCAATACCGCCGGATTTCTTTTTCCGCTTTTTTTCTTTTCTGCGTTTCGAATCGTTTCCGCCAAATTCCGACGATGCATACGGCGGACAATACCGATATTCTCCGGACTCGCTTTTCTGAATAAACGCGGGATTAAATGTGCCATTATTCATGTCCTGCAAACCGTTCAATGATGTATACTGAGTATACTCCGGACGGCGCGCAGTATCGTTGACTGCCATATTAGGGTTCTGTGTTTCTTCACCTTGCATGTTCTGCATCGGCTTTGGATCCGGATTTGGCCAATGATTCCAGGAAGAAGGCTCCTTCTGCATGCTCTCCGGCGGACGATTTTCTGCACTTTCATTCTGACGCAAAGGATCAGAATGCCCGGACTCCGGTTGGGGATTCACATTCGGTATCTCCCCATCGCCGCTGCCGCCTGACACAGGATTCATGTTATCGTTTTTGTATTCATCCATCTTTATTACCATACCTTTCCGGCAAATACTGTCTGTATTTTTCTTGATGCTGATATTATATTTCCCAAATGTGATGATTTTTTGAAGACAACAGGAAAAATACTTGAAAACAACCGGAAAATCAAGTAAACTATCAAGCTACGACGCTTTTTTCTCCGCAGTTATAATAAAACCGTCCACATTGTTTCCGGAAACTGTATACGTACAGTCGACAGGAACTGTACATTTGGTTTCACCCGGCTGCGCCTGCACATAATAAATCAGGATTCCTTTTTCATAAGATTCGCCTGCATCCAACGGAGCAGAAGTACCTGTTTCCGTATTATAGAGAAGGCGCGTTCCGTCGTACGTATAAGATTTCAAAAAGTCAATGTACTCCTCCAGGCAAAGGTCCCGTTCCTCCATAATCAGAGAATGGGGCGTGCCCACATACCGGTAATGCCAGGATTCATAGTTTATGCCGGTAATATACACTTTTTCCGACGGATACCGAAGAATAAATCCATAGTCCTCACAATTTTCCCGATACCACGCACATTTATCATAGCTTTCTACATAGTATATGCCTTCACCTTTGACATACACATTCAAGTCCATTGCAAGACCGGTATGATGTTCGCTGTATCCGGGATTTGCAACATATGCTTTGGCATACTCCTCGCCGTTTGTAGAAACATAGCTGGCATACAAATCCACCTGATCCTGATAGCTGCGGTATCCGCTGTTCACCTGCATGCTGGAAAATCCCGTAGCAGCATAATACGCTTCCGTCAGAATATTGAATTTTTCAATGGTGCTTTTGCGCAGCTTGGAGGTATTATCCCGGACATAGTATTTATCGTTTTTGAACGACGATACGGATGTAATTTCTGCTTCCGCATCTGCCGGAAATGTATATGGATACGCATAGTTTACCAGTATCAGATCCCCTGTATGCACCTGATCCTCCGTCAGCGTCAGCGTTTGTTCCCTGCTGTTTTCACCAGATTCGAGGAGTTCACTGTCCTTTGTGCTTACTGCAGACTGGAGAAAATCCTCCTCCGACACCGGACGGCTGCGCCCGCTGGCAAGCATATATATGCAAACGCCGAAAACAACCGCAAAAACAAGCAAAATCAGCACAACGCCGGGATTGGGCGGTCTGTGCCGTCTGTGGCGGAATCGGCTCACCGGCTTTCTCTGCCGTTCGTGCCCTGCTTCCTCCGGCGTGTAGGTTCGTTTGATTTCCTGCTCCGGATAAAAGCCGCCGCCACTTCGGTTATCGTTCCAGTTATTTCCTTGATTATTCATCCTCTATACCTGCCCTATAATCACTGTGTCCCTCTGCCTACAGCAGAGGGACACTGGTTTAATGGTTTATTCTTCTATATCAAGCGCGTCTTTTCTGGACAGATTCAGTCTGCCCCGTTCATCCACACCCAGGAATTTAACACGCATTGTATCGCCTACGTTGCAGACGTCTTCCACTTTCTCTGTACGTTTGTTGTCAAGCTTAGAGATGTGTACAAGTCCCTCTTTTCCGGGTGCAAATTCTACGAACGCACCGATCGGAATAATTCTTGTAACAACGCCTTCATAAATCGCGCCTGCTTCCGGCTCGAACACAATACCGTCGATGATCTTTTTCGCAGCATCAATGCTGGATTGATCAATAGCGGAAATAAAGATGCTGCCATCGTCCTCAATGTCGATCTTTGCGCCTGTATCTGCTACGATCTTCTGAATTACCTTACCGCCGGTTCCGATTACTTCACGGATCTTGTCCACATGAATCTTCATGGAAAGCATCTTCGGTGCAAACTCAGAAACCTGCTTTCTGGGTTCCGGAATCGCCTTCAAAAGAATTTCGTCAATGATATAATCGCGTCCCTTATGGGTAACTTCAAAAGCTTCCTGGATGATTTCAGGCGTCAAACCGTCCACTTTAATATCCATCTGAATGGAAGTGATGCCCTTATGTGTTCCGGCAACCTTAAAGTCCATATCGCCGTAAAAGTCTTCGAGCCCCTGAATGTCAATCATAGTCATAAAGTCATCGCTGTCTTCTGCTGTGATCAGACCGCAGGAAATACCTGCAACCGGTGCG
Source organism: uncultured Eubacteriales bacterium (assembly GCA_949451655.1). GTDB lineage: Bacteria > Bacillota > Clostridia > Oscillospirales > CAG-272 > Avispirillum. The sequence goes on along the minus strand of CASTST010000021.1, from coordinate 3,243 downwards.
GTAATCGGCACGCCAGCATCCATAAGTGCCAGAGTGGAACCGCAGACAGATCCCTGGGAAGTGGATCCGTTGGAAGACACAACCTCTGAAACCAGACGAATCGCATAGGGGAATTCTTCAACGGAAGGAAGCACAGGCACCAGAGAACGCTCTGCCAATGCACCGTGACCGATTTCACGACGTCCGGGGCTTCTGGAGGATTTTGCTTCTCCTACGGAATAACCCGGGAAGTTGTAATGATGCATATACCGCTTGGAATCTTCCGACCAAATGCCGTCCAGTACCTGCGCATCGCTGATAGGTCCAAGGGTAGCAATGGTCATAACCTGGGTCTGACCTCTTGTGAACAGACCGGAACCGTGCACGCGCTTGAACAGGCCAACCTCTGCATTCAAAGGACGGATTTCGTCCATACGTCTGCCGTCTACACGCTTTTTATCTACCAGCAGCCAGCGACGGACAATCTTTTTCTGAATCTTATAAATCAGTTCCGGATAGATCACCGGCAAATCCGGATATTTTTCCAGAAATGCTTCCATGATTTTATCCTGAACAGGTTCCATACGCTCGTCGCGAATGTTTTTATCATCCGTATCCAGTGCCTGCATTACGTCCTCTTCCACATAAGCGAAGATTTCGTCAAACATATCGTGATCCAGTTCGCCGGAGGGATAGGAGAATTTTTCCTTACCTACTTCAGAAACAATATTGCGGATAAATACAAGCAGCTGCTTGATTACCGCATGACCCAGCATAATGGCATTGAACATATCGTCGTCGGATACTTCCTTTGCGCCTGCCTCAATCATAACCACCTTTTCCTGGGATGCAGATACGGTCAGATCCAGAATGCTGGTTTCGTTTTGCTTCTGGGTCGGATTGATCATCAGCTTGCCGTCGGGCGTCATACCTACAAACACTGCGCCGATCGGACCGTTCCAGGGAATATCGGAAATAGACAGGGCAATGGATGCGCCGATCATAGCGGCAATTTCCGGTGCAGCGTCGTGATCTACTGCAAGAACGGTAAGATTCACGTTTACATCATTGCGCAGATCCTTCGGGAACAGGGGACGGATAGAACGGTCAATCACACGGGAGGTGAGAATTGCTTTTTCACCGGGTCTGCCTTCCCGCTTCAAAAATCCGCCGGGGATTTTACCCACGGAATACATTCTTTCTTCAAAATCAACAGACAGGGGCAGGAAATCAATTCCTTCCCGGGGACGCGCAGATGCAGTTGCACATGCAAGCACTGCAGTTTCGCCGTAACGAACGATACAGGAGCCGTTTGCAAGTCCTGCTACTTTGCCGGTTTCTACTACAAGCGGTCTGCCTGCCAGTTCAAATTCAAACGTTTTGTACTTCTCAAACATATTTTATCCTCCATACCTTTCTCGGTATTTGTTTCTCCGGAGGGTTTAGCACTTAAATACAGGTCGCGGAAACGCGGCATATATTTAACTGCTAATCCGATCGAAGAAACAATATAAAAATTGTAATATGCCCCACAAATGCTTTGCATCTGCGGGGCTTTTTGTGAAGGCTGCGGCAAGCCGCTGCAGCCCGGACACATCATACCGAAAGCCGCAGTCTGAAATCTTACTTTCTCAGACCCAGCTTTTCAACAATCGCACGGTAGCGGTTGATATCTTTCTTCTGCAAATATCCCAGCAGATTGCGGCGATGACCAACCATCTTCAGCATACCTCTGCGGGAGTGGAAATCCTTCTTGTTTACCTTCAAATGCTCGGTAAGGGTTTTGATTCTGTGGGTCAGAATTGCGATCTGCACTTCAGGGGATCCTGTGTCGCCTTCATGCATTTTGTACTCTTCGATGATTTTGTTCTTTTCTTCTTTAGTGATCATTTTACTTCACCTCATATAATATTTGCAGTCGCATTCCTCAGGCGGCGGCAGGTGAAAGGTCCTCTTTAAGGATGTGCATCCACTGTCCGGGAAACCGACATTGCTAAAAAGCAGTATACCACATTTTCCATGCTTTGTAAAGTTATTTTAGAATTTTTTTCCGTTTTCATCCAGTTTTGCTTTTTTCCCAGCAATAAGGTTCCGCACCAGCGCAATGCCGCCGGCAATAACAAGCATACCGCCGAACAATTTACGAACCAGAACCGGATTGACCGCGTTGGCGGCAGCCGCGCCGAAATACGCCGCTGCCATGCCAAAAGCGGAGCAGTATAAAAGAATGCCCAGCGGGATCTTCCGTTTTGTCATATGAACAAACAGTGCGGCGGCAGAAGCAAAAATAAAGAAAAACAAGTTGAGTCCCTGGGCGCTGATTTGATCCACACTCCGAATCAGCGTCAGGTAAATCACCAATAGTCCGCCTCCGCCGATCCCCATACCGGACAGCGCACCAAGCAATACCGCCGCAACAAAATCAATGATTACCATGCATATCCCCCACACAAGACAAATGCTTTTCCTTTATCTTGTGTCAAAGGAAGGATCAATATGCGCCGGCTCCGTGAGAAAATTGACTGTTGTACAAATGATGATAAAATCCCTTCTTTTCCAGAAGCGTCTCATGGGTGCCCTGTTCGATGATTTTGCCGTCCCGCATAACCAAAATTACATCCGCATCCCGAATGGTCGAAAGACGGTGCGCTACAATAAAGGAGGTACGCCCCTGCATCATTTTTGCAAATGCATCCTGAATTTTCATTTCCGTACGGGTGTCAATAGAGCTGGTCGCTTCATCCAGGATCAGCATTGGAGGCAGACTTAGCATAATGCGGGAAATACACAGCAGCTGCCGCTGTCCCTGGGACAAGCTGCTGCCCTCTCCGATTACCGTGTCATACCCCTGTGGCAAACGTTTGATAAAGCTGTGTGCGTGGCTCGCCTTTGCAGCAGCAATAATATCCGCATCGTCAGCATCCGGACGCCCAAACGCAATATTTTCCCGCACAGTGCCGCTGCAAAGCCACGTATCCTGCAATACCATACCATAATTTTCCCGCAAGCTATGCCGCCGGATCTGCCGGATATCCGTTCCATCCACGCAAATGCGTCCCGCGTCCGTATCATAAAAACGCATGAGTAAATTGATCAGTGTTGTTTTGCCGCATCCGGTGGGACCAACGATTGCAATTCGCTGTCCGGCGGACACCTGCAAATTGAAATTTTCTATCAGCGTTTTGGTTTTGTCGTAGGAAAAATCTACATGTTCCAACGCTACGTCCCCATGAACATCCGCAAGGCATGCCTTCGCTTCCTCCG
>CASTST010000020.1 GCA_949451655.1 uncultured Eubacteriales bacterium | reverse complement strand
ATAGATGTTGCTGACGCGGAACAATATCGGGTAAGCGAAAAAATGCGTGCATCGCTTACGGATTTTTGATTTTATATCTTGTAATATATAAAAACCGCCCCTGCGCCAACAGGAACGGCTTTACATAGATAACTATACAGGTTTCGGAACCGTATAATCATCCCCAAACAAGAAGATTATACCACAATCATCCGACACCTGTACAGGTGTTATTTTTATACTCTTTTTTAAACACAGGAGGAACACGTCATGCCGAAAAGGAAAAAATACCCCCGTCTCCCGAACTCATACGGCTCGATCCGGTATCTCGGTTCCGGGCGCCGGAACCCGTACGCAGTACATCCACCGTCAAAGCTCGCAGACGACCTGGGCGATTACGAACGTCCAAAGGCGATCTGCTATGTCGATGACTGGTATGTCGGTTTCGCTGTATTAAACGCCTATCACGCCGGTACATATCAGGCTGGAGATGAGCTCAAATTCAAGCAGTACAAGCCGCTGGATGATAGGGAGCTGAACGACTTCTGTACCAGAATACTCTCCGACTACGTGGCGCACTCTCATACGGAAAATGTGCGTGCAGAAAAGGAAAAATCTTTTGCCCAGGTCTATGAGTTGTGGTACGAATGGAAATACGGCCAAAATGCAAAAAAGAAACTCTCGAAACAGTCCCAGGACAGCACCAGAGCCGCATTTAAGAACTGTTCTGCCCTTCATGATAAAATATTCCGGGATCTGCGCCATAAAGACCTACAGGACTGCATCGACGCGTGTCCATTGAAAAGTGCAAGTATCGAAAACATGATATCTTTGATAAAGCAAATGTACAAATACGCAGCTTTGTATGAACTTGCCGACCAAAATTATTCTACTGCACTTTCCTTCCCTGAAAATGACGATGAACACGGAACCCCATTTTACGATGACGATCTAAAAATACTGTGGAAACATAAGGATGACCCAACAGTGGAATTTATACTGATTATGTGCTATTCCGGATTTCGCATTTCAGCATACAAAAAAATGGAAGTCAATACTACAGATTGGTATTTTAAAGGCGGCGTCAAAACTGCTGCCGGAAAAGATCGTACCGTTCCCATCCACACCAGTATACGCCCGCTCGTACAGAAACGTTTAAAACGTGACGGTTCCATATTCAGTATCTCAATAAGGAAATTCCGTGAGAACATGTATAACAGCCTTGACCTTTTAAAAATCCAAAAGCACACCCCACACGACTGCCGCCATACATTCAGTCGGCTATGTGAAAAATACAGTGTAACTGAAAACGATCGAAAGCGAATGATGGGCCACAGCTTCGGTGCGGATATTACAAACGGCGTTTATGGACATCGTACGCTTGAAGAACTTCGAGAAGAAATTGAGAAAATAAAAGTGTGACTATCTTGTGTCTAGTAATTCCGATTTTTAGTATTTTTTACATGCTTTTTTAAGTGGTCAAAAATGCCGGAAACCAGCATAAATACGGCACTTCTCCGCATATATGCTGGGTTTATGTACGGCACTTAAACTTAAATAAATCTTAAAAGCATTTCTTCAGAAGCTCCCAAATACCGCACTTTTTTAATGGTTTTGTGACTAGTATGTGTCCAGCGCGACAAATCTTTACAAATTTAGAGGCACTTTTTTTATTTTATGATCGCCTGGAAACCAGCTGCTTCAAGCTGCTGCATCAGCTTCTCGGCGTTTGCTCGAACATCAAATGCACCACACTGTACCTTGTACTGGCCCTCCTCCTGCTTGACGATTGCGGCAAAGCCTGCCGATTTGAGCTTTGCTGCAAGATCGTCCGCGTTGGCCTTGACGGTAAAACTGCCAGCCTGAACCTTGATCTGCTTGTTGAGCGGCTCCGGCGCTGCGATCTTCTGGCCGAAATACAGGTGGCCCCAGCGGTTGTCCCGTGCATCCTTACCGAGGTATTCATATTTTGCCAGCAAAGCAGCACACTTTTGCTTGTCCATATTTCCGGCTCCGTTAGAGTATTTTGTGAAGCTCCGGAACTGCAAAATCTGCGCATCCGGGAACCGGCGCACGCCCTGGCAGAATACATCATACACGGCCTGCCTTGCCTCGTCTGTTGTTTCTTTTCTGCCGTATGCTGCAAAGTTACGCTGCATCACCTCTGTGACCGTTTTGCCATACTGGCCGGATTCAAGCATGTCGTGGATGCACTGTGCTACACCGATCAGGGCATTGTAAGACCGGATTACACCGGCCTCGCCGTATACAACCTTGCTGATCGCTTCGACGTTGCTGTCGCTTATGGCAATTCCGCGGATGTTCTCGCCGGCTGCCCCGATCAGGCGCTTGAACCGGTCCCAGTCTCCACGCGTCCGGATCTGTGACGGGCAGTTTTTGCCGCATACGTCATAATGTGATACCACGTGATCCGCATCAATTCCAAGTTCCTGCATGAGCTGCTTCGTAAGTGTCGCGGCATTCTGTAAGGCTTTTTCGTAATTATAACCGGCATTTACGCACATTTCAATGCCGATACTGTTCCGGTTATTCACGGTCCCGAAGAGTCCCCCACCGTAATTCACGCCCACATGCCACGCGCCACGGCTGTGAGGCATTGCCTGGTACACGCCGCTGTCATCTACGTAATAATGCGCGGACATGCCGGAAAGATTGCCGTCATGCTGCGCCCGGGCGTGGGCTTTTGCATCTGCGCCTTCGTCGAAATTATCGGTATTATGGATCACGATATATTCCGGGTTATTTTCCGGATAGCTGTTTTGGTTTGATATATAATTTTTATTGATCTGCATATTGTTCCTTCCTGCGTTTTTGCGCAATAAAAGAGAGCGGTTGCCCGCCCTCTACTCTGAAAACACCCAATCCTCTGCGAGCATATCAGCCTGAGAAGCAAGCCACCCCATCTGCACGCCTGATGTTCCCACAAATGCAATAGCCTTGTTTCCGATGGCTTCATGATCACAATTGACAATCGTTCCATCTGGCGACGCATAAGAGATATTGCTGGCCAGTTCAATGTATTGATTTTTTCCATTCCATCCTTTACGAGCCACTTTCATGCCCCGTTTCAAATATTTGATTGCCTCGCCGAATGTAAATGTTGCCATTCCGCCCAGCACTGGCGTATTGGTTTCGTCCGCAACCACCCATTCATCAGAAAGAATATTTCTCAGCGTATACTCAACACGCTGCGTCTCTCTGATATCCAGTACTGGTCCCTGCCCTGCGTCAGCATCTTTTGTTCTGCAATGCATCATAATCGTTTCTTTTTCCGCATCCCAGCACCAATACCCGCCCCAAGAGGGCAGTTTTACCTTTTCCCCTTGTTTCATTGCTTCAAATGCCTGATTAAAATTCATATGCTTTTCCTCCATTCAATTTTATTTTTCTTCCAGTTCCGGCAGACCGGCCACTGATGTCAGCAAAGACAGAATGCCTGCCAGCACTGCCGTTGATACAACTACTTTTGCATCCACCTGGCCAAGTACGGTCGCAGACCCGATCGCTGCCACAGCGGCCTGTGCCACTGTCTTTATTGCCCTGATGCCTGCTGCCTGTCCCCATTTCTTCCAGTTTCTCATGATTAATGTCCCTCTCTTTCTACAATTTCGTCCAGACGATGATGCGCAGATTTCGACGACGCCTCAACAAGCGCCATACGTTCAACCAAATTGTTATGCTTTTTCACTTTTTCTTCCAATTGTTCAAGCCGATATGTAGTCAGCTTATTCGCCGTCATGATCCCGGCTAAACTACCTACCAATGTACCTATCAGTGAGCAAATAGCTACTATAATTTCTGTCTGCATAATTTATCCTTTCCCCATTAAAAAAAATTGCAAAATAAAAGACCGCTCATACGGTCGGCGATCTGATCTCCATATTCTCTCCTACTCTATTTCTTTCCACAGTGTTTCCGTCCCGGCCGTACCTGGCTCCCATACGTTTCCATCAATCAAAGACTCCCACTGTTTACCGCTGTGCATAACACGGTCACCCTTGCTGTATGGGTTCGTACTGTCCGGCTGTATCCATACCGGTACTACATCCGGCTCCGCAATCAATACACGCGCCCACAATGACGGCGCTGCATCTGGTGTCCAGTCAGCCTGTCCGTTATGGTCCTGCAAGCATTTATACAGCGCTCCATTATATCTGTACCGTTCTCCGGCATTATAACTACGTGATGGGAGCCACGTCGGATACAGCTCCTGTACGGTAAGCGCCTGATCGTCTGTCAGATACGTAATGGCAGTCTTTATTGACTCCTGAGCCCTCTCTTGCTCCGTCTGCTCACGTAATCCAAAGATCACCTGCAACGTACCGTCCGCTTGTCTTGTGACGGCAAAATGCGGCTCACACAGCGTCATATCGTCATATACGCCGGTTATGATATCGCCTGACAAAAACTGTACATGCGACAGGTTGTCCGGCGTTAAGCACGCAGCGAACGCCGCAAGAGATAGGTAGTCTTGTACCACTGTTTCTATGATTCCGAGACTCGCTCCCGGTTCTATTGTTATTTCTGTTCCATCTTTTAAAATTAGTTTTTCCATAAGTTTGATTTCCTTTCTTTTATTAAAATTTTTCTGATTGTTATTTAACAAAACACGAATATGATTGTCACAGGTGCCTTCTCCGGATCATGGCTTCCGGGTTTTATGATCAATGGAATGGGATTTACTGTAATAATTCCGAAGCATTATAAAGCACACACATTAACCATATCGTCTGCAAAAATATTTACGCCTGGTTCCAAAACATGGACATCTACTACAGTATCTTCCATTTCAGATTTAGCCAATTTTAAAAACGGACGCATCAATGGAATTGACAAGCGGTTATGCCTACATTGCTGATCTGAGTGGGCAGATAAAATAACAGCACCGGTTGCCGAAAAATCTCTTGCCACTGTATACATAAGGATTCTAAAAAGCTTTTACAAAATAGGAACAGTATCCAGCTCCAATCTGCGAATCAGGATAGACATCCAAACTCAATACATGAGTGCCAGCTTTTAAATACTCAACTGTAATGCATGTGGTATTTGTCATTAAACCACTCTTGATTGGGAATGAGCTGCGCGAATTTATTCCAGGTTCGCTGCCATCACGCTTTAAACGGGCTGTACAAACCCCGGTGGTAGCAGATGTTCCGGAGGCAATTCATAATATCCATCTTCGGGGACATGAATGTTTGCCTTGCCTACCTCTGTCCATGTATTCGCTGCAATGGCATTCTCATATTGGGATGACGTGCTTACAATGTAAGAGTAAGCTTTTTTCTCAAAATTCGTGTTTAGTTCACTAACTTCTGTCTTCACATCACTGATCTTTTTATCAATAACAGGCCCCTGCCGGGCGTCCAACACACTCCCGGCGACGTTTGTTGTCAGGTTATTGGCTACGGCCCAAAACGCTGCGTCCTTCAGGTCAGCAAACCATTTTTTTATTTTACCAAATACGGTTGCGGTGCTTTCACCGGTTGCGATGTTCTCCCGCGCCGCCGCCTCTGCAAAGTTAACCGTCTTATCAGATATGTCTCCCAGGACATAAGCCCCTGCAGCTTCGGCTGCTGCATTGGCCGCTTCCGCTGCCCGGTCAGCTGCTTCTTTTGCTGCGTTCGCTGCAGTTGTGGCGGCGATCGAGTTCTCGATGGCCGTCTGTATGTCCTCTGTAAATTCCTTCCGGATTTCTTCGGTCGCGTTTTGCAGCTCGTTCTCAAAGTCCTCGTAAGTGGTTATTCTTTTTACCACGCCAGGCGCAAAACAGACGTACATTGTGCGTCCTGTCGGACTTGCAGGATCACCGGATACAACGACCGCCAGCTCTGCGGTGACCATTTTATTCGGATCAAAGTCCTTAAATTCCCCATATCTATTTTGGAGCGCCATTTGCATTCCCTCCATTCTTTTGATTCATTTCCAATTCTCGTATCTTTTCCTCTAGTGCCTCGATTCTTTCTCTGTTTCTTTGGATTGATGCCACCTCGATCGCATGCAGCTCCGTGTAAAACACACTGTATTCCGTCTGCTCGTGGCCAAAAACGAGGGCGCTATTCTTTATTCCGTACGCTTCGAGCGTTTTCTCCAAAGTCTGCGCACCAAATCCAGTGTGGATTCTGTCGTCAGACCCGTCATTCCACGTAAAGCATATCGGCCTCAGATCCATCAGCAGATCGTCGTATACATCGTCCCAGCCTCGGATATTCTTCCTGCGCTCATCGGATGAGCTACCGAGCTCTTTTGCGAGTATGGGGCAACTAAAATGCAGATACGGCACTTCTGTACTGCTTCCGGTTGTTTCGTCTATTATGACGTCCGATGCAGGCTGCATGGATCCAAAAAAATCACCGTTGTAATAAAAACGTTGTTCGCCAAACTCTATCTCGATTCCGTTTAAGTTGTCTCTGTCATACGTTTTAAGCAGAGTTCCTTCTATCCTGCTGCCTTCCACCGTTCCTGCCTTCAAGCTTCCGGAAAATGTGCCTTGCGCAGCGTCAAGACTGCCGGAAAATGTGCCTTTGATAAAGTGCGCACCAGTGTTATCAATATAGCCTATTTGCTTCCCGGTATAGTCGAGTATCGTCAGTCTTCCATTTCCGTTGCCATTGCCGCCAAGTGTAAGAGTCCCACCGTGGGCCCAGTCAAAATTGATACCGATCACAGACAACATATTAAGCACGGCGTTGCCATTGCTGTCAAATCCGGCTTTCCACGCCGTCGATGCGTCTGTACCATGGTAATTCTCCGTCACCCAGAACCCGTCGATCCCAGACTTGTAGACTACTTTAGACTCGGACAGCCTTGGCTTATCATGTCGATACGCCAGTATGCTTCCGTCATCCTGCCTGATTGTCGTTGCGTAAAACCCCATCGTATTTGCCGCAAGTTGATTCATTTGCTCTGCGGCTATGTCGTACGCATCCATCTGGAGCTTTGCTTCATCTCTTGCCGCTATTACAGCTTTTACCTCTGCGTTTGATGTGTATTTTCCACTATTTCTCATAGGGCTATCTGCGCTGCATTTAATAACTGTAAATCCCTTGAAATTGAAATCTATATCTGTTATCACAGAGCGATAGAGATTATTTTTTCTGTCATACACATAACACAGATCTCCAAATTCAGCGAGCGGATAACAGATATGATCCAGGGTAAACGGTCTGAATTTTAAGCCGACTACAATGCGGCCAATGCGGTTTGCAGCGTCCTGCTCATTTCCCGTAAACAGCTGGTTTTCAAGAGACAAAACATATCCTTCTGATCCGAATTTATAATCTTTTTCCCCAGATTTTATACTGATACCTGTTATCTGTACGTCATCCGTAGTAATTTCCGGATTTCCATTTTTCAAAAACACGTGATAGTCAGACATATATGAAAAGTTTCCGGCGTTCATATCATCGCCTTTATCCCATGGTTTAAATATTCCTCCGTATACATTATCACCTGTAGAATACGGGGTATCTTTATCAAAAATTCCACCGCTGCAATCGTCTGAATGCTCAAATGCAGAAAAGTTATACGTAACAATCTTCACTCTTCCGTAATCGTCAACAAGTGCATTTCCTCCGGATATCATTGCGCACAAGCCAATAAACTGCCTGTGTGTAATATTGGTCGGTTTCTGATTAATTAAATAATCGTAATTGCTCGGCCTCAGTGTAGCAAGAGTCAGTCCGCAAGCTTCGCAGCTATCCAGCAGAGCATCGCCCATCCGAACCGGAAAAACAAGCTCTGTGGTGTATTCAGTATCAGCTTTATGCATTGAGTCCATGGCTGTCACCGTGATCGTTCCACCGTATTTTTCTGGATCATAAACCGTGTACTTCCCAAGGTTAATTATCTCAACGTTCTCTGTTAACTGGAATTTTAAGTTAATCTGTATCTCTGCGCCTATAAAATCGTAATCGCGAAAACGATCATCATAATTTACGATATTTATGGTTAATCGTTTAGAGATTGCGGATCCAAGCGGGAAGGAGTTTTTCTCTGGACTGGTTACAATTCCGCTTCCTCCAATAGAAAGACCGTCACTTCCAATTGTAACGGTCCTTCCATCTTTAAATAAAATAGTTGCTTCATACTGAAAATCTCTTCGCTCATCCATCAAACGCTTAAATTCGCCACTTACATTTTTCATATCGGGTTCACCCCTATCATATTGCAAGATATGCTTTCAAGCATCTCGCTATCTGCTTCAAGTGTCTTGCACTTTAAACTGCCTTTTCCAACATAAAATTCATCCGTTCTCCATGTCCCGTAAAACCAGCTAAAATAATGAAGCTTAAATGTTGGCTTTGATGGCCTTGGCACTATCCGTGTAAGTATTTCTTTTGCTTCTTTAGGAGTAAGTCCTGTCGCTTTGAAAGAATATGACTCTGCAGTGAACATAGGATCCGTGTATGCCTTTCCAGACATTACCCTGCCACTATCCTCTGTATATGTGGTAGACCAATCAGGGTCCATTGCATCTGGCTGTTTTATCTCATATCCATCTATGAGTATTTTTTCCTGTTCCATGTTCCCCTCCTATGAAAGTTCAAACGGATTTAAGCCGCTTGACTGCTGTCTTAATTCAGCCTCTTTTATCATCTCGTCGAAGATAACTCTGCGATTGAGAACCGCCTGAAACTGATAATTTGCATTTCCAGATCCTCCTGATTCCTCGCGGACAATTTTCCGTATCAGTGATTCCGGAGCTTCGATGTTTGTTCCATGCTTCTGGTCTCCAAGGACTGCCATAAATTCCCTATTTGGAGGTATTACAGCACCTGTAGCAAGGTAAGGAATCGAATTTACTCTCGGGAGGTTCATCCAATAATTTCCGTAACTCCTTGCCCCAGTCAAAGGATTTTGCATATCATACGAAAAGGTAAATGCCCTTTCTACTCCGGCGATCGACGCGTTGATATTTCTTATCATGCTGTTGACTTTTATAATGACATTACGCATCGTACCGAGGATCTTCTCGCCCATCTCAGTCCATACCCTGTTCGTATTAATCTGGACTGAATCCCAGTACGTACGAACGATTGCGGCCACATCGCGCATAGTTTCTTTTGTAGATTGCTCAATACCAGAAAGATTTGTTGTTACAGAGTCTTGAGAGTTTGACCATTCGTCTTTTGTCGTTTTCGCAATTTCTCCAGTGGCGTCTTTTACCGATTTCTGTGATAACGCCATAGAATTCGAAACGCCTTTAGAAATATTGTCAGACGCATTCTTCACATAGCCTTCCGTTGCTTCCATAGCTTCTCCGGAAGCTTTGTCAATGTTTTTCATGGACTCTGTGGTAGACTTTTCTGCCGTCTTCACTGCTTCTGGGAATAATTCTCCGATAATCTGTGCTGTCGTTGCCGCGTCTACGCCTTGCGACTGCAAAAGATCAGACAGCAATTCATAGCCTTCCTGAGCGCTTTGCACTGCCGGATACTGCAGCGCAAACTGTGTCTGCAGATAAGACAGCTGGGTGTCTGTTATTTTTGCCTGACCGTAAAGCATATCAAGAGCGGAATACATCTTTCCATAGGCTTCTTCTGAGTCGATTCCAGCAAGGTTTATTTTACTTGCCATTGTCTGGGTACTATCTCCGAGCCCGGAAACTATCAGTTCAAGCATTTTTGCCTGATCGGCTGAAAGAGTAACCTGGCTGCCTAGATTAAGTAATGCAAGTCTCGCATCCTCAGATGAAATACCCATCTTGCCGAATGCATCCACAAATGCAGATGCGAATTCTTCCGGGCTTGCATTGGCATCTTCTAAAGATTCCTTTAAAAGAAACAGTTCATCAGACTGCTCTTTCGTAATTCCTTTTGATAATTTTAACTTCTCCGTAAGGCCTTCTATTCCGCCACCAAGCTCTGTAAGATATCCATTTCCTCCTCTTGCCGCGTCTGCCATTCCAGCAAGATTTTTTGTCAATTCTATGGTTCCCACAATTCCTGCACCAAGTGCCAGTGTATTGAGCGCAGATGATATTCCGGATACTCCCTCTGCAGTTTTTCCGGCAGCTTTGGAAAGTCCGTCCAGATTGGAGGCTGCGTCTTTTATCCCTTTTCCGATTGTGTTCTCTATTGCGTCCGAAACTTGCTTCGTATTGGAGCTGAGTCCAAAATTCTTAACTATTCTTTTTATTAAAAGAGTCACAAGCTTACTTATGCCGGTAATATTCGCCACCTTCACAGCAAGAAACATTTCCCCGAGATATGAAGCGATTTTCCCTGCGTTCCCGCTGTCCTTCAAACCCGAGAACAGGCCTACAAGTGCATCAATCATGAATCCGGCTGCCTCTTTCAGTATTTCGTCCCACGGGAGCGCTCCAAGGAATTCTCCAACAGCATTTCCAAACTTATAGAACGTATCTTTGTCAAGCATCATTCTGAGGGTTTCAGCCAAATGCAAAATAAAATTCCCAAGTTTCTCGCCGTTCTCGCTCCAGTTGGTTTTTTCCAGAAAATTTGTGATTCCGTTTTTTACGTTATTGGCAAATGTATCCCATGGAAAAGTTCTCGCGAAGATCGCCAGAAAGTCAAAAGCATCGTTGATCCCATAAGCAAATGCAAGTCCTATCTCTCCGAACGGAATGGTATCAGTAAGCCCCGTGAATCCGTCGGCTACTGCTTTCCCGATCTTGCCAAACAATTCAGGGTCTTTGACAAATCCGTAAAAAAGATCCCATGCAATTTTAAACTTCTGGCCTATCAGGTGTCCGAAGTCATTCCAATCAACTTCGTCGAGCAGCCCCTTGAATCCTGTCGATATTTTCGATCCTAAATTTACCCAATCAATATTATCAGCAAGCATATTAACAGATCGAGTAATCGTTTTTACACCAGCGCCAACAGTCCTTCCCAGGCGGTCCCAATCCATGAGATCTACAATACTGTTAAATGTAGTTGTGAATGGTATTACAAAACCTCTGACCTTTGGGCCTACGTTGTCCCAACTAATTAACTTGTAAACCTTTTGGAGTCCCTTATTAATGCCACCTGCGATATATCCGCCGAGTCCTTCCCAGTCCTGCTCCTTGATATACGATTTTATTTTGTCAAATATTCCTTCTGTCTTATCGCCTATTTCTCCCGTATCAACAATATCGTCTATCTGAGGCATAGATGGAACCGATCCGGCGTAATCACCAGGTGACGAATTTATACCGGAGATTTCTGTTTGATATTTATTAATTTCATCTAATGGACTTAAATATTTTTCTGCTTCTTTTTTTGCTTTTTTAGTTGTGTCAGCAACATGCTGCGTAGAATCTGCAAATTTTTCTGCCGATTCCGATGCTGCATCGTAATCGTTTTCGATATCGCTTACTCCACCGTAAGACGTTTTTGATCCAGAGGAGGATGACGATTTTTTGCCTATTAAAAGCTCTGTAAATGATTTAAATGAATTTGCCAAAGCTGCCAATTTTGAAAGCAGCAAATTAATAGCATGTATTACTGGTGTCAATACGTTAATCAGTCCCTGGCCTATTGTCGCTTTCAAACTATCGAACTGCAGTTTAAGTACCCTGACCTGATTTGCCCAACCATCTGCTGTCCTGATGAAATCGCCGGATGCTCCTGACAGCTGCTGCATAACAAACTGGTATCTCAATGCAACCTTTTCCTGTTCGGTCATTTGCTTCGTTGTTTTTCCGAATCCATTCGAAAGAGCATACTGATCTAACGCAGCCTGTGTCATTACAATTCCAAGATCTTTCAGGGTTTCTGTTTCGCCGGTAAACACTGATTTTAATTTTGTATAGGCTAAATCCTGAGAAATGTTATAAAACGATGCTACGTCGCCAGATAATTGAGTCAAAGCAGTCGACATATCATACGCGTCTTTCTCAGTGAATCCGAAAGATTTTGACATTGCCCCAAACGTGCCAATGTATTGTTTTGCCATTGTTTCGGACAATCCAGCAGTAACAGCTGCTTTTTTAGCAAATTCGTCAACCTTGTCCGACATGGAAGTAAATGTTACATCGACAACATTTTGTACTTCCTGTAAGTCCGATCCCAGCTGAGTTGTCTCTTTTGCGAAATTAAATAAAGATCCAATAGAAAAAGCTGCTGCTAAAGTGTAGCCTACCCTTTTTATCGTTCTGTTCAGCTTTGAAAAAGATCTGTTTGTGCTTGAGACAATGCTTTTTATCGACGAAAGTGAACGACCTATGGAACTAATCCCATCTTTAACGCTTCTGGAATTAAGATAATTATTAATCGATAGTTCAGTCTTTTTGCCAATGTCTCCAATAGATTTCGCGATGCGTCGCGCAGCCTGCTCTATTTTCTTGGAGCCAGCCTGCATACCTGATGTGTCAATACCTGTATCGATAATTATGCTTCCGTCTGCCTGTGCCACGCTATCACCTCGCTATTTCTTAAATCCGAACAATTTCCTGAGTTCTTCTTTCTGCTCTTCCGGAATATGCTGTTCTTTCGTTTTAAAATCGACCAAATGCTTGTTGGTTTTGTAAAACTCCTGCTCCCACTTCTCAAGCTTCTTTCCTTTTGCCTTTTTGTTTCTGATGTTCACAACTTGAGAAAACAAGCTGTCGCCGACTTCCATGTATGCACCGATAAAAGTCCACCAGTGCAAATTCTTTGATGACCTGACATCTTGCCCAAGCACCTTATTAACTGCAGGCGCAAGGATAGGAACATCCTGATCCCAGTCCATAAGCCTGACCCGTGATCTTCCGTCGTCCTTTACACCGAAATCAATGAAATCATTCGCCTTTTGAATCGCTTCCTGGATGTGCTCATACGGTATTTTTCGGTAGTCCATATACAGAATTTCAAAAAGAATCTGGAGTTTCTCCTGTTCTGAAAGATCCGGGTCTGAGCATGCCGTCAAAATATCTATGACGGCCCTGAAATCAGTCCGGATCCTGTATTCAACTCCAGCAATATTTATGCTTTCCGGAAGTTCCCATTTGTCATCCATGATATTTCTGCGTGTATTTGCTTACACGGCTCTGGCTCTTCTTGATATGCACATTCATTTCTTTCTCGATCACTTTAATGACGGATTCAAGACACACTTCAAGGAAAATTCTTCCGCCAGGCATCGGAGAAAACGGACCCATAATAGAAAAGAATGCATCTCCCATTTCAGAACCGACAAGATAGTTCATTTTGTCTGTGAAAATATTTTCGACTTCTTTTATGTCCATTTCTTCCGGGAACGAAAACTCATTGAAGAATTTCTGCACTTCCTCATACCGGTCAACAATATTCGTATCCGTTGGCCGGAAGGAAAACTGTGAAAGGATCTTCCCCTGTTTGTTCTTGATGTTATAGACCTTACTTCCGTCATCGATGACGATATCGTTTTCATTGTGTCTGACTTTGTTTAATTTGTTTGACATATCCTGCTCCTTATACGAAAAAGACGCGCAAAATGCGCGCCATATTTGCGGTTATTTATTTCAGACTTACGGTTCTGTTGGAATAGTTCCTGCCGTAAACTTCGGATTTCCTGTTTTCATGGATTCTGCGGTAATATAGCCTTTTGTTCGCTTTCCATCCTCAGAGATGTTAAACGGTATATTTAATCCTTCGGTGCTTCCGCCGTAAGACTGCGGCTTCACAATGACTTCCTGCACATACGCAAGATGATTTGCTGCCTCTGTATCCTCCACGATGACTTCCAGTAACAACGTCTTGCAGCTGTCCCCCTTCAGGCGGTCAAGCGCAATGTCGCGGAGCTTCGGGTACAGCTTCTTTTCCGGATCTGCGTAAAACGGATCCGCATCCATAGTCGGCTCATACCCGTTATCCTGCGTTCTCGTCTCGCCAAGGATATTTTTCTTTGTTTCCGTGTCGGAATTCAGCTCCATAGACATTTCCTCGATGTCATCACCAAGGATCTCCCATACAGCAGTTTCCGCATTCTTCTCAAACGTGGTGTCAAGATAATGAGCAAGCGCTTCTCTGTTTAATTTCATCTGTCATTCTCCTTTTCTTCTCGATATAAAATTTCACACTGCAGCATATATCTCGCCAGCCCCTGCTCCGCATTCACATAAGACAGGTTCGGCATATTCTGCATGTTTTGCATCTTTTCTATCTGGCATTTATCCCCAAAATCCGGAAATAATTTTCTCCGGTTCTGCTCCTCTATCCAGTCCATAAACTCCTGCGCAAAATTTATGGCAATCAGGTTCTGGTCATCATCGTTTGATGCATATTCAAGGGTGATGATGATCGTAAAGCCATATCGCTTTCGTGCGCCGCCTGTAACAAACCTTTTTACAACCCTGTCCGAGTAGTTGGTCACGAGAGCGACGCTGTTCTGCGACTCGGCGGAAAAGTTAAAGTTCAGGACGTTTCCGGCAATTTCCAAGACCTTGGGTTCAAAGTACGCCTTCACTGCATCATGCTTCGTCATTGCTTACTTTCCTTTCAGATGGTTTTCGAATGATTTTGCAAGGTCATTTTCCCTGGCTGTCATCATTGCCTTATCCCAATGGTCAGTGGCAAGTGGATTTCGGAACTTGCTATACTCCAGCTTCTTTCCGGTTGGCATCTTATGCTCCGGCGAATAAAATCCCACTAAATTACCACCGTTTGTAATCGGGTAATTTGGCCCGTACACCTCGCCCATATACTGATAGTGCGCGTATGGGCTGTTGTATAAAATATGGCCTGCATCATCATCTGCAGTTATGCGTACGTTCTGCGCGAGGATTCCATTATCCTTCGGCACATACTCGTCCATATAATTTTTTGCCACCTGCGCCAGGAACAGCATATTGCTGCGCCCGCCTACTTTCTCACGCGCCAGCGTATCAATGGGCTTATTCCACTCAAGTTTAATGTCCACCGCTCACCCTCCTAACCTATAATGCTTCTGGACCGGGAACGCCGTGTTATCTGAAAATGCCGTTACTTTAAAAGCATCCGGTTTGTACCGGTTCAGCACCTGCGCAGCCATCTGGCCGGCCTCTCCCGTGATCTCTTCCCGGCACTCGCCGCGGATCACAATATCATCCTGCGACACCGTGAAATGACCGTCAGGCGATTTTATGAACTCGTGATAGGGGACATACCGGTCATCTTTTGGAATGCGAGCTACGTACGTATTCTGCACGCTTGCATGCGTATCATTAAATCCAGTATTCACAACTGACTTCCAGAAACAATTTGAGAGCACCGTTTTAAACCAGTGCTCTCTCTTATCTGGGCTGTCAGCTGCCCGTATTCGGTTATACAGCGTAATTGTATGCACATAATTCTGATTCACCGGCGCACCTCCTATATGCCTGCGTACAGCAGCCCCGTATTGCCAAGGTACCGGTAAATGATTTCCCGTACTTTTCCGGATTTGCCGGATTCCGTATAGGTCGACTGGGACAGGTCAAACGTACCAGACTGGCCATCGTTGCTAAACGATGCCAAAGGACCGGGCGCGCCCTCCTGCAGTGACTGCTGCACCACGCTGTCCGCCTGATACAGCAGTTCTGCGATCTCACAGCAACAATCCTTTACCTGATCGCTCACGAGCGTCTCATCGGCCTTAATCCGGCCAAATGTGCGCTTGTCGATTTCTGACCGCGCCTGTTTTTCCCAGTAGGAAAATACTTTTTCAGGCACCGCCGGCTCACGGCCGAGCAGGTACCCACTTACATAATACTCGTAATCTACATATGGCACACAATCACCGCCTTATGCTCCGGCAGCTACAGTATGCGCGTAGATGGCAACCTTTTTGTTATCTTTCGCCTCTGCGATACCAACGGTACGGTACCCAAACTTCCACGCATCCGCATCCTGATTCTGTTCCGGCGTGATGATCTTGGAAACCGTATGCTTCTGATTCTGGATAACCGCATTCTTATCGACAATCAGGAAGTTAATTCCTTTCCCGCCTGTAGTCGTAAAGCCGCCTGATCCTGAAGGTGTAAGCGTCACCTTATCGAAAAAGCGTCCTTCCGGAACTTCGATTACTCCGGCCCAGTCTTCCATTGCTTTTTTAGATGCTGTTGTATCAAGATCGTCAATCAATCCCTTTAACAGCGCGGAAATGAAAAGATAACATGTTTCTGTTTTTGCCTCAGCGTTCTTAATTGCTGTTTTTCCTGCACGGATAGCAGCAATACCAGCTTTCCCATCTGCAATTGCAGCTGCTACCTTATTTCCCGCCGGAGCATACCCAACATATGACGCAAGTCTCCAGGCATCAAGCTCCGGAACTACCTGTGTACGCAGGAACTCGCTCGACAGGCGTCCGAATGCTACGCCGGCTGTCTCGATGTTATCCATCGCATCTACCGTAAACATACGGCCACGGTCGTAGGTACACTTCTTGGTCTCGTATTCCAGAGTTACATCGCCTGCCACGTAACCTGTCTGCCTACTGTAATCTGCAAGACCGCTCATAGTCATTTTCGGGATCAGAATTTCATTCGCATTCGCTCCCTCACGGACAAGTTCATTCGGACCGTCCAAAACTGCTGTCAATGATGCCAGTTTGTAAACCTCATCCAGCATCGTGGAATATTCTTTTCTTAATGCAATTGTATTTGCCATACCTCTTTACCTCTTCTTTCTGTTAATCTTTCTTTGCCGGGAGCCCCATTGCTGCCCGGATAGCTGCCATACCGCCGCTTCCTTCTCCGCCAGTTCCTCCCGTAGGTCCTACCGGGTTCAGGAACGGTTCGTCTGTTCCGAACAGATACGCATCTGATTCCTTTACAGCGTCCAGCGCCTTCTTGATATCTTCTGACTGATCCTTTGACGCTTTCAAGGCCTCTACGTCAAGAAGCGCCATGACAGATTTCGCGTTCCGTCCTCCCGCTGTCTTGATTGCCTCTTTCAGCGTGTCAGAAAAGATGCGATCTGCTTCTTTTGCAGCATACTCTGCATCTTTATCCTTGAGCTGCTGATTCAGCTTATCGATCTCGCCCTGCATTGCCGCCGGATCAACATCCTTAAACTTCTCAAGGGATGCGGTTGCAGTGATAAGCTGCTCTTTATAATTATCGCGTTCGCCCTGGATCTTCTTGGTTTTTTCCTGCTCCGCAGCAATATCCTTTCCGTTTTCCGCCATAATTTTATCGATGACATCCTGCTCCAATCCGAGTTCCTTTAAAAATTCTGTTTTCATTTTTTTGCTCTCCTTTCGCAATAGGTTGTTTTAGGCGTGTAACCATCCGCCACGAATCGACTGTTTAAGGTCTAATCAACTGACCAAACGTGCATAAAAATAAGACGCTTCACCCTGCGCCTCAAAGGGAGATATAAGGATCACCGCCTTTCTACGGATAGTCTCTTGCCGTCAAATACAACCCTGTCACCGATTTGCGCTGTGGCATTACCTATTCTCACCCCTTTCACTGTTGCGTGGCCGTCTGCACCCCGATACAGAAATTTAACCGTTGTATAATTAATGCGGGCAGCCAGCCACTTTGGTGCCAGCATGTCCGCATCTTCTGTCACTGTATAAACCTGTTTTCTTTTCATCTTTAATCGTTATGGGTAACCTTAAAGCCCCACTCCGGAAGGAAATTAATCTCGTAATGGTATTTATCTACGGATGCACCGGAGATATCCTCCACCACATACAAGGTATACTCATTCAGATAGACAAAATGTTTCTGGAATTTCCCGTCGTCTACTTCACAAATAACTTCCAGCTCATTTGTGCTGTTATTCTTGAGCGAAAAAGTACCTATCAGCTCTAACAAAATGGTGTCTGTCCTTGCATTAATCACGGTCAATCGCCTGGTCACGTTGAAGTTGTTCGCTTCCTGCGAGATATTGTTACTTACTTTGTCCGCCTCTGAGCATCCGGTTAAGACAACGCATACCAGAAGCAGTAATGATGTTAATACTCCAATTTTCTTTCTCATAATTTTTCGTCCTTTCTTGAAAATGTGTATAAAAATACCACCTGCCATTTCTGACTGGTGGTATCAATCATCCCGATGATTCGGACACTGCAAGCAGATCCTCTTACAATCTTTATTTTTAGCAACAATTTCTGGCACTGTCCATTCTGGAGCGCCGTCCTCTAAGTACATATGGATGTCAAAACAAGTTCCTGTATCAATTTCACATTCCATCAATGGACAATGTACCGTATCGCTCATTTTCTTTCATCACCTCCAAAATTTTTAATACGTCTCCTTTATATTCCGCTCTTTTGTATGCTGTTCTAATCAGCTTATTCGCCAAATCAACATACACTGTTCCTATATCTCCATAGTATCGTTCATACTGTCCTTTCCATACAGTAACAGACACTTTAGCATTTTTTATGTATTCTTTTGCTTCCTCTATTGATACACCGTGCTCCCGTTGCTGATTGATATGCTTCTCATCAAACGTCAAACCATTCGTATCAATTGTCCTTGGAGGATAATGTATCTCTCCTTTCACACCGACAGCTCTTAATTCTTTTATTATTTTATCATGTTTTACCTGCTCTGCAAATAATTTATTTTCTGCTTTCGTCGGCATAAACCGTCCACGCAAGCCGTCCTGCATGATCCGTTGTTTCTGTTCCGGCAGCTTCATCTTCTGCGAGAAATCCTTGTAGGCCTGCATTTGTCCCTGGTATTTGGCCTTCTGCAGTATTACTTCTTCATCTGTTGCTCCTCCTTCCTGCAGCAACTTTATCTTCTGGCGCGTTGCTCGCATCGATGTCTCCATCTTACGCTGCTGCTGTAATGCCTCATACGTAGTGTATTCCTTGCCATTGTATTCCTTCGGAGTATTTTCTGCATCAATCATCTGCTGCAGCCGCTCGTCCGTATATGTCCGGATAGCGCCAGGTGGGAATGGGTTATAATCGTGGTAACAATTTGCTCCCAGTAAGCCTGTAACGGTTCCGAGTCCACACACATCACGCAGCTGCTGCATCGTCCAGACACGTCCCTGCCACGGCTGATGCGTAGGACGGGCGCCAACATGGTAAGTCACCTCATACTGGTCCGTCCCGAGCTCCGCAGCGACCTGCTCGTTGATCTTGCCCTGCACCTGCCGGAAGCCGGTCATAATCGCCCTTCTTGCGGCTACATCGATCCGGTTATGGTGCCCGGAGTCATAATCAATCCAGCGCAAACCTGACGCAGCCATCTGGTCAACCGTGCGTTTTAACACAGTGTTGTAGTCAAATGCTCCACTGTGGATGTCCATTACGGCATTGTCCAATGTAGATCGATAATACTCCATAAGCGGAGCATACATGATCTTACCATTCGCACCGCGCAGAGCAAAGCCCATGGATCCGGCAAGATTTTGATACTCACCGGATATCTGCTGCATTGCTGCTGATATGGTCTGCTGCAGTGCGGTGTTATCCTCAAACGGTATCTGCTGCAAACCTGCAGTTTTATACATCCTACTGTGCCCGTAATATTGCTCGTACACATCATCTGCAAAGATACGCTGCATCTCCTCATCAGACGCATTCAGCGCCTCCTGGATCCACTTTTTTATATCCTGTTCCGACTTTCCGAGCTGCTGCAGGCGAGTAACCTGCCAGTCAGCAGACGCAGTGGAAAACCCATTTTCTTTGATTCTGCGGACAATATCTGTCATGATCCGGAGCTCCAGATCAGAAAATATCTGCCCAGTCTTTAAAGGGATTTTCTCCAGTTCGCCCTGTGTCATTCAATCACCTCTGCCGGCTGTTGTACTGCTGCTTTGGCTGTTTTTTCGTCCTCGTTGTACCACTTCATGCGATATTCCCAGATCTGCATGACGCCCATTGCTACGTCTTGCCTGTCCTGCTGCCGTTCTGTCTCCTCATCTGTCAGAATCGAATCATTGAACTTGCAACTGAAATCATATCCGGAATTATACATACCGTTATAAAAAGCAAGGCCGGCAACAAAATCTTCCAGGCAGGACGCCAGATTATTCTGAATCGCTGTCACGCGGTTGTATTTCCGTGTCTTTGACACCTTGACCTCGGCGGCCGTCTTTTCCACTGTCTGAACGTCCGACAGATCGCCATACGCAAGACCAACGATAAACTCAATCTCACGCTTATACTCTTCGAGGCCGCGCTTGTAAGCTTCATCCCGCATTTCCGGAGAATACTCTTTCAGGAGGTCTTTGTCTTTGCCATCCTCGATATTGAGTCCACGGTACAATCGCTTATTCAGCTTGGCCATTCCGAATCGGCCATTCCTATTATCTCGCTTTAAAGCCCGGTCATCTATATGGACTGCACGCTCGCCGGATTCGTATTCCCAGTCAAAGCGCGCTGCCTGCAGATCTGCTTTCCGGATCCGTCCCTTTGCTTTGTCGAAGATAGACACGCCACATGCGGATCCATCAACATCGTTTTTAATCGGATTCCGGTAATATCCAAAGGCCATCTGCGTCATTCCAGGATAGCTCACCGGCCCTGGATTGATCTGCTCCCACTCTGGCACTTCTTCCAGACTGCAGATCAACCCGATATCATTCGGCGTCTGCGAATGGTAGCAGCGATTCTCTATTGTCAGATTGCCATTTACAAAATAATGCCGTTCAAACCGTGTATAATAATCTGTTTCACCTACTCGCTTTGTAGTCAAAAAACCGATATCATTCGGCTTTCCATCATCCGCAAACGATATCGGGACAAAATGATCTGCCGTGATAAACTCAGCAGCATCACCACCAAGCGGCTTGATAATAAAGGAGCCAATGCCAAGGCCCTGCTGCATGTTTTCGTTCAAGGCAATCATATTCTTCTGGTATGCTTTATTCAGCTTCTCGTTACTGATGCCGGATTCCATTTCTGACAGGACGGCATCCGCAAATTCACGGCAAATACCATTTTCAATGCCAAGTGATTCTACGGAATCCGTAATCCAGTCTGCCTGCCCTCCAAGCATCTGCTTCCATTCGTTGATCGCATCAATCATCTTGTCCGAAAGAGCAATATTTTTTCCAACAATATTTTTCAGCGTAGTGTGTCCAAACATCTGCCTGATTCCTTTCCAAAAAATTTTAAAACTTTCAAACATCCCGCACCTCTCAGATCAGATAATTCATGTCGCGTTCGATTGTATACTCAAACGCATCCAAGCTGTCTATATCTGTACTTCCGTCATCCAGACGTTCGTCCCGGTCTTTTACGTCCTTATCCCAAACAGCATCGGAAAACGCTGTTTGCAAGCTCGTACAATCATCCGTAATAAAAAACCGCCCTGCCCCCATGAGCCTGACGGTGCATCTGATTCTGTCATTGATCGCTCTTTTCTTCGCTCCTTTTACGGAAATCCATGGGTATTTCTCCCCTACTGCATTCCTGATCGAGTTTCCGAGCACTGTTTCGGCATTATCGTAAAATACCGATTCTACGTTGCAGTATTCCACGTAATCGCCATGACGAACAACCACCGCATACTTCTCTATCACTTCTTCGACAAATTCACAAAAAAGTTCGTCCAGTTTATTGCTGTCTATCTCCTCGCTCTTATCTTTTGCTTTGACCCGCTTAGATTTCAATGCTATCACTTCTTTGTAATCATCCGTATACCCTCTCGCAACAAAAGAATGTCCGGACTGATTTCCGCCGAAGTCCAGACCGATTTCAATTGACACGATATCCTCTTTGCGGAACTGTCTGCACTCCGCTTCTTCTTCAATCGCATCCACAACGCGACACCGGTATGCTTCCGGATTATCCGCAAAGCGTTTGTATATTGCTCCCTCTGCCCGTTTCCATAACCCCAAGATCAGACGGTCATAGTAAATCGTTCCCTCATACTCTTTGCAGAGCTGCTCAACGAACTCCTCTGGAAGAAACGGATTATCAAAGATCGTATAGCGCTGGAGGTAAATATCCAGTTCCACATTATCCAGGAACTCTTTCAGCCAGTGTGTCGGATGCTCCGGGTTGCAGCTCCCGTCAAAACAGGAATACGGCTTATCAAGGCGGGATTTCAGCATCTGGAATACTTCTTTGTTCCACTTCGCCACTTCGTCGCCGTAGCAGTATTTTATACTGGAACCCTGTATCTTCGCGACCTGGCTGACTTTCTCTGCCCCAAGACAATACACATCCTCGCCGCAGATTCTTGCCACGTTCCGGTTGTTAATCGTGCCGATCAGTTTATCCGTGTATATCTCTCGCATTGGTTGCAACACGTTACGCTCTATGGATTCTTTTGACACGCCAAGAATCACATTAAGCCCTGCTTTTCCGGCTCTTTCGCGTATCCGGAAGGGAATTACAAACGCAGTATCCACATAAGATTTACCAGAACGGACCGCGCCGGACTTAATGTTCCAGCGATGTGTCGCATTCACGATATATTCATTCTGCTTGCTGCTTAACTGCATTTTCATATATCCCTTTCAGTATCTGATCCAATTTTTCAACTGCCTCCGCACTCTCATTTTCACCGGTAACTGCCTGTTTCCGCGCCCTTTTAAGCTCCGTATCAGCTTCCCGGTTTCGTCTGTTTTCTTCCGGCTCCGGAGACTGTCCGGAATACTTCGCGATTGCTTCGTAGGCTTTTACATTGCCTGCTAGTGCTTCCCGGATCATAGCAGCGTTGACCGCAGATTCAAGCGTACTGTCCAAGCCAAGTGATTCCAGAATCGGTGTCCATTCCGGACTATCTATTTTTGCAGTCAGAAGCAGGTTCAAAGTACGCCTAAAATCCGCTTTTCTTCGTCTTGCCTCACCAGATGCCCTGCCTCCGGCCGAAGCAATTACCCGTAGTTCCTCCGTTGTTCGTCTGTCAAATCCCTTATCTTTTATGTTTTCATAACCCGCCACTTCACCACCTTCCTATCCGGTAAAATCTGCAATAGAAAATAGGCAGTTATCACCGCCTCACCTTCCTTTTCGTGTTGTTTTGGAAATACAAAAGAGACAGCGCATGGCTGCCTCTATTCATGTGTTTTACAAAAAAGCATTTCATTTTATGCTTTTAAAGCAATACTATCAATAATCTCTCTCACCTTATTCGCAACTTCATTATCGCTGTATACTTCTCTCGCAACGAAACACTCTGCTATAAATTCAGAAATATTTTTAAATCTCTCTTCTTGATTCTTATATATTTCTCTTAATTCTGAATTATCGCTCAAACCATATTCAGCGTCTATTGCATGCGCAAATTCATGTGCAAAAATATACTGTAAATAAACTTTGCCCGTCACTTCTTTTATGCTGGAATTGCCTTTTCTTAAACCAGTAAAATCATGCCTTCCAATTCCAAAATCCCAGTTGCAAAACTTATTCAGTTTATTCGTGTTAAACGTTATAACGCTTCCTTTGATCCTATCCACATATGAGTGTATAGCATTAAATTCATTGTCTAATGGTGTTATCACTTTTCCATCTATAATTATTTCAGATAACCCCAATTCCTTCTCTTTTTTAATCGTTGATAATCTATCGCCCACTAATACCAAATTTATTCTTTGATATTTATTCATGTAATAATCTGTGATTTCACATATTCTTTTTACGCTTTTTACCTTTGGATACGGCTTATGTAATCCAAACATAAATTCCGTTTTTCTTCCATGCGTATATGTGTGGGTAATATCAACGTTTTTACACGAAAACACCGTTTTTCCCTCCCGCAAACATTTTCTTCCATCATACAACAAAACGCCCCATATTTCTACAGGACGTTTCAAAAAAAATGTGTGCGGGTCTCTCTGCCGAGAGAAGTGGAAGCGCCGGAATCGAACCGACCTCGCGGGTATTGGTGCACCTCACCACAATTTCATCCAGATAAATATAGCTTCCTGTTGGATCGATATTGCACCTTGCACGGCCCTCGCTTTCGCTACTGCCGTTTGCGGACTCGAACCGCGCTGCACGATACCAAATCGAAGCACCATGAGTCGAACATGGTTGGCGGGCGCGACCCGTCACATCTGCCGTTGATGATAAGCTTCGGTAAATCAGCTGCCCGGCTGTGACACCTGGCAGCCGTTCGGAGATTTATGAAAAAGATTTAGCATTTCACACTTAACCCGAATACACTATAGCACAGGTGCGGTATCGCATTCTATCGCCTCTTAAATTTCAAAATGCTCTAATGCTTTGGCATGTATTTTATGCATATGCTGCCAGCTGTACCCCATTTTCACTGCAACCTCTTCCCACTTCAGCAGGTGTATGTACCGGTACCGCAGCAGAAGACTTTCCGTTTCATCCGGCATCGCATCAATCTTCTGTGTGATCTCCCTCCGGATATCGATTTTCTTTTCCAGCTGTTCTTTCAGTTCTTGCAACAACTCGTCCAGTTTTGCAGCATATCCAGACAGATCGCTACAGCCGTTCCCATGTGGCATCCCATCCTGTTCTAAAGATCCTGGATACATTTTGTCTGCTCTCAGCTGCTCGATCTCCTCCTCGATCGCCAATTGGCTGCGCAATGCGTCCCTATACTTCCACAGGTATTCCTTTTTCTTCTCGTTTTCCTCCTTGATCCCTTTTTCCATCGGCATCCCCCCCCCTTGTCATAACTGAACCTCAATTCCCATCTCATCCTTAAGCACTTCCTCGAAATCCCGAACGCTCTCGACATAACCTTCATTGTACGCTTCCAGCTGTTTCCGGTATTCCTCGATGAATCTCTCGCATCGTTTCTGCCCGAATCCAAACTTATCGTGCAGCACCATCAGCGTCAGAATCAGGTTTGCTTTCCCGGCCGCCCGAATCAGACTGTATTCCTCATGCCTTCGGCTTAATGCCGCAAGCGCCGGGTTCATTCCCTTGCGTGTGTGTTTCTTCATGTTTCTTCCTCCATCAGCCAATCTATCAGGCATTGCCTGCACATGAGATTCAATGTATCTCCTTCGCCCGTGTCAAGCATCACCCCGCATTCTTCCTCGTTTTTGCAGAAATAAATATTTTCATCGGCTCCTATGTCGAATAGCAATTCTGCCAATTCTGCTACATCCATGCTTTTTATTTTGTCAATCCTTCTCATCATTCACCCCCGCATATGTTATCAAACAGCTTTATCCACGCAGGAGCTGATTTCTCAACCTGCTCAGCAATGCGGACTTTCTCTCTCAGCACAGATTCTACGTTCCGGGACTCCGCAATCATCTTTTTCAGGACTTCACATTGCAGCTCCATTTCCTCTTGCTTTTCCCTTTCTCTCAAAATTTCCGCCTGCACATCTATCTTTATCTTACCTGCTTCCTGCTTTTTGTATTCCAGGTAGTCTCTCACTTCTTCCTTCCTGTTTTCGGGCATTCTTCCCCTCATTACCCGGAACAACTTCCGCACACGATCCTGCGTAGTTGGAAAGAACTCCTCCAGGTCAAGTTTCATGCAGCCCTTTTCTGTTGAAATTGTTACCAGCATTCTTTTCCCTCCCTGATTTTCTTGATTCTCGCCTTTAAGCTCTGCATCACCCACTCCTGCACGTCCTCCTTCCGGGACAGG
>CASTST010000019.1 GCA_949451655.1 uncultured Eubacteriales bacterium | reverse complement strand
GCTGATCGGCGGCGCTGCCCTTTTGTTGTCACTGCTTTTCAGAACGCCGGGAGATCAGGTGATAGTGGAAGTAGACGGAGCAGTTTTTGGCACATATGATTTGCATAAGGATGCGGAAATCCGCATTGAAACAGAGGACGGCGGATATAATGTGCTTGCAATTGCAGATGGATTTGCCGCGGTTACCCAGGCGAGCTGTCCGGATAAGCTGTGTGTGCACCAGCACAGAATCAGCCGCAGCGATGAAAGCATCATCTGTTTGCCCAACAAGGTGGTTATATCTATTGTAACGCATAATGAAAGCTGAAAGGCGTGTCGTTTATGAAACAGAAAACCCAGACGCTGGCACTGCTTGGCATGTGTACGGCTGCCGCAATGATTTTGTCATATGTGGAGAGTTTTATTCCCTCCCTCAGTCCGGGACTGAAAATCGGACTTCCCAATGTTGTTATTGTTTTTGTTTTGTATCGTTTTGGCTGGCTTGCATCCGGTGCAGTATCTCTGATCCGGGTACTTCTGACAGCGCTTTCGTTTGGCAGTATGCTAAGCTTAGCATACGGAGCAGCCGGTGCGGTACTCAGTCTTACGGTGATGGCGCTGCTGCGCAGAACACAGCTGTTTTCTGCGGTTGGTGTCAGCGTTGCTGGAGGTGTAGCACATAATATGGCACAGATTATTGTTGCCGCAGCGGTGATGGGTACGCGTCAGGTTTTGTATTATCTTCCTGTGCTTGCTATTGGTGGTACGGTCGCTGGTATATTGATAGGGATTGCAGGGGGAATCCTGCTTGCGCGTCTGCCGCAGAAACACGCTGTTAAATAAATATGTGTGTTTTTTCTCAACAATTTATGTAAAAATTGTGATCCTGTTTAAATTAAACATGGCAATTTTACATAAAAACCTTGACAAAAATGTGAGGGTATGATATGCTAAATGTGAAAAAGGTAGATAGTGGAGCGGTGTCTCTTTCAGATAACATTGCTTTCCTGTGTTCGGTTGCGGCTGTTCATGCTGCGCCTTGCTTCCGACAGTGGGTGTCTGCCGTAATTTGTGATACTTTTACAGTCAGAAAGGATTCAGAAAGATGAAAAAACTGATTGCATGCTTGCTGGTGTTGTCCATGCTGCTTGGCGGTATGATGCTGGCAATTGGTGCTGCTGAGGAAGATTCGGAACCGGAACGGCTTCCTGCAGAACATGGTCCCGTCACCAAAGAGGATTTAGATAATGGAGTGGTTGCCGAGTATAAACCGCGCGGCACAAATAAACAGATTGGTGATAACCTGTACTGTCAAGTTTATTGGTACTCAATGAAAAAAGGCGGTACAGCGTATTATGAGGCAACTATTACCGGTACAGGCGATATGTATGATTATGAAAAAGGTCGTACTATGATCAATACCAATACGAAGCAGATTGGCAGAGTATTTATTGCAGATGGTGCGACCAGTGTTGGCGATTATGCTTTTAACGGTTTGGAGAGGCTGGAATATGTTTCCGTTCCTGACAGTGTGAAAACAATCGGCAACAATGCATTTTACGGCACTGCGTTGAAGGCTATAAAGCTTCCTGACAGTATCACCTCTATTGGTGATTACGGGTTTGCTTACTGTGCTTCTTTAACGTCTGTTGAACTTCCCGATGAATTGACGTCCATCGGTGAATATGCATTCTTCCGCTGCCCTAAGCTTGCTGCAGTAGATATGGGTGTAAAGGTTGAAACCATTGGTGAGCGGGCGTTTGCTTATGATCCGGAATTGACTGCGCTTGCAATTCCTGATTCCGTAACGGAAATGGGTGATTACATATTCCTCAGCTCCGGCGTAAAGAATCTCCGGGTTCCTGCCGCAATCAATTATGTTTCAGAGAACACTTTCAGCGGTAACCGTGCAATGGAAACGATTGAACTGCATGAGGGTATTACCGAAATCAAAGATACTGCATTCTTCATGTGCACTTCTTTGAAGTCTGTAAATGTTCCGGATTCCGTAACTTCCATCGGTAAATCTGCATTCGGAAGTTGCGAATCTATGACAAGTATTCGACTGCCTGCAACAATGGAGGCAGTAGGAGAAAATGCATTCTATGGCTGTAAATCTCTTGAATCTGTTGTATATCCTACCGGCGTTGGTGCAATCGGTGATATGACATTCTATGAATGTGCAGCATTAAAATCTGTTGTGATTCCTTCTGATGTAACTTCTATCGGTAAGGCTGCTTTCCGCGGATGTGCTACGCTTGCAGAGATCACACTCCCGGATGGTCTTACAAAGTTGGATAAATCCGCTCTCAGAGATTGTAAAACACTCACTTCTGTAACAATCCCTGCTGGCGTTACTGTTTTGGAAGATTATGCTTTTATGGGTTGCGATGCATTGACAACGGTAAACGCACCTGATACTGTAACAGATATTGGCAGAAAAGTATTTGCAGAATCTGGTTTGACCAGCTTCAAAGTGCCTGCTTCTACCAGAGCAATTGGCTATGGCGCATTTTATGAATGCGAGGCACTTGCAGATGTAACAATTTCTGATGCAGTCGTAACAATTGGCAATTATGCATTTGCTCGCTGCGGTGCTCTCAAGTCTCTGGTTATTCCGGATTCTGTTAAGAGAATTGGAACAGGCGCTTATGGATATAAGGCGACTCTGAAAGAGGGCGCAGTTATTTTCAGTGATGCAACTGTTTACGGATCCTCTTCTTCCGCTGCACAGAAATTTGCAGAAGATATGGGTCTCCAGTTTGCAGATGTGTCCAGCATGTCTACAGTTGCTTATGCAGCTGATTCTGTACGGTACTTTGGAGACATCAACAACGACCAGATTGTTGATAACAATGATGTACAGCAGATGCGGAATGCATTGTCTAACGGAACTGCTGCTGCAGATGAAATTTCTGATATCAACGGTGACGGTGTGATTGATGCACTGGATGTGTTGGCACTGCAGGCAATGATTGCAGGCTAATAATTTAAAATAAGTATGAAAGTCCCGCGAAAGCTCGCGGGACTTTTTTTGCTGAATAGCTGCAAAAAAAGACCACCGGTAAAAGTCGGTGGTCTTAACTCTATATATGCAATTATTGTGCAGCAGTAACAATTGCGTCGAATTTTTCAGGAACCAGGGAAGCGCCGCCAATCAGCCCGCCATCTACATGATACTTTGCCAGAAGTTCAGCAGCATTGCCATCATTCATGCTTCCGCCATACTGAATCGTGGTTGCTTCTGCCACTTTTTCGTCATACATGCCAGCCAAAACGCTGCGGATCAGACCGCATGCTTCGTCAGCCTGCTGAGGTGTTGCTGTCAAACCTGTTCCGATTGCCCATACAGGCTCATATGCAATGATAACCTTCTGCATTTCTTCAGCACTTACGCCTGCCAGCGCAAGCTTCGTCTGCATGGAAAGAATTTCGTCAGTAATATTGCTCTGACGTTCTTCCAATACTTCGCCTACACAAAGAATTACAGTCAATCCGGCAGCAAGTGCAGCCTTTGTCCGCTGATTTACAGTTGTGTCTGTCTCGCCAAAATACTGTCTGCGTTCGCTGTGACCGATAATTACATATTCAACGCCGGTTTCCAGAAGCATGTCCGCAGAAATCTCACCGGTAAAAGCGCCGCTTTTTTCAAAATGTACATTCTGTGCGCCAATTTTTATGTTTGTGCCCTTAGCTGCTGTGACTGCTGCGTCAATATCTACAAAGGGAACGCACAAAACAATGTCGCATCCGTTTTTGCCGCTTACAAGTGCAGCAGTTTTTTCAATTGCTTCCTTTGCCTTGGAAGGCGTCATGTTCATTTTCCAGTTGCCGGCGATTACAGCCTTGCGTGTTGCTTTATTCATAATAGAAAAGTACCTTTCCCTATATTTGAAATATGATTTGCACTGTATGTGCAGATTTAAGAAATCCTCAATAAACTTGTCTGCGCGCAGTCTCAGCGAGACTGCGCGCAAATTGTAAAAACTTATTTATCCTGGAGGCAGGAGATTCCCGGAAGATCCAGACCTTCCAAAAATTCAAGAGAAGCGCCGCCGCCGGTAGAGATGTGGGTCATTTTATCTGCAAAGCCCAGGTTTTCTACAGCAGCAGCAGAGTCACCGCCGCCAATGATAGAAATTGCACCGGAATCAGCAACAGCCTTTGCTACATCCAGTGTACCGGCTGCAAAGTGTTCCCATTCGGAAACGCCCATCGGACCGTTCCAAATTACTGTGCCTGCGCCGGAAATGGTTTTAGCAAACAGCTCTCTTGTTACAGGACCAATGTCCAGACCCATCCAGCCATCGGGGATGCAGTCGGAAGTGATCGTCATATAAGTGGTGTCTTCCTTGTATTCACGTCCGATTACGTTATCAACGGGAAGCAGGAAGTTTACGCCTTTTTCCTTCGCTTTTTCCATCAGACTGGTAGCCAGTTCAACTTTATCATCCTCGCAGATGGAAGTGCCGATGTTATAGCCCTGTGCCTTAAAGAAGGTGTAAGCCATACCGCCGCCGATAATCAGCGTGTCGCATTTTTCGATCAGGTTGTTGATTACGCCGATTTTGTCGGATACCTTTGCACCGCCGAGAATAGCAACAAAGGGACGTGCAGGGTCAGCCAGAGCTTTTCCCATAATGTCTACTTCCTTCTGGATCAGATAACCACAAACGGCAGGCAGATAATCAGCAACACCGGCTGTAGAAGCGTGTGCGCGGTGTGCAGTACCAAATGCATCGTTCACAAAAATGTCTGCCATAGAAGCAAGCTCTTTTGCAAAAGCGGGATCATTCTTTTCCTCTTCCTTATGGAAACGAACGTTTTCGATCAGCAGTACATCGCCGTTATTCAGAGCAGCAGCCTTTGCCTTTGCGTCAGCGCCGATTACGTCAGCAGCGAGAACAACTTCTTTGCCGAGCAATTCAGAAAGACGCTTTGCAACAGGAGCCAAAGAATATTTCGGATTTACTTCCCCCTTGGGTCTGCCCATGTGGGAGCAGAGAACGGTTTTAGCGCCGTGCTCCATCAGATACTGAATGGTAGGCAGTGCGCCAACGATACGCTTGTCATCGGTAATCACGCCGTCCTTCATAGGTACGTTGAAGTCGCATCTTACAAGCACCCGCTTGCCGGATACGTCAATGTCTTCGACAGATTTTTTGTTGTAGGTCATCTTCAAAATCCTTTCCATATAAATACTTGTATACAGCAAAGCTGTGCAGCCGTACGTTTAACAGCTTGCTTATCATACAAGCTTTCAGCATACGCATACAAATTTAATATATCACAATTTTGCCTGTAATACAATAATTTATCAAAAAAAAATGAAATCCGGGGTGTAAAAAAACTGTGACCGAACCAGGAGAAATATGTAAAATAAGTCGAACGGGAAATAGAGCGCAAACCCAAAAGGCAAAGGGGCGCTTTTAGTAGGCAAAAAGAAAAAGGGCTCCCTAGTAATAAAGGGAGCCCCCCGCATAGCGCCATACTTCAATAGGCCCCATGTGAGGATCCACTGTGTGGCTCCATAGGGTGCTCCCGCGAACCTTCAATAAAAAGGCTCCCTTGTGCAAAGGGAGCTGTCGCGATAGCGACTGAGGGATTGTTTTACTATCATTTTGCAGGATCATCAAATCGGCAGTACCACTCAGACAATTCCTCCGACACGGCTTGCGCCGTGCCACCTCCTTTTGCACAAAGGAGGCTTAAGGTCGGTAGAAATACGCCTGCCACCTCCCTTTGCCGGGGGAGGCTATCGTACTGTGCCTATTTTAAAGGCTCTCCCCAGCAAAGGGAGCCGTCGTGGAGCACCAAACAAAAAGGCTCCCTTGTGCAAAGGGAGCTGTCAGCGTAGCTGACTGAGGGATTGTAATGCTATCATTTTGGATGAACTACAAATTGGCAGTACTACTCAGACAATCCCTCCGTCACGGCTGCGCCGTGCCACCTCCCTTTGCACAAGGGAGGCTTGAGTATGTTGCAGGCTCTCTTTGCTGGGGGAGCCTTTTTTAATAATTCTCATCCGTTTCAATAGTCGTAAATTTTGTATACTGCCCCAGCCAGCCCATTTCCACTTTACCGGTGGAACCGTGGCGGTTTTTTGCAACAATAACCTCCGCGGTATTCTGTGGATTTTCCTTGTCTTTATAATACTCTTCCCGATATAGAAACATAACAATATCCGCGTCCTGCTCGATTGCACCGGAATCACGCAGGTCGGACAGCATAGGACGCTTGTCCGTTCTGGATTCCGGACCACGGGATAACTGTGCACAGCAGATGACGGGAATTTCAAATTCCTTTGCCATCAGCTTTAGATTTCTGGATATTTCGGACACTTCCTGCACTCGGTTGTCGTTACGGTGCTCTGACTGCATCAGTCCCAGATAGTCGATAACGACTAGCCCTAAATTCTTCACACGACGCAGCTTTGCCATCATTCCGGTTACTGTCATACCGGTGGTGTCATCAATTAGAATTTGGCAGTCTGACAAAATAGAAGAGGCATGGGCAAGTTTTTGCCAGTCCTCATCGGTGAGTTCTCCGGACCGGAGATGGTAGCTGTCTACCAGCGCTTCGCTGGATAAAAGTCTTGTAACAAGCTGTTCTGCGGACATCTCCAGTGAAAATACACACACGGCTTTCCCGGAGCGACGTGCCGCGGATACTGCAACGTTCATGGCAAAAGAGGTTTTTCCCATACCGGGACGGGCGCCGACCAGTACAAGGTCAGATTTTGCCATCCCTACAAGAACTCTGTCCAGACCGGAAAATCCGGTTTTCATTCCCTGGGTTTCTTCTCTGTTGGTGACAAGCTGCTGCAAATGATTGTATACCTGCAAAAGGGCATCCTTGATGTGCACAAAATTTTTGTTGTCCTTTTGTTCAGCAATGGCGTAGATTTTGCTTTCCGCCATTTCAACCAGCCGCTCCACCTCTTCTTCCTCGGTATATGCGGCTTCCGTCACTTCTTCGCACGCGCCGATCAGTGCCCGCAGCGTGCTTTTGCTGCGCACGATTTCGGCATAATCCTTTACATTGGCGGCGGTGGGTACCGTTTCTGCGATCAGACGGATATATTCCTTTCCGCCTGCGGCGTCATAAATCCCTTCCTTTACCAACTCGTCAATCAGCGTGACTACGTCAATGTTTTTGCTTTTTAAATACATGCCCTGCATCGCAGTGTAGATGCTTTGATGCTCTTCCAGATAAAAATCACTGCTGGAAATGATAGACGTGAGTGTATCCAGACATGCAGGATCAATCAGAATGGATCCCAGTACGGACTGCTCCGCTTCCAGCGAAAAGGGCATTTTGCGATCCAATTGTACGTTCACAGCAGTCCCCTCAGTCGCAGACTACAAGATTGAGCTTGCCCTGAATTTCCGGATAAAGCTTTACAGTGAGCGTATAGGATCCGTATGCTTTGATGGCGCCATCCGTTACAATTTTCCGCTTGTCAATTTGAATACCGGACTGCTCCTGCAGTGCCTGTGCAATATCAGCGGTCGTGATACTGCCGTATAAGCGACCGTCTGCGCCGGCTGTTGCTTTGATTTTAACAACGGTGCCTTCTAATTTTTCCGCCAGTTCTCTTGCAGCAGCCTTGTCCTGCTCAATTTTATATTCCTTGGCTTCTTCCTTGCTTTTTGCGTCCGCCAATGCTTTTGCATCTGCTTCTACAGCCAGTTTCTTGGGGAACAGAAAATTGCGGGCATATCCGTCGGATACGTTTACGATCTGATCTTTCTTGCCTTTTCCTTTTACGTCTGCGAGTAATAATACTTTCATGAATTTATCCAACCTTTCCTTATATGGGTTATTGATTTATTGTTTGCCTGCGTTCTTTTTCAGCAGCTGAATCGTTGAGATGCCGATCCAGCGCTTCTTTCAGAAGGGCAGTTGCCTCGGCTACTGAAACGCCTTCCATACGGGCACCGGCAGAATCAAAGTGACCGCCGCCTTTTAGTTCCTCCAAAATCAACTGCACGTTGATCGTTCCCAGAGAACGTGCGGAAATGTGTATCTCATCTCCAATGGGGAGAATTGCAAAAGAAGCTTTTACGCCCTCCACGGTGAGGAGCCGGTCCGCCGCTTTGGCTGCCGGAACTTTATCCCGAATGGTGCATTCGCCGGAGGCTGCAGCAATTGCGGCAACACCCCGGTATATTTCTACGTGGGAATGGAATTTCAGTTCCCGCTGAAATTCATCCAGCTCTGTTTTGAAAAATTCCTGCACTTCGCTTACATCCGCGCCCCTGCCGCGCAGATAAAGGGCTGCGGAGAAGGTGCGGGTGCCGGTGTTTTTCGTGAAATGATTTGTATCCAGCAGAATGCCTGCCAGCATCAGATCTGCTTCATGCGCAAGCAGCATTTCGCCCGGCAAAATCTGTTCCAACATTTCTGCAACCAGTTCGCTGGCTGCTGCGGCAGAGGGTTCGATATAGGTAATCAGCAGTGGGTGATCAAAATCTACCGTTTTTCTATGGTGGTCGATGATTACAATGTTTTTACAGTGTTCAGCCAGAACGGGGGCTTCAAATTGTGCGGGATTGTTTACATCTGTGATAATCAGCAGTGTATCGGATTTGACAAAATCCAATGCTTCCTGAGAGTTCACAAACATACTGCTGTATTCCGGCTCATCTGCAAGCCATGCGCGGCAGCGGTCCAGATTGGTGTCGTCCGGATCGGTGACAATGTTAACCGGCACGCCGCAGAACAGGGCGATGCGGGCAAGCCCCACAGATGCGCCGAACGCATCAAAGTCTGCATACTTGTGTGCCATGATAAGCACATTGGATGCAATAGAAATGCGGGAGATCAGCTCGTTTGCAATAACCCGGGCGCGAACCTTGGTTCGTTTTTGAGGGATTTTGGTTTTGCCGCCGTAAATATCCAACCCGCTGTCCCCCCGAACAACAGCCTGGTCTCCGCCCCGCTGCAATGCGGTATCCAGCGCTGCCTGGGCGCTTTTTTCCTTTTCTGCCAGCGTATTTCCAGAGGCGCAGACGCCCATGGACACGGTTACGGAAATGCTGGATTCTCCAATGCGTATATCCCGGATATCATCTAAAATAGAGAAGCCGGAATCCATAAAGGCTTGTAAGTGTGATTTTTCAAAAAGGAAAATGTAGCGGTCTTGCTGGTATTCCTTCAGAACTCCGCCGGCGGACGTTGCCCAGCTGCGCAGCAGCTGTTCCGTTTTGCCGGAGGCATTTCTGTAATCCTCCTGCTCATAGTTGAGCAGTTCGTCCAGATTGTCTACTACTACGTATCCTACGGCGCATTCCTTACCGCGCAGCGCTGCCTCGGCAGCGGTCTGCTGGGTAATGTCGTACAGGATGGTGATGCGGTACAGCTTACCGTCTTTTCCTTCCGCAGTAACACTGCTTGGCTGGAAAATCCGGTTTTTGCAGGTGAGCCGCCGTTCGCCGTCCTCGGTATTTCCTGGAACATGGAAAAATAACTGCCCGAAATGGGTTTCCTGCTTTGTGCCTGCAAACAGAAAATCGGCGGCTTTATTGTGCCAGATGATCCGATCCGCATTGGCAGGACAAACTACCGCGGGAATCTCCATTTCAAGCATTGCATCGGACAGAACGCTTGCCACTTTGGACAGGGAATCGTCTGTCCCCGCCCCCTGTGAGGGCTTACGGCGCAGGTACAGGAAAACGAAGGTTCCGGCAACGTAAATTGCCAAAAGGAAAATTCCTGTAGGAAGTGCCTGATCAAAAAGAGCGTTCAAAAGGGTTTGTACGGACAGGATTACCAATGCAAACACCGTGCAGAACACAATATCTGTAAAACTGAAATGATACGGTCGTTTTTTCATTATATACGATTTTGCTCCTTCCGTTAAGCGTCAGGATCGCTGTGCTTTTTCATCCACTTCAGAACAGCGGTGAAAAAGGTGCGGACGGCTCCCAAAAATGCCAGAAGCATAAACAGCGCGATAGGGGATATAAAGAACATCACGGCGCACAGGATCATCAGCGGAATCTGTCTGCGACCTCTCCTCTGGGTTCTGATACCGAAAACGGCGTGAAATCCTGCTGCGGCTGTAACG
This sequence comes from uncultured Eubacteriales bacterium, assembly GCA_949451655.1. Taxonomy (GTDB): domain Bacteria; phylum Bacillota; class Clostridia; order Oscillospirales; family CAG-272; genus Avispirillum. The sequence goes on along the minus strand of CASTST010000019.1, from coordinate 15,522 downwards.
GGCAGAAAAATATAAAGCAGGTTGTATGCCGCATAGTTAATGACAGAAGCTTCGTTTGCAAAAAGGGATATAAAATAGCACACAATAAATACAATATATGCCGGGGCGCTTGCGGTAAGCGGCCACTTTGCTTTTTCAAAGAGGAAGTCCGCACCCATTGCTAACGCCAGCAAACGATAAATTTTCGCGCACAGATATGCAAAAAGCTGACAGGTCAGAATTCCCATTGCGGGAAGCAGCATCACGGCAGACTGAATGATTCCCTGAATTTCTTTTTCCGTGTATACAAACAGAACGCCGTTTTCTCCCGGAAGTCCGATGGAGGAAAGCATGCCTGTAAGCCCCGCTTGCAGCTGATCCCACAGGATGGCAGCGCCTTCGCGGATGTCGCCGTATGCAAGGTGCAGCTGTATTCCGGCAGACAAAAGAAGGAGTATGCCGAATACGACTGCAACCGCGGCTGTTGTAACGGTCAGACTCTGCCGATTATATATACATGCGGCAAGAACAAGCCCTATAGGAATATATAGAAACGCGGATAGAATCCATACCACGCTTGCGCTATCAGAAGCAAACAGCGCATGGGTCAGAAAAGCAATGATCCCTACGCCGGGGATGGATGCCAGCCAAAGGAGGCTGCGGTCTGCTGTAAGCAGCAGCGCCAGCAGTGCGCCTGCGACGACCATATAAAATGTGCCGAATGCACCACCGGGGAGCAGAGCAGCGGCAGCGATAATCAAAATCAGAAGGGTGATGCTTTTTCTTTTTCCTATAGTAGGAAGGGTATGGCGTTTTTTCCACAGGGAAAAACGGATATCTTTTTGTTCGTCCAATACGGCGCCCCCTTTCATGAAGGAATATATAAAGATATTATTATTGTACCAAATTTTTTAATCTTTGTAAAGATAAACCGATTAAGTTGCAGCCGTCGGTTGCATAATTTTAACAATCGGTATATAATGATTGGAGAAAGCTTTGTGAATAGGGGGATACATATGAATTTGGATTTTCGTAAAATGTTCTCGGGAAAAACAGTAGTGCTTCTTGGCGCGGGTGTTTCAAACATGCCGCTTGCACAAGTGCTGACAGATTCCGGCGCACGTTTGGTTGTGCGGGACCGGAAAAATCTGGAGGCGCTGGGAGAATCTGGACAGCGTTTGCAGGCAATGGGTGCGCAGCTTGTTTTGGGTGAGAATTATCTGGAAAATATAGAGGGAGATTATTTATTCCGTTCCCCCGGATTCCGCCCGGATTTGCCCCAGCTTCTGCAGGCACAGCAGGCGGGCTGCATTATTACTTCAGAAATGGAACTGTTTTTGCAGCACGCCCCCTGCCCTGTAGTCGGCGTGACAGGCAGCGACGGAAAAAGCACGACGACTACGCTGGTCAGCAAGATCTTGGCGCAGCTTGGCACAAAGGACAGAAAGGTGTTTTTAGGCGGCAATATCGGCGAGCCCCTCCTGCACCGGATCAATGATATGACAGCCGCCGACGCTGTAGCGGCGGAGCTGTCCAGCTTCCAGCTTATGGGCATTGACGCATCCGTTACGGTTGCGGTTATCAAAAACGTAACGCCCAATCACCTGAATTGGCATACCGGCATGGACGAATATATTGCAGCAAAAGCAAACATCCTTTCCGGATGCCGGGGGGCAGTGCTGAATTATGACGACAGCGTGTGTCGCACATTGGGTGAAAAATGCGGCGCACCGATCATGTGGTTCTCCCGCAGTCCAATCCCTGTGGATTTCATGAAAAACTACGCAGGCGGCGTGTATCCGAAAAACGGATATGTGACCTTGTACGACAGCAAAACAGACACGGAGCATCCGTTGTTTGCCGCAGATGTGATTCTTCTGCCCGGCGAACACAATCTGGAAAACTACAGCACGGCTGTTGCGGCTGTATGGGCACTGGCGGAGTCCCCGGCAGATGCACTCGCCCGGGCTGCGGAGACTGTGGCGGGAACGTTCGGCGGCGTGCGGCACCGGATGGAGCTGGTGCGGGAAGCAGACGGCGTGCGGTATTATAATTCTTCCATTGATTCGTCTCCCACACGGACGGCAGCGGCGATTTCCGCACATACCTGTCCCATTCGTATTATCTGCGGGGGATATGATAAAGAAATTCCTTTTGCACCCCTGGCAAAGGCGTTGATTTCACACGGAAATGTACAAACGGTTGTATTGACAGGAGCAACTATGGAAAAGATAAAGAAAGCGATGCTGGAAGAGCCTGGATTTGCAGCCAGCGGGATTGAACTGATCTGCAAACCGGATTTTGAAGAGGCTGTACGCTGTGCGGCGCACAGTGCCCAGCCGGGAGACGCGGTGCTTTTGTCTCCGGCGTGTGCCAGCTTTGACGCTTTTGCAAACTTTGAAAAACGCGGAGAGCGTTTCAGCGAAATTGTAAATTCCCTTTGACTGGAGACAATTATGCATTCTGATATAAAAAAGTTGATTGGATCGCTTGTATCCATCATGTCCGTATCCGGACAAGAGGAGCGGGGGCGCGATGCCCTCCTCTCTCTTGTATCCCCCTATTTTGATGAATATATTCCGGATCCCTCCGGCACCCATGTTTTTGTGAAGCGGTGCGGAAAAGAGGACGCCCCAAAGCTGCTGCTGGACGCGCATTTCGATGAAATCGGCATGCTGGTCAGCGATATCACTGAAGGAGGATTTCTCCGGGTTGTGCCGGTAGGTGGATTGGATCGGCGGATCCTGCCGGCGGCGGAGGTTCTCATATACGGCAAGGAAACGCTGTACGGTGTGATCGGCGCTGTTCCGCCTCATCTGCAAAAGGCAGGGGATCATAAAACTGCTCCGGAAATTGGGGATTTGCTCATTGATACCGGATACGATGCAGACGTACTGCACACCTTGGTGGACATTGGCACCCCTGTGGGATTTTATGAAAAAACTGCGTCCCTGCTGGGATCTAGAATCTGCGGACGAAGCATGGACAATAAAGCTTGCTGCGCCGCGGCGATTCTGGGAGCATCCATTGTGCCGAAGGAAGAAATGGCGTGGGATGTGTATGTTACTCTGTCTGCCAGAGAGGAAGCGGGGCTTTCCTCCGGATGCAGCGCCGCAGCGTACCGTATTTGCCCGGACGCGGCGATTGTTACAGATGTGACCTTTGCAGTCGCTCCCGGTGTGGGAGCGGATGAAAGCGGAAAAATGGGCGGCGGTCCCGTGCTGTCTTTGTCGGCGGTGACAGACCGCCGCCTGACGCGCCGCCTGCTGGATCTGTGCGAAAAAAAGGATATCCCCTGTCAGACCTGTGTGGACGCATGCGATACCGGTACCAATGCAACCATGCTGTCCCTTGTGGGAGAGGGAATACCCACGGCGGTGGTCAGCGTTCCCATCACTTCCATGCATACCTATAACGAAACTGCGGATATTGTGGATATAGAGAACACAGCGGCGCTGTTTGCCGCTGCAATACGGGACGGAGGTTTGTATCAATGAAAAATAACTGGACAACCCTGTCCCTTTTGGAGCAGCTATCTTGTACGTTTGCTCCCTCCGGCTGCGAGGGAGCGGTGGCGGAGCTGATCCGTTCTGTAATCGCACCATATTGCGATGAAATTTTGCCGGATCCAATGTGCGGTGTGATTGCCCGGATCAGAGGCACAGGAAAAGAATCCGGAGAGACCATCGCACCCCGGCGTCTGATGCTGTCCTGCCATATGGATGAAGTGGGATTTATGGTGCGCTCCATTACCGATGCGGGGCTTTTGAAAATTTCCTCCATGTGCGGCAGTGATACCCGGGTACTTGCAGGCAGGCGTGTTTGGATTGGGGATGAACTCCGGCAGGTGCGGGGCGTGTTTGGTGTGAAGCCGTTGCATCTGGTAAAAAGCGATGACCGGGGACGCGCTGTTGATATGGACGATATGTATGTAGATATCGGCGTATCCATCCGGGAAGAAGCGGAAAAATCCGTTCATGTGGGGGACTTTGGCACATTTGAAAGCGATTATGTTGTGTTCGGTCAGAATGGCAGATATATCAAAGGAAAAGCGCTGGATGACCGGCTTGGCTGTGCGGTGCTGTGCAGCGTGATGCGGCAAGTGTATCAGGGGGACGCACGTCCCGGATGCGACTTGTATTTTGCGTTTACCTGCCGGGAAGAGTTGGGCATTTCCGGCGCTCGGACAGCGGCACACAAAATTGATCCGGATTATGCTATTGTGTTTGAAGCCACTGCTGCCGGGGATATTGCCGGAACGAAGCCGTACAAGCAGGTTGCCCGGCTGGGCGAGGGCGGCGCGATATCGCTGATGGATCGCAGCACGATTTATGACCGTCCGTTTATCGATTGGATTCTGGAAACAGCACGGGAGCGGGAAATTCCCTGCCAGATCAAGCAGTATGTGTCCGGCGGGAACGATGCGGGGCACATTCACAAATCCCGGGCAGGCGTTCGGTGCGCTGCGATCAGCGCGCCGGCGCGGTATATTCATACAGCATCCAATGTGGTGGCGAAAAGCGATATAGAAGCGATAGAAGAATTGGCGCTGGCTGTAATCGACCGTCTGTGCAGCAGCGATGAAAGGGTGAAATAATATGCGGAATATTTTAAGACAATTATTGAAAATTCCATCTGTATCCGGTAGGGAAAGAAGGCTTGGAGAATATATTGCTGGAGAAATGCAGTCCTATTTTGATACGATAAAAACAGATGCACTGGGCAATGTAATCTGTCACAAGAAGGGCGCGGGCAAAAAACTGCTGTTTTGCGCCCACATGGATGAAATCGGCTTTATTATCACTTTTATTGAAGAGGACGGATTCCTCCGCTGTGCACCTGTAGGGGGCATTGACTGGAACGCGGCGGCATACTCCCGGGTTGTATTTGAAAACGGACGCAGCGGTGTGCTGATTCCGGAGGACGGTGTGAAACCGGAGGATTATAAAGGGGATACGTTTGTTGTCGATATCGGCGCAAAAAGTCGGGCAGAGGCGGCGCGTCTTATAAAGATCGGAGACTGCTTTGCATTGGAAGGGGGGCTGTTTTCCCTGGCAGGCAGCAGAATCTGCGGTCGTCCCTTGGACGACAAACTGGGCTGTGCAGTGCTTATGTCTGCGGCAAAGGAAGCAGCGTCTTTTCAAAATGATATTACCTTTGTTTTTTCCGTGCAGGAGGAAGTCGGTTTACGGGGAGCACGCACTGCCGCGTTTGATGTGGTTCCGGATTTTGGTATTGCTGTAGATGTGACGCTCACTGGAGATACGAAGGGTGCAAAGCCCATGGCGGTATCCCTCGGAAAAGGTGCGGCGATTAAGTTAAAGGATAAAAGCGTAATTTGCGACGCATATCTTACGGAAAAAATAGCAAGTCTCGCCCGGGAAAGGGGCATTCCCCATCAAAAGGAAATTCTGACGGTTGGCGGGTCCGACACTGCGGCGCTGCAATTGGCAGGTGCAGGCTGCCGGGCGAGCTGTGTTTCTATTCCCCTGCGGTATTGTCATTCCGGTGTGGAAACGGCAGATATGAAGGATGTGCAGGCGGCACGGGATTTGGTTTGTGCACTAGCCCAGGCAGATTTTGCATAATTTATAATATTATTAGAAAAAGTGTGAGCGATTTTCGTTGGATTTTTGAATTTTTGTGAACGGACCGGGCAAATTGCACAAAGGGTCAAATGGAATTTTGGATGAAAAACCTCTTTCAATCCCGGTAAAATACTGCTATAATATAGCTTAGAAAAATTGCGGCACAGCCGCGTGCAACCTGCCAAGGAGGATGAATAAATGGCAAGCTTGTCCCTGAAACATATTTATAAAAAATATCCCGGCGGTGTAACAGCCGTATCTGACTTCTGTCTGGAAATCAAAGACAAGGAGTTTCTGATTCTGGTTGGTCCTTCCGGATGCGGTAAGACTACAACCCTGCGTATGATTGCAGGTCTGGAGGAAATCACTGAGGGCGAAATGTTCATCGGCGATAAGCTGGTAAATGACGTCGCTCCTAAGGACAGAGATATTGCGATGGTGTTCCAGAACTACGCTCTGTATCCGCACATGACTGTGTTTGATAACATGGCATTCGGTCTGAAACTGCGCAAAACACCCAAGGAAGAAATCAAGCGCCGTGTAGAAGAAGCTGCACGTATTCTTGAAATCACCCACCTTCTGGACAGAAAGCCGAAGGCACTGTCCGGTGGTCAGAAACAGCGTGTTGCGCTGGGCCGTGCAATCGTGCGTAAGCCGATGGTGTTCCTGCTTGACGAGCCGCTGTCCAACTTGGACGCAAAGCTCCGTGCAACCATGAGAACAGAGCTTACAAAGATTCACCAGAGAATTGCTACCACATTCGTATACGTAACACACGACCAGACAGAGGCTATGACAATGGCTACCCGGATCGTTGTTATGAAGGATGGTCTGATTCAGCAGGTTGACACTCCCCAGAATCTGTACGATTATCCTGTAAACCTGTTTGTTGCAGGCTTTATCGGAACTCCTCAGATGAACTTCATCGAATGTGTTCTGGAAGAGGAAAAGGGTCAGTATTTCCTGTCCTTCGGTCCCAACACAATCAAACTTCCTGCTGAAAAGGCAAACAATCCGATTCTGAAGGATTATGTAAATCAGGAAGTAATTATGGGTATCCGTCCTGAGGATATTCACGATGAAGAACGTTATATCAGCGCTATGCCTGACAGTATTGTTGAAACCGATGTTGAAGTAACTGAGCTTATGGGTGCGGAAATTTATCTGTATCTGGTAAGCGAAGAGCAGAACATGGTTGCGCGTGTTTCCAGCCGTTCCAAGGCACGTGCCGGAGACGTTATCCGTGTTGCATTTGATGCATCCAGAATTCACCTGTTTGATAAAGATACCGAGCATTTCATCATTCACTAAGAAAAATGATAAAAGCCACCGACATAGCCGGTGGCTTTTTGCAATAAGCAGAAAGTGAAGTAAGCCTTCCCGGCTGGAGCCGCGCAGCACAAATATATAAAGGCTCCCCCGGTAAAGGAAGCTATCGTGAAGCACCAATTTACCCCCAGCAAAGGGAGCTTCTGTACAGCACAAACAGGCCCCCTTGTGCAAAGGGGGCTGTCGGCGGAGCGTAGCGAAGCCGACTGAGGGATTGGTCTTGCTATCATTTTGAATGATTGATAAATCGACAGTATGTACAAACAATCCCTCCGAGTTTTGCTGCGCAAAACCCACCTCCCTTTGCTGGGGGGAGGCTTTTTATATTTGTGCTGTGGGGGACCTTTGTGCTGTTTGAAAAGAAAGCGCCCGTCATAGACGGGCGCTTTCCCTTATTCTTCTTCTGCGTTTGCTTTGGCATCTGCTATGATTTTTTGCGCTTCTGCACCCGGCACTTCTTCATACCGTACAAACTGGTACGTGTACGCACCGCGCCCCTGGGTCATCGCCCGCAGAACGATGGTATAATCCTGCATTTCTGCTTGGGGCGCTTCCGCTTCCACGACCGTATAACCGGGACGGTTTTCATCCGGATTCATACCCATCACCCGTCCGCGGCGTTTGTTCAGATCTCCCATGACATCGCCCACCATAGAATCGGGTACGGAAATTTTCAGTTCGCCCACCGGCTCCAGCAATACGGGACTTGCCTGGGGCAACCCGTTTTTATATGCAAGTTTTGCGGCAAGTTTAAAGGAAATTTCATTGGAATCCACTGCATGGTAGGATCCGTCAAACAAATCTGCAGCAAGACCAACAACCGGATATCCTGCCAGCACACCTTTCTGCATCGCTTCCAGAAGTCCCTTTTCTACTGCCGGGTAGAAGCCCTTCGGCACGGTGCCGCCTACAACCGATTGGGTGAAGGTAAGCCCTTCGTCTGTACCAGGTGAAAATGTGATTTTTACGTGCCCGTACTGCCCGGATCCGCCGGACTGCTTTTTGTGCTTGCCTTCAACCTGAACGGATTTTTTAATCGTTTCCCGATAGGGAATTTTAGGATCTGTGTAAACCACTTTTGTACCGTATCGGTTTTTCAGACGAGCACGTGCCACATCCAAATGAATATCCGATATACCGGACAGGGTAAGCTGCTTGGTTTCAGCGTTGTTTACGTACCGCAGGGTGGGATCTTCCTCCAGCAGTCGTGCGATACCGGTAGAAATTTTATCCTCGTCTCCTTTGGCGGCTGCGGACAGCGCTTTTGTCATATACGGTTCGGGGAAAACAGTGCCCTGATACTGAACCGGCGTTTTGTAGTACAGTGTATCGTTGGTGGCTGTATCGGACAGCTTGGACAGCATACCGATATCGCCGCAGCAAAGGACATCTGCTTCCGTTTGCTTTTTACCCCGTAAAGTGTAAATATGTGCTGCTTTTTCTACTGCGCCGGTGCGGGCATTGGTCAGAGAAGCATCTTTTTTCAGCGTTCCGCTCATTACTTTGAACAGAGACATTTTACCGAACTGATCGGCAACCGTTTTAAATACAAAGATGGAGCAATCCCCATCCGGATTGATTTCGTAAGGCTTGATTTCCCCTGCATCCACAATCCGCTCCGTTTTCTTGGCAGTTACTCGGGGGAAGGAATCCTTGATGGAGGTCATCAGTGCACGCACGCCCCAAAGCTTGGTAACAGATCCACTGTATACAGGCACGATACTGCCGGAAATGATTCCTTCATGCAGTGCCTCTGCAGCTTCCTCTTTTGTGATTTCCTCTTCTGCAAAGAATTTTTCCATGAGCACATCGCTGGTTTCAGCGATTGCCTCATTAAACTGCTGGCTGTACTGATCCACAACGGCAGACAGTGCCTCATCCATAGGCATTTCCGTCCGTTTTCCCCGTTCGTCGTAGGTGTATGCCATGCGCTCCACCAGATTGACAAATACCATTTCGCCGTTCCGCTTTGTGGGAATCAGTACCGGACAAACGCGGATTCCGAAGGTTTCCCGCAGCTGATTGAATACCCGGGCAAAATCTGCTTCCGGATCATCAAATTTGTTCAGGAAAAATACCCGTGGAAGCTTTTCCCGGCAGGCGTACTCCCATGCAAGCTCTGTACCTACTTCCAGTCCGGATTTACCGTCCACTAAAATAACGGCTGCATCCGCGGCGCGAATGCCTTCCAGTTCTTCACCGATGAAGTCGGGATATCCCGGCGTGTCCAGAAGGTTGATTTTTATATCATGATATATAAAATTGGCTGTAGAAAGTGAAACCGAATAATGACGGGCAGTTTCTTCAGGGTCGTAGTCGGTTACGGTATTTCCGTCTGTAACTTTTCCCATTCGGTCGATGGCTCCTGCGCAGAAAAGCATGGCTTCTGCAAGAGAGGTTTTTCCGCTGCTGCCGTGTCCCAGCAGGCAAACGTTTCGGATGTTTTTCGTAGTGATCTCGGGCATAATGCACTGTGCTCCTTTTCTATAGTTTCATGCATATCAGCATAAACAAGGAGGATTTTACAAATCTTTGTATTTGCTGAATAAAAACCAATTGCGATTTGCTGCAATCCTTATACATATTATACAACAGATAAACCCGTTATGCAAGGAACGCTTTGTAGAATCATGCAGTTAAATTTTGTTAATAATGCACAATTTTATTGCATTTTTATCAATTTTGTAATGAAATATGCCAATAGGAAACATCCCGGGAAAGTAGTAATCCACGCAAGGATTACCTGTAAAATCACTTTTTTGTCGGTGCTTTGTCCTGATCCTCCGGCGGCGGAAGCCATAGCCGTCATTTTTACATGGGTGGTGCTTACCGGAAGCCCGGCAAGGGTCATGGCAAAAAGAGATACAGCGGAACCAATGTCTGCACAGGCGGCAGAAAAAGCGTCCACGTCCGCCATGTCATGCCCCATTTTTTGTACAATACGCCTGCCGCCAAACAACGTACCGCAAAGCATCAGCAGCGCGCAGCAGAATACGGCGGTGCGGCTTCTGGTCAGCAGCCCTGCCGCTCCCATCAGCCCCAGAAATTTTTGTCCATCCTGTGCACCATGGAGAAATGCCGTTCCGGCACAGCCGAGTACAGTGGCTTTTTTCCAGGAATATTTTTCCCTGCGGGAGCGGAGCAGACGGGCAGTGAGTGCTCCCACCAGTCCGCCGCCTAAAATGGACAGTATGAGTCCTGCGGCAACCTTGATCCATTGGATGCCGTCCGGCGCGGGCGCGCCAAGCGCTATAGATGCGCCTGCCAGCGCTGCAAACAAACCGTGGCTTTCGCTGGTGGGGATTCCGAAAATCCAGGCGGCGCCTGACCAGAGTACTACCGCGATCAGAGATGCGGCAACTGCTGTCCCACCGGTTCCATCGGGAAAGTGCGCCAGTCCCGACACCGTTTCATATACGCCGGGAAACAGGATGGAGAACGTCAGCATTCCCAGCAGATTCATACAGGCTGCAAGCAGAGCAGCGCGGGACAGCTTCAATGCTCCGCACGCAACAGGACCGGTCAGCGCATTGGCAGCATCGGTGGCTCCGTTGATAAAAACTGCCGCTGAAAAAGCGAGAAAAATAAAAAACACAGGGTGCTCCAATCTTTGCCGCAGTTGACAAATTACTGTAAAATAGGTATTATATATGTATGAAACATTTAGAAATTCATGCCCATGCCGATCCCTGCCGTCTGCCGGTTCGGATTTTGGCGGATGATCCTGTAATGGGGCAAATGCTGACTGCCTTGCTGGAACCATATTGCATGATTGCAGAGGAAGATACAGTTTTGACGGTGCTGTGTCCCGGTGACGGAAAATTGCCGCCTTTGCCAAAGCGGGGACGGTTTCTGATTATTTGTGATGAACCGTATGCACAGGCAACCGATCGGATCTTTGTGCTGTCCCGCCCGTTGGACTTGGAGCAGTTTCTGGAGACTGTTTTTTCTCTGTGCGCGCAGGAGGAATATCACGGCGCTGCGCAGGAATATCGGTGCAATGACAGAAGCAAAACGGTCACCTATAACGGAAATACTGTTTCCCTGACCGATAAGGAGTACGCCCTGTTTCAGATTTTGCTGGACAGTATCGGTGAAATCGTTTCCAAACAGAAGCTGACGCAGCTGCTTTGGAACGAGGGAAACAACAATGCCTGTCAGGTATACATGACGTATCTGCGGGGAAAATTGGAGCGCATTGCCGGTCCCGGCGTGCTGGTATCGGTACGGGGCAAGGGGTATATGCTCCGCAGACCGTAAGAAAATTTTGAGAGGAATGATATACAATATGAAAGAAGTAATTCTTTGTAAATACGGAGAACTCATTTTAAAGGGAGCGAACCGCTCCCGGTTCGAAAGTCAGTTGCTTCGGGAACTGCGCCGCCGTGCGGCACATGTGGGGGATTTTCAAATCCGTTACGCCCAGTCTACCGTCTATATCGAACCTCAGACGGACGGGGAGGATGTGGACGAAATGTTCGAACAGGTGAAAAAGGTGTTCGGCTTTGCATCTGTTACCAGAGCCGCTGCCTGTGAAAAAAATATGGAAGCGATTTTTGCCGCAGCCCGGGCATATCTGCCCGCTAAGCTGCGGGGATATAAAACCTTCCGCTGTGAAGCAAAGCGCAGTGATAAGCTGTTTCCTTTGAAAAGTCCAGAAATAGCCGCCGAAGTTGGCGGTGAGATTCTGGAAGCGATGCCGGAATTGCAGGTCGATTTGACGCACCCTGAAATTACTGTTCGGGTGGAGATTCGGGACAGAATGGCATATATCCACGCAGGGCAGGAACGGGGCGCCGGCGGCATCCCTCTTGGATCCGGCGGGAAGGGACTCCTTCTTTTGTCCGGCGGAATTGACAGCCCGGTGGCAGGATATATGATGGCAAAGCGTGGTCTGTTTATAGACGCACTTCACTTTGAAAGCTATCCTTATACCAGCGAGCAGGCACGGCAAAAGGTGCTGGAGCTGGCGCATGAACTGTGCGAGTATTGCAGAGAAATCCGGGTGCATGTGATTTCGCTGACCCATATACAGGAAATGCTCCGGGACAATTGTGATGAAGAATATTTCACGCTGCTGCTGCGCCGGTTCATGATGGAGCTTGCCAACCGCGTGGCGGAGGAAAAGGAATGCAAAGCCCTGATTACAGGGGAAAGTCTGGGACAGGTGGCAAGTCAGACAATGGCTGCGATCTGCGTTACAGATGCGGTTGCACGCTATCCTGTACTGCGTCCGTGCATCGGCTTGGATAAAGAAGAAATTGTAGAACGTGCCCGCCAGATCGGCACCTTTGACACATCTATCCTGCCGTATGAGGACTGCTGTACCGTATTCACCCCGCGGCATCCCAAAACCCGCCCGGAGCTTTCCAAGGTGGAACAGCAGGAGGCGCGTTTGGATAGAGAGGCGCTGCTGCAAGAGGCGTGGGACAGCCGGTATACGGTGGCGGTTCGCCAGTTTGAAGAAATCCCCACAGATGTGGGTAACTGAAGTATGAAAAATTTGGGCAATACTATAGACAAGGCGGTTGCATTCCTTACAGGGGATACAACCTGTGTGCTGTACCGCACAGAAGAAGACATACAGATATCCCATGAAAAGGGGATCCGTCCGTTGGTTCTCTGGATGGCGGAGGATCAAAACGCTCTGCGGGGCGCCGCTGTTGCGGATCGGATCGTAGGGCGCGCCGCAGCGTTTCTGGCGGTATACGGCGGCGCCCGGGCAGTGTATGGCGAAGTTATGAGTGAGGGCGCTGTATCTGTTTTAAAAGATGCGGGGATCGCATACAGTTATAAAACTCTGACCGATAGAATTATCAACCGGAGGGGCGACGGTCCCTGCCCGATGGAGCAGGCAGTTGCCGGTATTACAGATCCGGCGCAGGCTGCTGCCGTTTTGAGGGCAAAGGTTTTTGACGGAAAATGAAATTGAGGTGACTGATTTGAAGGTAACAGTTGTTTGTGATGTGCTTGGAGAAGAAAACAACGGAACCACTATCGCCGCTATGAATTTAATACGAAGCCTTCAGGCAAAGGGACATACGGTGCGCGCGCTGTGTACCGGATCGAAGCATGCTGGGGAGGAAGGATACCACATCGTTCCTTCCATCAATTTCGGTCCGCTGAACGGGTACGTTGCCAAAAACGGCGTACTTTTGGCGCGTCCCGTCCGCAGCATTTTGGAGGAAGCCATTGACGGTGCGGATGTGGTGCATATTATGATTCCTTTCTGGCTTGGTGTTTCTGCAGCGAAAGTTGCATGGGCAAAAGGAATTCCTGTAACGGCAGGATTTCACTGTCAGGCGGAAAATTTATCCAATCATTTTTTCCTGATGAATGCAGATCGGGTGAACCGGTGGGTATATAAAACCTTCTATCGGATTTTGTACAAACGGTGCGATTGCGTGCATTATCCTACCCGGTTTATCTGCGACACCTTTGAAGGGGCGGCAGGTCCGACCAATCATTATATTATTTCCAACGGAGTGAACGCTTCCTTTGTGAAAAAGGATGTGTCGAAGCCTGCGGCGCTGCAGGATAAATTTGTGATTTTGTTTACCGGGCGATACAGTCGGGAAAAATCCCATAAGGTGCTGCTGAACGCTGCGGCGCTGTCCCGCCATAAGGAACAGATTCAACTGATTTTTGCGGGCACAGGTCCCCAGCGGAAAAACCTGGAGGAAGCCGCCCGGCGGCTTGGCATATCCATGCCGATTATGGAATTTTATTCCCGCAGCGAACTGGTTGACGTAATTAACTATTCTGATTTGTACGTTCACCCTGCGGAAATTGAAATCGAAGCCATAGCCTGTCTGGAAGCGATTGCATGCGGCAAAGTACCTGTGATCGCAGATTCTCCCCGAAGCGCAACCCGTTATTTCGCCCGGACACCGGAGAATCTTTTCAAGATGAATGATCCTGCAAGCCTTGCAGAGCGTATCGACTACTGGATTGAGCATCCCGAGGAGCGGGAGGAATGCAGCAGGCAGTATCTGGGATATGCACAGGCGTTTGCATTTGATCAGTGTATGGATCAGATGGAGGAGATGCTTGCCGATGCCGCGAAAAAAGAAGCGTAAAACCATTGCATATCAAAATCTGCTGGAGGATGATTTTGCCGGAACCGCAATAAAGAAAGAAGAGATTGGCGCGGACTTTCCGTATATACGGGATTCCCGCGCCTGGAAAATATGCAGCTGGCTGTTGTATTATCTGATTGCAATCCCGATTGTATACGGGATCAGCAAGCTGTATCTTGGAATGCGGTTTGAAAACCGGAAGGCGCTGAAAAGGCTGTCGTCCGGCGGATATTTTTTATACTGTAATCATACCCACCTGCTGGATGTGTTTATTGTGCCCCTTGCAGCTTTTCCCAAACGGGTGTATACTGTAGCAGGTGCGGACGCGGTTTCTATCCGGGGGCTGAAACGTTTGGTGATGCTGCTTGGATGTCTGCCGATTCCCACAAAGATTTCTGCCCTTCCGGGGTACAGGGAAGTGATTCGCAGACGGTATGAGGAAGGCAGCTGTGTCGCTATTTTTCCCGAAGCGCATATCTGGCCTTATTATACAGGAATCCGCCCTTTTGGAGACACATCATTTACGTATCCCGCCCAGTTGGATGCGCCTGTGGCTGTTGCCACAGTGACATACCGAAGGCGGCGGGGCTTGTTCCGGTTTTGCAGGAAACCGGGCATGACGGTACATATTGGTCCTCCTATATATGGAGAAGGGGCAGGTCCTCGGGAAAAAAAGACAATTTTGCGGGATCAGGTATACGCATATATGTGTAAAACTGCATCGGAAGGGGAAAATATAGCATATATCCGTTATGTATCAGCAGAAGAAGCCGATGCAAAAACGGTGGGGATTTATGAATCCATATCAGGAAAGGAAGAACATAGGAAATGAAAAGAAACATTAAAAGCAATGTAAGCTGGGTTGGGTATATTGACTGGGAGCTGCAAACCTTCCACGGAGAGGATTATACCATTGCAAACGGTTCTAGCCAGAATGCATATCTGATTGAAGAGGAAAAGACCGTTCTGATTGACACGGTTTGGGCGCCCCACCGGTTTGAGTTTGTAGAAAACCTGAAAAAAGAAATAGATTTGAACAAAATTGATTATATTATTGCAAATCATGGAGAGATCGACCATTCCGGTGCACTGACGGCGCTGATGGACGAAATCCCGGACACGCCCATTTACTGTACAGCAAACGCGGTGAAAAGCCTTGAGGGGCAGTATGGCAAGCGGGGTTGGAATTTTCATGTGGTGAAAACCGGGGACACATTGGATATCGGCGGCGGAAAACAGCTTGTGTTTATTGAAATGCGGATGCTGCACTGGCCGGATTCCATGGCAACCTATATGACCGGGGACAATATTTTGTTTTCCAATGATGCGTTCGGGCAGCACTTTGCTGTGGAGGAATTGTACAACGACAAAGCGAATCAGTGTCTTCTGATGAGCGAGGCAATGAAGTATTTTGCAAATATTCTGCATCCCTATGCGGCTCTTGTTGCGAAAAAAATTCCGGAGATTGTGGGAATGGGTTTGCCCATTGATATCATTGCACCCAGTCATGGCGTTATCTGGAGAGACAATCCCATGCAGATTGTAGA
>CASTST010000018.1 GCA_949451655.1 uncultured Eubacteriales bacterium | reverse complement strand
GAATTCAGAGGGGCTGTCGCCGGCAGAGGTAACCGGATTGTTTCCAACACAGGTGGGACTTGGATCAACCGGTGAAGCGGTACGTCTTGTCCAGTATTATCTGAATTTCGTTGCTTATTATAATAACCGTGTCCCATCTGTGTATTTTAACGGGATTTTTGATGAGCGAACGGAAGCGTCTGTCAGAGCATTTCAAACGGAGTATGGACTTCCTGTTACCGGTATTGTGGATCTTGGAACATTGGATGTACTGTATAGTATGTATAGAACCTTCCGTGACAGCATTCCTGAAGGATATTTTGAGACGGCACCTGCGCTGTATCCCGGATTTCCTGTTGGAATTGGAGAGACCGGCGATGAAGTACGTTATTTGCAGGGATATCTGAATTTGATTTCCAATACATACACGCAGATTCCTAAGGTGAATGTAGATGGTATTTTTGGTCCTGCTACAGAAGCCGCAGTACTGGCATATCAGAACCGGTATCGCGGATATTGAAACTTATACGTCTATTGTACAAACATATTTGGCGCTGCGCGAAGGAGCACAGGCGAGCCCGGGACAGTATGCAGGTGATATCAGCGCAGGAGGCGGGTCATGAAAGGAAAGGGGGATATTTTGAAATGGCATATATTGACATAAACAACGATGAGGAGAAAATTCGGCAATTGCAGAATTATCTCAGGAAATTGTCTCGGTGGGTGGATGATCCTGCATTGCATGTGCAGGATGATGGAATATACGGAGAGAAAACAAAAAATGCAGTGCGGCGGTTTCAGGAGATGCAGGGGATTTTACCGACGGGGGAGGTGGATCACGCAACTTGGGAAGCAATCTGCAAGGCGCATGATATGTTAAAGGAAGATTTTGAGAAAAGCAGACCAATTCATCCTTTTCCCAATAAGGTAGGGTATCAGGTTGGAATTGGCGAACGGAGCAATCTTGTTTATATAATAAAAATCATTCTGAACGAATTGAAACTGTTTTATGATTGCTACGCGTATTTGCCTTTGAATCATAAATATGATCAGGCAATGGCAGAAGCAGTGCGGGAATTTCAACGTGTAGTTGGATTGGAGTGTACTGGCATTGTGGATAGGCGTACCTGGAATAAGCTGGCGGAAGAATACGATTTGGCAGTAAAAGAAGGCGGCGCACAGTAGGGAGCCATTTCAAAGGGGAATGTCGCGGAGACAACAAAGAAGCCCCTTGTATGGGGCTTGGCGAGCATGCGGTATATCACCTCCCCTTACACAGGGGAAGCACAGATGGCTGGGGAGGATCTCCAGCTAAAGGGGCAAATCGCAAAACATGGGTAAAAAGGCCCCCTTGTGCAAAGGGGGCTCCCGCGAAGCGGGTGAGGGATTGTAAAACTGCCTGTCATTTAGCAGGATGTTTCAAATCGATGGGTATGCAGACAATCCCTCCGTCGCACCTGCGGTGCGCGACCTCCCTTTGCACAAGGGAGGCATATGGAGTTTGGTGGGTCTGCAGTGTTCCGCCTCCTTTGTATAAGGGAGGCATATGGGGTTTGGCGAGCATGTGGTGCACTGCCGCCCCTTTTGTTGGGAGAGGTATAAGAAGCTTGGTGAGCCTAACGGCATGCCACCTCTTTTTGCTGGGGGGCATAGGAAGACATGGTTGTTTCTTCAAGTTTCACCTGGGGTGAGGCTTTACGCGGTCAATCTTCCTAAACTTGTCAAAAAGCTTATAAAGAATCCCTTTCCAATCTTGCTTTTTTGTCCGGATTTTGCTATAATACTACATTATAGTTGTGCAGGCAAAACGGAAAGGGAAAATAATATGGAAATTTTTGAAAAAAACGACAAGCGTACTCATTATTGCGGGACTCTGTCTGAAAAAAATGTGGGCGAGTCTGTTTGTGTTGTGGGATGGTGCCAGCGTCAGCGGGACTTGGGCGGTTTGATTTTTATTGATTTGCGGGACCGTACCGGTATTGTGCAGCTTGCGTTTGACGACAATACGGATAAAGCAATTTTTGACAAAGCGTTTTCCGTTCGTTCAGAATATGTGCTTTGCGCAAAGGGAATTGTACGTCCCCGGGGAGAGGGCGCTGTCAATGATCAGCTTGCCACCGGTGCAATAGAAATTGCCGTTTCGGAGTTCAAGGTGCTGTCCGAGGCGCAAACGCCGCCTTTCCCGATTGTGGAGAATAGTACCACCAATAGCGAAACCCGTATGACATACCGCTTTTTGGATCTGCGCCGTCCAGACATGCAGTATAATCTGATGGCACGTAGCCAGATCAGCGGGATTGCGCGGCAGTATTTTGCGGAAAACGGTTTTGTGGATTTGGAAACGCCCACGCTGATTAAGCCGACTCCGGAAGGCGCCCGGGACTATCTGGTTCCCTCCAGAGTGCATCCCGGATGCTTTTATGCGCTTCCTCAGTCTCCCCAGCTTTATAAACAAATGCTGATGTATGCGGGTTTTGACCGTTATTTCCAGATTGCCCGCTGTTATCGGGATGAGGATTTGCGTGCTGACCGGCAGCCGGAGTTCACACAAATTGACTTGGAAATGTCTTTTGCGGATGAAGAAGACATTATCCGCCTTAACGAAGGCTTTATGGAACGGATTTTCAAGGATTTTATGCATATGCCGCTGAAAACACCGTTCCAGCGTATCACCTATGCGGAAGCTATGCGCCGTTTTGGCAGTGATAAACCGGATACCCGATTTGGCATGGAATTGTGCGATTTATCCGATGTGGTGAAAAATTGTGGATTTTCTGTGTTTTCCAGCTGCATAGAAAATGGCGGCAGCGTACGCGGAATCAATGTTCCCGGCGGTGCGTCCATGTCCAGAAAGGAAATTGATTCTCTTACCGATTTTGTAAAAACCTATGGGGCAAAAGGTCTTGCCTGGTATAAAAATGCGGCAGAGGCTCCGTCATCTTCCTTTGCAAAGTTCCTTTCAGATGAGGAAACGAAGGCAATTCTTGATACAATCGGTGCAAATATAGGCGACCTTGTATTGATTGTTGCAGCAAAGGACAGCGTTGTATTTGATTCTCTGGGTGCACTGCGGTGTGAGGTTGCAAAGCGGCTGAACATGATTCCGAAGGGGGTATACAATTTCTTATGGGTTACGGAATTCCCCCTGTTTGAATATGACGAGGAGGACGGAAGATATTATTCCAAGCATCATCCTTTTACCATGCCCATGGAAGAGGATATGGAGAAGCTTTCTACAGATCCTGGTGCGGTTCGTTCCCGTGCATATGATATCGTGCTCAACGGAACAGAGCTTGGCGGAGGTTCTGTCCGTGTTCATACGGTGGAACGGCAGAAGCAAATGTTTACTGCACTTGGAATTACTGAAGAAGAAGCCGAAGAAAAATTTGGATTTTTACTGCGTGCACTTCATTATGGAATCCCGCCGCATCTTGGACTGGCGTATGGTTTGGACCGCCTTGTGGCACTTTTGCTTGGCACAGAGGACATTCGCGAAGTGATCGCATTCCCCAAAGTGCAAAATGCGTCTGAGCTTATGTCTGGGGCTCCTTCTTTTGCAGATTGTGCAGCATTGAACGAACTGCATTTGCAGATTTGCAGCAGCGAAGAAGAAAAATAAGACAATTGTAAAAATACGAGGAAACAAATGGAGACATAGCATCCATTTGTTTCCTCGTATTTGCGATTTTATGAATGAAATAAAAAAAGTTGAAAAAAAGCACCAAAATATATTGAATTATCGGATAACTCATGGTATAATTCTACCATACAGGAATGGCTATATAAAATTGCTGTTCCCATTTATGATTAGGAGGATTTAAAAATGAGAAGATCTATATCTCTCGTTTTAGTGGCGGCAATGCTGCTCTCAGTAATGATGTTTACTGTTCCCGGCGCATCTGCTGCTACCAGTGTCGAACCTAAGCTGGACTGGGGAAATTCCTATGCAACAGCTTATTACTACGGCGGAATGGTTGAATGGCATGAAGTTGCAGGAACCAATGTAACCAGTGCCACAGCAGAGGTTGATGCTACCGAGCCGGAGCTTAACATCAGAAAAGATTATTCAACGGATGATGTAATCAAGCTGGACGGTAATATTGAGCCGGATGAATGGGGTAAAAAATCCCTTTCTGTAAATTCTGTATATGCAGGCAGATCCAGCGGAAAGAACGGTCAGCGAAATGTTGATATGGACGAACCTGCAAAGGATAACGCATATTATTATATGAACTTCAAAGGTTGGGGCGCTACGCAGACTCCCGTATATCGCGATATGCAGTTTGATGCGTACTTCCTTTGGGATGAAGAATATTTCTACATGGCGGTAGACGTTCTGGATCCGGATGGTTTCTATAACAAGAAACAGAGTGCGCAGGAAGGTGGATGGAACGGTGACGCACTCCAGTTCAGAATTGACCCCGACGGTCCGAACTCTATTGCTAAAGACGGAAAGGGATATGATGCGAAAAATACGCCCCGTCCCTGGAAGCGTTCCGAAATGAAAAACGGATATCAGGAAAGATATGCTGAAATTCCGAACTTTATCATTTCCTTGACAGAACCTTTGAATAAGGACATCAACGGAAGCACAAACGCATTTGTTGAACGTTGGGATGCTGCAAAGCGTTATAATGTGACAGAAGAAGCTTTGGAAAATAATAAAACACAGCTTGTAGGTAATGAGGCGGATGTTTCTAACGGTATCGCTGTGTCTGACAATGATGTATGGGATCCTGTTTATGCTTCTGTTACTACAAAGCAGGTGAAGGGAATGACCTTCAGAACACAGTATGAAATTGCAATTCCGTGGGCTTACATGGACAGCGCACCTGAGAAGATCGCTTCCGGTGATTTCTTTACACCAGAAGTTGGTATGCAGCTTGGTATGGCGCTTACTTTGTTTAACGGTCCCAGAGGTGCGCAGAACGGATATACCTCTTCTCTTTCATGGGGTAACGGTGTAACAGGCGACGCTTCTTATCATCACTATGAAATGGACGGCGGTTCCAACTGCTTGATTTTGGATGGCACGCCTTTCAGAGAAGCAGACATCTGCGAACATGAAAATTTTGCTGATCCTACCTGTGAAGACGGTTATAAGTGCACCAAGTGCGGATATCAGATGGGACGCAGCTTGGGTCACACATTTGAATATTCTAATGCTTCTATGGCAACGGAAGACGCAACCGGCAGCATTACCGGAACTTGTAAGACATGCGGAACCGTAGTAAGAAGAACACTTCCGAAAACAAAATATGATGAAGTTGCTTCCTTTAAATCTACGGATACAGGACTGACAAGAATGCCTGATGCTTTTGATTCTACTGACAGCGAATCGGAAGCAGATAGAAGCGGCTGGACCAAAATGTGGACTTATTCTCAGGAACCGAATGTGGGTGTTCCTTATAAAGATCCTGTGACCGGTCAGAACAGAAATGCATATGAGATTTGGAACAAGGAAGCGGTTGTAAATCTGACCCACCCCGGTTTTACAGGCACCGCATTCTATGGCAAAGAGATTAAGGATAATGCACTTTCCTTCTCTCAGGCTATGGATATATATATGACCGGATATTCTTATGCGAAGGAAGATGGCAACTCAGACATAGACGACTCGAATAACATGCCTGGTGAAAAGGGTTATACTTCCGGCATTTACACAACCTACGGCGGAAACGAAAAGACCGGTTACAACGGCGGTCTCTTCTACATCCCGGCAGATGATCAGTATTACTTTGCTCTTATTCGCAATAACCGTGATGAGAACTCAAAGGTTCATACCAGCGAACAGTTTGAAAAATGGGCGCTTGTGTATGAGAAAGTAAGCAAGGAAGAAGCAGCAAACTTCATGAACAATTGGCATAACCTCAAGCTTGTTTATGACGATAATACACAGACCGGATTTGTATTGTGGGATGGTCAGGTGCGTGTTGCTGGATTTGTTCCCCTTGCAAAGCACGACAGAGGCGAAACGAAAAATACTATTATCATGAGAACCTTTGACGTACAGTTCTATGCAAAGAACGTTGTACAGGAGCGCTTGCTTACCGGAGATCCGATTCCGGATGTGATTACCAGACCCGGTGAAGTAAGTGATAAATACACGGCAACAATCAACGGTGTAGAGTATCAGTATGCAGCAGGCGAGCAGGTAACGCTTACTGCTGACGCATTCTATCTGGATGGAAACTGGGGTTACCGTTTTGATACTTGGACTGGTGATGTAGATGCTGTTGCAGATGTAAAATCCAGCACAACTACATTTACGATGCCTGCTCAGAATGTAACAATCACGCCGAAGCATTACTTGATCGGTGATGTAGATGGCAACGGTGTAGTAGACTCTCTGGATGCGGCAAATATTATCAGAATGGCAAGCGGTACAATGACTCCTACCCTGACAGGTGATATCACAGGAACCGGTGTTGTTGATGCTATGAGTGTAGCAAACATTGCACGGTATATAGCAGGTACTTATACTCCTACAAAATAAGGAACAACATGAATCCATGCAGTTCAACAGGATTTTAGAATCCTGGATGAAAAACCGGAAGGCATTTGCCTTCCGGTTTTTTTTTATCGCTCTGCTCAGGAAAACCGATTGCTATTGCGACGTTTGCCGATTATTGCTTTCTTTTATCGCGGAAACATATGGCAACGAGTAACCCAAAGATCAATGCGGCAGCTATTCCTGCGGCAGCAGCTGTGATTCCACCTGTAAGCACACCCATAAGCCCATTTTTTTCTACTTCTTCACGAATGCCCTTTGCAATTAAATATCCAAATCCGGTTAGGGGTGTAGTTGCGCCTGCACCGGCAAAATCAATCAGATATTTGTAAATTCCGCATCCGCCGAGTATCACGCCTGCCACTACATAGGATACCAGTATCCGTGCAGGAGTGAGCTTGGTTTTGTCGATCAATATTTGTGCAATTACACATAGCAATCCTCCAATAATGAATGCCCAGAGGTAAGGTAAAATAATATCCATTCCGTGTCTCCTATATTTTGCGTTTGCAAAAATTATACTATATCTGCTGTGATGCGAATTAGATGCGCAATTCCGGGAATAGAAGCGCCTTGCTGAATCGCCGTTGGATTCATCAGCGCGCCTGTTCCGATAAAAAGCATGTTTGCAATTTGCCCAGTACGAATTCCGCGCAGTGCTTGGGCGGCTAAAACAACCGCGCTACACCCGCATCCACTTCCGCCTGCGTGCTTGTCCTGGGTTTCACGATTGTATATAATCAGACCGCCATCGCAGTGTACTGCTGATATATCCAACCCTTCTGTTGCAGTCAGATCACAGAGAATACTGCTTCCTTCAAATCCTAAATCTCCGGTCATAATAATATCGAAATCAGATGGCTGCATGCCCGATTCCCGAAAATATCGCAGCAATGTGTCAGCAGCAGCGGGTGCCATTGCAGCACCCATATTGTTTGCATCGGTAATCCCGGCATCGATGGATTTTCCGATCACAGCTTCTGTTATAACCGGGACAGGCTCGCCGTTGTGCGCTGCCTGGGCAAAGTCATCCTTGCAGCTTGTGCTGATAAAAGCGGCGGAACCTGTAACCGTCCATTGAGCAGTGGGAGCGCGCTGCCCGCCGTATTCCAGAGGATAGCGGAATTGCCGCTCTGCAGAAGCATTGTGGGAAGATGAAACGGCTGCGCATCGCGTCATGTGGGAGGAGCAGAGAAGAGAGGACAAAAGCAGTGCTTCGGCAGCTGTAGAACAAGCGCCAAACAAACCCAGAAAAGGCGTTTCAAAGCTTACTAAACCATAAGAAGAGCCGGCGCATTGGTTAAGCAGATCCCCTGCAAGAATCGCTTCCAGATCTGTGTCTTTCATACAAGCGTAATTTAAAGCCCGGGAAAGGGCAAGCCGCTGCATTTCACTTTCAGATTTTTCCCAGGTGTCACAGCCAAAAGTGTCATCTTTGTCGCCGACAATATCAAAATATTCTCCAAGGGGACCGTTCTTTTCATGTTGCCCTACGACAGAGGCGGAGGACAGAATATATACCGGTTTCGGTATCCGAATCAAATTTTCCATACTATGATTGTTCCTTTACAAGGTTTTGAAGAATTTTTATTTCATAATCAACGTGACAATATAATATATTACGCCGTAAATGGCACCGGCAGTAATGCCATATAAAATAACCGGACCGGCAATAGTAAATATTTTCGCGCCCACGCCTAAAACAAAGCCTTCTCCTTTGGCATCCAGCGCAGAAGAAGCGACTGCATTGGAAAAGCCGGTGATCGGCACCAATGTCCCCGCACCGGCATGTTTGGCGATTCGGTCAAAGATCCCAACCCCGGTGAGCAGTGCGGCAATAAAAATCAGAGTTACCGATACCAGTGTGCCTGCGTCATCTTCCTTTAGGAAGGTCATGTATAATTCTTTAAGACCTTGGGCAATCGCACAAATAAGACCGCCGAATAAAAATGCGCACACACAATTTTTTGCGCATGGCGATTTTTTCGCCCGGGCATCGGCGTATTTTTTATAGGAATTTTTATCCATTTGCATATAGTAGCACTTCCTTTCGAAGCAGATTTGTCATGGATTAGTATTTTCCAATTCAAACACTTTTAACCGCTTGCTCATGAATATTTCATTGACTTTCTCACTCTTGTTGTGTATAATGAGTAAAAAGAAGAGAAAAAATGTTTTATATATTGGAGAATTCGGTGTAAAATTGGAGAATGCCTCTCCAAATTTAATATTTTATGCCGCGTTTTGTGTTACGGCACAAGCGGAAGAAAGGATTTTTATTATGGCACTTTGGGATGATATCGCAAAAAGCGCAAAGGATGCAGCAGCGTACACGATGAAAAAAACAGAAGAGCTTACCTCTATTGCAAAGATCAAGATGTCGATTCACAGTGAGGAAAATAACTTAGACAAGTGTTTTGCTGAAATCGGCAGTCTGTATTATGCTTACCAGCGGCAGGGCGAGGATCATACTTCTGAAATCGCAGCGCTTTTGATGGAGGCAGATCAGGCGCAGGCAAAAATTAAATGTTTGCGGGATTCCCTTGCAAAATTGCAGAAAAGCGTAATTTGCCCGGGATGCAGCGCGCAGGTTACAACAGAGTATGATTTTTGTCCGTTGTGCGGCGCAAAATTGAAAGAGGAAGAAGCGCATCAGAATGAGGCAGACAACGAAACGGACGAAGAAGCGTAAATAAAATATGCATGCCGCACTTGACAAACAAGCTGCGGCATGTTACAATTTATAAAAAGGAACGGCTGTGAAGGGAAGAGTACTTCGCATGATCTGTTTTCAGAGAGCGGTAAGAAGCTGAAAATACCGCAGCAGACAGCGCAGGAAGGTAGTCCCGGAGCTGCAGGACTGAACCCACAGTAGGTTTTGCCGTAGTCCCACGTTACGGGAAAGGGAAATGTTTGTTTCCTATTGAGCGCGCCTTTAGGCGAATGCAGGTGGTACCGCGCATATTGCGTCCTGATCTATAATCAGGACGTTTTTTTATTGTATCAATTGCGAATTTACTATGAAGGGATAGAAAAAAGATGAAAAAAGAGCTGCCAAAGACCTATGCGCCGGCGGAATTTGAAGAACGCATTTATTCCGCATGGTGCGACGCGGGATATTTTGCCCCCGACAAAGACAGAACCAAACCTCATTATTCCATTGTGATTCCCCCTCCGAATATTACCGGTCAGCTTCACATGGGTCATGCGCTGAACAACACTTTGCAGGATATTTTGATCCGGCACAAACGCATGAGCGGCTATAATACCTTGTGGATCCCCGGAACGGATCATGCATCAATTGCAACAGAAGCGAAAATTGTGGAGCAGATGCGTAAGGAAGGCGTTACCAAAGATGATATCGGACGGGACGGCTTTTTGGAGCGGGCTTGGGACTGGCGTGAAAAATACGGCGGACGGATTATCGAACAGTTGAAAAAGCTTGGATCCTCCTGCGACTGGTCCAGAGAACGGTTTACTTTGGATGAGGGCTGCTCCAAAGCAGTACAGGAAGTATTCATTAAATTATACAATGAAGGACTGATTTACCGGGGCGAGCGGATTATCAACTGGTGTCCCAAATGTCTTACGTCCATTTCTGATGCGGAAGTTGAGCATGAGGAGCAGGCAGGTCATTTCTGGCATATTCGGTATCCTTTTGAGGATGGCAGCGGATTTGTAGAAATTGCTACGACCCGTCCGGAAACCCTACTGGCAGATACGGCAGTTGCAGTACATCCTTCTGATGAGCGGTATAAGGATCTGGTTGGCAAGATGCTGGTTCTTCCTTTGGTAGGACGTAAAATCCCGCTGATTGCCGATGAATATGTAGAACGGGATTTCGGAACAGGATGCGTAAAAATTACGCCTGCCCATGACCCGAACGACTTTGAGGTTGGGCGTCGGCATAACTTGGACATGCCGGTTATGATGACGCCGGATGCAAAGATTACCGAGGATTATCCTGCCTATGCCGGAATGGATCGGTATGACGCCCGCCGTGCGATTGTGAAGGACCTGGACGAGGGCGGATACCTGCTGCGGGTTGAGGATCACAGTCATAATGTAGGCACATGCTATCGCTGCGGCACTACAGTAGAACCGCGGGTAAGTTTGCAGTGGTTTGTAAAAATGGAACCCCTTGCCGCTCCTGCTATTGAAGCGGTACGCAGCGGAAAAATTAAATTTGTTCCTCAGCGGTTCCAGAAAAACTATTTCCACTGGATGGAAAATATCCGCGACTGGTGCATTTCCCGTCAGTTGTGGTGGGGACACCGCATTCCTGCATATTATTGTGACAATGAAGCATGCGGTCATTTGGATGTTTCTGCAAAAGGAATCCAGACTTGTCCCAAATGCGGCGGTCACATGACGCAGGATCCGGATACGCTGGATACATGGTTCTCCTCTGCGTTGTGGCCTTTCTCCACACTGGGATGGCCGGATAAAACAGAAGACCTTGCATATTTTTATCCAACCAGCACCCTTGTTACTGCGTATGACATTATCACCTTCTGGGTTTCCAGAATGATTTTCTCGGGCATTGCGTATATGGATGAAATCCCGTTTGACACCGTGTTGATTCATGGATTGGTTCGGGATGCACAGGGCAGAAAAATGTCCAAATCTCTTGGAAACGGAATTGACCCTCTGGAACTGATATCCGAATATGGTGCAGATGCGCTGCGCTTTGCATTGGCAACAGGAAACAGCCCCGGAAACGATATGCGTTTCTCTACAGAGAAAATTGAGGCTGCGCGTAATTTTGCAAACAAGCTTTGGAATGCTGCCCGGTTTGTAATGATGAATCTGGACATTGATACCATTGCATTGCCCGATGAAAAGGAATTGGCGCCGGAGGATAAATGGATTCTGACGCGATTCAATGCAGCGGCAAGGAATGTCAATTTGAATCTGGAGCGGTATGAAATTGGCATTGCACTGTCAACGTTATATGATTTCATTTGGGATGAGTACTGTGACTGGTATATAGAACTTTCCAAGCCCTCTGTATCCGGCGATGATCCTGCCCGGTCAAAGACAGCACAAAATGTACTGGCATGGGTTCTGTCCGGTATACTGCGTCTGCTGCATCCCTTTATGCCCTTTATCACGGAGGAGATTTACAGCGGATTGCCGGGCGTTACGGAAAGTATCATGATTCAGGCATATCCTACCGGTGAAGAGGTACCTGACTTTTCCGAAGACGCGGCTGCTATGAACAAGGTGATTGGAGCAATTCAGGCGATTCGTGCACGCCGTGCTGAGATGCAGGTTCCGCCGTCCCGGAAAGCGGCAGTGTATATTGTAACTGCTGACAAAAATGCGTTCGGACCGGGCAGTCATCCGTTTTTTGCCCGCCTTGCATCGGCTGCCAGCGTCACTGTTACTGATACGTATGCAGATGACAGTGCAGTGCGCATTGTCACAGACAGTGCGACAATATATATTCCTTTGGCAGATATGGTGGATTTTGCAGCAGAGAGAAAGCGTTTGGAAGGGGAAAAGGCCAAAATGACAGGCGAGATCAAGCGCTGTGAAGGCAAACTTTCCAACGAGGGATTTACTGCAAAAGCACCGGCAGCAGTCGTTGCGGCAGAGCAGGCAAAACTGGACAAATATAAGGCACAGCTTCGCGGAATTGAGGAAGCGCTTGCGGCACTGCCCCAGTGAGAATAGGTAATCAAGTAAGAAAACACCCACGGATATTCCGTGGGTGTTTTTCATTTATATAAAGTTGGAAGATATTTTCTAAGGCGTTCGGGGATTGGAAACGATCAACGAGACTTCAATAAAAAATCTCCCCCAGCATAGGAAACTGCCGTAAATCAAAAAAAGGTCCCCTTTGTGCAAAGGGGGCCGCAAAACATAAATCAAAAAAGCCCCCTTGTGCGGGATTCGTTTTCGAATCCCTAGGGCATCCCGCGAAGCGGGTGGGGGATTGTTAAGCTATCGTTTAGCAGGATCAGTAAATCGGTAGTTTACCTAAACAACCCCTCCGAGTTTTGCTACGCAAAACCCACCTCCCCTTGCACAGGGGAGGCTTTGAAAATTTTAATAGCTTGCGCCGCGCCATCTCTCCTTGCACAGGGAAAGCTTTGAAAATTTTAATAGCTTGCGCCGTGCCCTCTCTCTTTACACAAGGGAGGCTTGAAGATTTTGATAGAATACGCCGCGCTACCTTTCTATGGAATTGTGCAGCGGATTCTCGCGTGGGATGCATATGAAGCTTATCTACTTCTTCGTATGGCACATAAACCAAGGTCGGCTTGCGGGTGTACGCCGTACCGCTCCGCTTATTCGTTTGGTTCTTGCAATGGAAATCGGGAAAACATTTTCGGCACCAGCTTCCTGCAGCAGACGGGCACATGCGTTTATAGTGGCACCGGTGGTGATAACATCGTCTATGAGCAAAAATCTTTTGCCCGCAGGGTCATAGCCGTGTAAAGTATAGGATTTTTCCGCATTGATGCACCGTTCCATGGAGTTTAATGTTTTCTGCATGGTATGTCCGGTTCTTTTGAAACAGGATATCCAGGGAATGCCAGTATATTTCGATATTTTCTTTGTTAGCTGCCGGCTTTGATCAAAGCCGTATTTCCGTATGCGCTGTGCCGCGCCGGGCGGATATGTAAGAATCCAGTCACGGGGATTTTCGCCGGACTGATAAAGAAAACGTAGTGTGGATAGTGAAAGTTCTCTTGCGCAGAAATTTGCGGCGCTGCGATCTTCGCTGCGTTTGGTCTTATACACAATAATTCTGGTCAGTTTATCCTCAATTTCTTTACTGCCAGGTCTGCCTAAAAAGATCAGCGACAGCATCGGGCGCTTACGAATCGGATCTGTTGAAAACATGGAACGGGGGCGGCAGCTGCATGCGACCGCAGTTTTATGACACTTGGGGCAGCGCACCCCGCGGGCTTCCTTCCAGATTGCAAGGCAATCCGGACAGATTTCTCCTTCTTTTTCCAAAACCTCTCCGCAGACAATGCATTTTGGCACACACACCAGACGCAGCACAAATGAGGCAATCCTGCTCAAAGCAAGAGTAAAATGATGTTCCCGCATACCTCCTCTATCCTTTCAGAAAGTGTTTCAGTCCGGTGTACCGGGCAGCGTGCCGGTCATTTTCAACCATAGTGGTAAGCACGCTTTTGCGACCAACCAAAATAACCATTTTGGAGGCTCGCGTGACAGCGGTGTACAAAAGATTTCTGGTCAGCAGCATAGGCGCGCAATTATACAGCGGCAGGATGACAACAGGATATTCGCTGCCCTGACTTTTGTGGACGGTAATCGCATATGCATGCTCCAATTCTTCCAATTGGGAAAATGCATAATCGGTCATGCGACCGTCAAAATCAATCAGCATTGTTTCCGCGGATGCGTCTATGGAATCTATTTCTCCAATGTCGCCATTGAAAATTCCAAGCCCTTCCAACCCTTCTTTTATCCATTCTACGGAATAGTTGTTTTTGATCTGCATAACCCGGTCCCCATCCCGAAATACGACTCCGTGGGCGCCGCGCTGGGATTTTTCCGGTGCAGGCGGGTTCAGTATGCTCTGCATCAGAAGATTCAATTCTTCTGTACCTGCCGCGCCTTTTCTGGAAGGTGTGATTACCTGGATCCCGGCGGCGAAATCTGTTCCGTAAGCTTTCGGCAGTCGATTCTTTACCAGATCGGCAACAGTATTTGCAATAGAAGCGTCTGTGTCCCGGGAAAGAAAGAAGAAGTCTGACGCATGGTTGCTAATATCCGGTATGCGTCCTTCATTGATGGCATGCGCATTCAGAATAATCATGCTTTCGCTGTCCTGCCGGAAGATTTCAGTGAGACGTACTGTAGAAAAGCAATCGCAGTCGATCAAATCTGCCAAAACATTTCCGGCGCCTACCGACGGAAGCTGGTCTACATCTCCGATAAAGATCACACGTGCACCGGGTTTGACGGCACGTAGCAAAGCTTCCAGCAGAAGAATATCAATCATAGAAGATTCGTCTATGATGATTACGT
This sequence comes from uncultured Eubacteriales bacterium, assembly GCA_949451655.1. Taxonomy (GTDB): domain Bacteria; phylum Bacillota; class Clostridia; order Oscillospirales; family CAG-272; genus Avispirillum. The sequence goes on along the minus strand of CASTST010000018.1, from coordinate 11,352 downwards.
CTTCATCCAGATAATTGGAGGCGTTCCGTGCAAACAGGGGATCGGTGTTGTCATTATGTTCCATTTCCAGCAGGCGGTGGATTGTTTTTGCTTCGCATCCGGTTGCTTCGCTCATTCGCTTTGCAGCCCGTCCTGTAGGCGCAGCCAGTGCAATATCCATATCCAATGCGGAAAAAATCGAGATTAGACCTTTGATAATGGTTGTTTTCCCTGTGCCCGGTCCGCCTGTTAATATAAGAACACCCCGGTCAAGGGCGGCGGTGAGTGCTTGCCGCTGTTCTTTCGCATATCGGATACCGGACAAACGCTCCGTGCGGTCAATAAACGCGCTAATATCTGCAGAATCAATTTTAGGACATTGTACATGCAGTTGAATCAGCTTGGAAGCACAGTATACCTCCGCACTGTGATAACGGGGCAGGTAGATATAGGGAATTTCCTCCCGGGTTTCGCAAAAGAGCTTTCCAAGCTGCAACAGCTTGTCCAGCCTTATAGAAACCAGATCATCTGCTACGGATAAAAGCTGTGCGGTTTCCTGAATCAGTGTACCACGCTGCAGGCAGGTATGTCCGCTCCCAAAGGCAGCAGTGGTTAAAATATGCGTCAGACCGCCGGCAATGCGCTCGTCGCTGTCTGCTGCGATGCCGCAGGTTTGGGCGATTGCGTCTGCACGGCGAAATCCGATTCCGCTGAAGGAATCGCACAGGCGATATGGATTGGAACGAATCATTTCGATTGCACGTCCGCCCCATTTTTTATAAATTTTCATAGATGTGGAAGTGCCGAAAAAGTCCGCACAGAACATCATTACGTTACGGGCACCGGATTTTTCAATAAAGCTTTCCGACATTTTGTCTGCTTTCTGCCGACTGATGCCGGGAAGTTCAGCCAGCCATTCCGGATGGAATTCCAGCACCTCAAATGTGTCTTCTTCAAATTTTTCCACGATACGCGCGGCTGTTTTGGGACCAATGCCTGCTATAGCGCCGGAGGACAGGTACCGTAAAATTTCCGCTTTAGTGGTTGGAAATTGTTTTTCGTAGGTTTCCACACGGAATTGCCTGCCGTAGGTAGGATGGGTTGTCCATTTTCCGGTGGCGCAGATAATATCGCCCTCTCCAATATAGGGAAGGGTGCCTACGATTACTACGGGAAGCCCGTCCTCTCCTTCGACCTCGCATACGGTGTAACCGCTGTCCTGAGAACTGTATATCACGGAGCCTACGGTACCTTGGATTGTTTCCGGTTCGGTATTATGATGTTGCTGCATAAAATCCGCAGGCTCCTTTCCAATTTACTGTTTTTTTATGGATGTAGTATCTTTATTATACGAGTTTTGCAGGGAAATGTCAATTTCTTCATGGGGCATTTTTCTGCGTCGGATTCGTCTGACGACAGAGCGCCAGATCTCCAGTGCGGCACAGTAGAGGCCAAAAACGAAAAAAATTGATATAAAGATTTCCCCAATCAATTGCAGCATATGGATCCCCCTTGTCTTGACGCTTCATTGAAAGCGGGTTATTAAATTCGGGAGTGGTTACTCCGTATGCCTACAGTATATGCTGTGTTCTTACGGTGGGACAGTGAAAAGACCCTGCAAAGTCCTTTTCAGAAAAACAGCGTCTCTCTTACAGGAGACGCTGTTTCACAGTTCTTTTTTAGTGATATGTGAATATAATTAGGACAGACGTTAAAGCCCGAGCCCCGTCCGGATACTCTCTGCAAGATCTGTTTTTTCCCAGGGAGCGTCCAGATCCTCTCTGCCCATGTGTCCATATGCAGCCAGAGCTTTGTAAATAGGACGCAGCAAGTTGAACCGCCGGATAATTGCATCGGGGCGCATGTCCAGATTTTGAATAAGATACTCTGCTATTGCCTCGTCGCTCACAAGTCCCGTGCCGAAAGTATCAACCATCAGGGATACCGGCTTTGCAACGCCAATTGCGTATGCCAGCTGCACCTCGCATTTTTTTGCTGCGCCTGCTGCTACGATGTTTTTGGCAATATAGCGGGCAAGATATGCGGCGCTCCGGTCAACCTTGGTGGGATCCTTGCCGGAAAATGCGCCGCCGCCGTGACGCGCATATCCGCCATAGGTGTCTACAATGATTTTGCGCCCGGTCAGTCCGGTATCGCCGGCAGGTCCGCCTACAACAAACCGACCGGTGGGATTGATGTGAATGATTGTGTTTTCGTCCATCATATTGCCTGCGATCGGACGGATTACATATGCTTCAATATCTCTGCGAATGGTTTCCAGAGAAATCTCCGGATCATGCTGGGTGGAAACAACAATTGTATCCAGGCGAACGGGCTTGTCTCCGTCATATTCTACAGTGACTTGCGTTTTTCCGTCCGGACGGAGATAGGGAAGTGTACCCTCCTTGCGTACCTGCGTCAGCTGCTTTGCCATTTTGTGTGCCAGAGAAATAGGCAGCGGCATAAGCTCCGGCGTTTCATCGCATGCATAACCAAACATCATGCCCTGATCGCCCGCACCTGTACCGGAAGCATCTTCACCTGCCTTGGATTCAAGCGATTTGTCCACGCCCATTGCAATATCGGGAGACTGTTCGTGGATAGAGCTGAGCACGCCGCAGGTGTCGCAGTCAAAGCCGTATTTTGCCCGGTCGTAACCGATGCTGCGAATCGTTTCCCGAACAATTGAAGGAATATCTACGTATGCCGATGTGGTGATTTCCCCCATTACATTAACAAGACCGGTTGTTGCAAAGGTTTCGCATGCTACCCGTGCCGCCGGATCCTGTTGGAGGATGGAATCAAGCACTGCGTCTGAAATCATATCGCAGATTTTATCGGGATGCCCTTCGGTAACAGATTCTGATGTAAATAATTTTTTCATATTTTTATGATGCCTTTCCCATTTATTTCTTGCGTTTTCTGCCGTAAACTTTCTTTTCTGTTTTTTTAATCGCTTTTTTCAGGATTTCTGTTCCCGATTTCTTTTGTTTTGGTTCGGGGTCGGGAATGTCATCCTCTCGCGTCAATTCCGGTACGGGAGTATCTTTATCAATAAACACTACGCCCGGATCCAATACATCGCTGTATGGAGGATCTGTTTTGTAAAATTCTGTATGTACCGGTGCGTTTTTATGCCGCAGCCGATTTTCTATAAACTGTTTGAACAGTACATACAGCACTGCTGTTACGGGAACCCCCAGCACCATACCGGCAAATCCGAAAAGACTGCCTGCTGCTGTGATAGAGATAATAACCCATAAGGAGCTGATGCCAATGGAATTTCCCAGAATTTTCGGTCCCAGAATGTTGCCGTCAATTTGCTGAATTGCCACAACAATAATCAGAACCCAAAGGAAGTCTGCCGGTGCAACAATCAGAATCAGCAGGCAGCAGATGAATCCGCCTATAATCGGACCGAAGAACGGAACAATATTGGTTATGCCTACAATTACGCTTAGCAGCGGATAATAGGGAATATTACACAACCAGAATACCAGCAGGGACAGCAATCCAATAATGAAGGAATCCAGCAACTTACCGACGATAAAGCCACCAAATGTTTCGTGGGTGAATCGTGCCAGCCGCACGGTGTTCAAATAGGTTCTGCGTTTGAACAGAGCGGACAGGATTTTTTTGAGTTGGGCACATAGCTTCTCTTTGGAATAGAGAAAATAGAGGGCGAGGATTACGCCAATGACAAAGTTTTTGACTTCTCCAATCAATGCACCGCCGTAGCTGATGACGTAGTTTGCGCCGCTTTGGATCAGTGTGTAATACTGTGTGAACAGATCCTTAATATTCAGGGATATGTTGTATTCTGCCAGAAGAGACGCCAGCGTGTCGTGCTGTTCTCCGAGAATTTTGCCGGAATGCTCCCGCACCAGATCGTCTGCAAAGGTTTGCACATTTTCAATGTAAATGTTCATTTGGCTCCCCAGATCCTCAAAGCTTTGCGCAACCTGCGGGACTATAGCGTAAAGGATTACGGAGATTACGGCGATTGCGGTGAGCAGGGTAAGGATCAGGGAGAGGGCGCGGCGTACAGCGTGCATATTGCGTTTTGCTTTTTTAAAGGACAATATTGTTCGCTCATAAAAACACATAATCGGATTGCACAGGTACGCGACGATAAAACCGTATGTAAAGGGGGACAGCAGGGCAAAAATTGTTTTGATTGTTTTTATTACTTCCTTAAAATTATATATACATAAAAATACCGCTGCCGCCGCAGTGATTGTAAGAAAAGCGTAGAATGCTATGGAAGCATATTTTTCATTTTTTTTAAATGGAAGCATAGGCAAACCTGTTCTCTCAGATTTTGTGTCCTGTGGACACAAATAACATTTTTACTGTTTCTTCCTTCTATTTTATATCAGAACCCTTGCGCGGTCAAGAGAATTCTGTTAGAATATTGTAAAAAGTTGCTTCTTTAGAGGAATTTTCCTGTTTTGGCAGTGTAAAAGCATTTTCTGCAAATGCATATGTGCAGAATCTGTCAAATATCCGTAAAAAATGCTGTTGAATTTTAACAAAGTATTTTGTACTAAATGATGAATTTTACGTATAAAAAGATAAATAAAAGGAAGATTTTTTGTTGTAAATCAATAAAAATATTGGGTTTGTAGAAAAGATAGCAATAAACTTGTTATATTTTGTTCATAAAATATACTACATTTTTCAGAAAAAAATGCTATAATACAAAAAGAATAAGTAGATAGGGGGTAGTATGCCTATCTGCGTCTTTCTCCGCGCGGGGCGCGGAAACTTTCAAAGGAGGATGGTGCTGTAGTTCATTGCAGCTCCGCAGTGCGATGCTAGAACGGATCTGGGAATACCTTACGCGAAATATTAAAATCGCATGGAAAAGTGTATTTTTCAATTTTAAGCAGTATTGCGTTTTTTTCGCGGCAATTTTTATCGTGCAGTTGCTGTACGGAATGATGGCGATTTCCGCCACCAACAACAATTCCGTGGCATTTCAGCAGATCAAGGAGGAGTACGACTATCACTATGTGATTCGTAACCTGACGCTGAGTCAGTACAACTATCTGAAGGATTACAAAAATGCAGATCGTGGTACGTTTGACGAGCTGAAGCAATTGTATGTCATTGTGGATTATGACAAGCGTGTCAATGCCAAAGATGAAAAGGAAGTATATGACGTTTACCTGCGCTTTGGTAAGGAAGGAGCCAGCGACACTCTTGTGCAAAGCTATGCCAAGCAGTTTGAAGCGGATTATTTGTCGGTTCTTTCCAATATAGAAGGGTACTCATATAAGAACTATCAGGAAGACGCAACGCTTCTTCTGGAATACAGCGACAGAGTGGCGAGCAACAATAATACATTCTGGATTATTACGCTGCTGCTGATTGTTCTCTCTGTGTTCCTGCTGATGTCGATTTACAACATCCGTATGAACCAATACAAGTTTACTTATGGTGTATATATGACGTTCGGTGCAGATTTCAAAATGCTGTTTGGTACGGCGTTCTGGGAACTGTTCGTGATCATGCTGGTAACGTATATCCCGGCTGTGGTTGCGTCTACCGCTATCGTATATTTCATTTATGCACCGTCCGGGTTTACCTTTGCATTCTCAGCGCTGGTGTTCCTGCAGGTGTTTGTGTTCAGCCTTCTGGTTGTGCTGGCGTCCGTGTTTATGCCGATGCGTATCACGTCCATGCGCCAGCCTATGTCTTTGATTATTACAGAAGACAACTCCAACTTGGTAAGCTCCCCGAGAAAGTCCTTCAATCTGCTGGGTAAAAAATTCCCGCTGCAGTATGAATTGTATTCGATCTGGCGTTTCAGAAAATATAATATTCAGCTGCTGACTACGGCAATTATATTCTGCGCATTGTTTATCTGCGGTTTGTACCTGGCAAATATTTATACTACAGATTTGGATTATCCCCGGGCGCAGTATCAGATGGAATTGGATCTGGAGAATACATACATTTCCTATAATTCCGCCCTTAGTAAAGATCTGAATGAATTGAACGAGTCCTTCCTGAAGGAATACGGCGACGATTTTGACGAGGATTTCAAGGCTCTGAACGGCATTGAAACAACCGGTAATGCAACGCCTACCGATGGAGATCTGGATGTGGCGCAAAGCCCTGTCACAGAAGCAAAGTATATCAATTCCTTTATGCTTGTTAATAAAAAGGATGTAAAAGCTTTTGCTTCCGGCTTCTTTGTTTACAGAACCAAGGATGCGTACTCACCGTATCAGGGAGAAGGCAGTTACAAAGTAACAAATGATGTGCTGTATAAAGCAGTGGATCCGAATAACTATGAAGATTTGTTCAACTTCTTATCGCAGTATACCATTGAGGGCGATGTGGAAAAAATTCTGGAAAGCAACAAGGACACGCAGTATGTCATTGTTGGCGATTCCAAGAGTAACATCAAAACATATAAATTTGATGTGGGCGACAAAATTGCGGTAAGTACTTACAAAAGTGCGGTAACCGCGGTTGATTCCAACCTGAGCGGTAAATCGTTGCTTCGCCGTCAGATCAAAAACTATGAGTATACTTACACCGATCTGGAAGTTTGTGCAGTAATCAAGGATATCCCTTCCGGAAGTGTGCCTGTTTATATGCTGAACGATACATATCAGGCTGTTACCGGCAGAGCTCCTACTGTAACAAAACTCAACCTTTATACAAATCCGGACTTGGACGATGAGCATATCACTTTCATAGAAAATGAAATGCGTACCATGCTTATTGAAGACAATGAAGGCGATGTGGGTGCAGTGTCTGTTAAGAATATGAACACACTGGCAGAAAACAACATCAAGAAAGACGAACACTACAACGAGTTGTACATTGCAATTTCTATTCTCATTCTTTGTATTTCACCGATCATCTGGTTCTTCTCTCAAACGCTGTACTACTTTAAGCGCGAGAAGGAATTCAATGTTATTCAGTCTTTGGGTGCAAACGGAAGCGACATTCGGATTATCTATCTGCTTGGCGGTCTTAGTATGGCGGTCATGTCTCTGATTGTCAGTATCGCGCTCAGTTATCTGGGAAGCTATTTGATGTTCTACGCTTACAATGTAATCGTTCCGAACTTCTCTCAGGAATATGTGCGGTATACCTTCTACATGCCTTGGTATGCTTTGGTTATCTCTGTGATAATGTCTGTGGCTTGTGGTTTCTTCTCCGCATACCTGCCTTACAGAAGTTACTTCAAAAACCGTTATTCGCTGGAAAACGGCGGTAGCGGTGTTGAACACGATGAATGATGACCGGCTTCCCGGAATACTTATTTTAACCATATGATTGGGCAGCAATGCTGCCAGGAAAGGATACATAAATGGCTACCAATACAGAATATATGCTGCAAGCCGAAAGTGTTATCAAGCAGTACAGACAGTCTGAATCTGTGATTACAGCGGTAAACCGCGCAAATATTAAAATAGAAAAAGGCGAATTCGTGGCGATTATCGGTTCCTCCGGTTCCGGTAAATCTACCTTCCTGCATATTTGTGCCGGTCTTGACCGGGCAAATGCCGGACGTATTATTGTAGATGATACAGAAATCACCAAGATGGGTGCTGACCAGTTGGGACGTTTCAGAGGAGAAAATATGGGCTTCATCTATCAGAGGCACAATTTGATCCCTCAGTTTACAGCATTGGAAAATATCCTGCTGCCTACAGTAATGTGTAATAAACCCGATATGTCCTATCAGGAGTCTCTTCGTGAACTGGTTGAGCATTTGGGACTTAGTGAACGTCTGCACCATTTGCCTAGCGAGTTGTCAGGCGGTCAGTGCCAGAGAGTAGCAATTGCCCGTGCACTGATTAACAATCCGCAGATTCTGTTTGCAGACGAGCCGACCGGTAACTTGGACCGTACCAATGCGGACGAGGTGCTGAAGCTGCTTCTCAAGATTCGTGAAACCAGAGGACAGACTTTGCTGATGGTAACCCACGACCTTGCGATTGCAGAAATGGCTGACCGTATTTTCCGCATGGATAACGGTATCTTGACTTTGGACCGTGACTATAAAGGCGGAAACAAGAGAACAATTGATTCTTATTAAGAGAAAAAAGGAACCTGCGGGTTCCTTTTTTTGTATTCTGTTGCGTGCAGAAATCTCTCTTTTTAGGTATGGTTTCTATTCATATAGACCTTCCCATGTGAGGATCCGCTGCGCGGTTCCATAGAGAGGTGAGGGGCTAGTAAAATGACAATCGATTTACCGATTCTGCAAAACACTTGTATAACAATCCCTCACCCGCTACGCGGGATGCCCTAGGGATTCGAAAACGAATCCCCGCACAAGGGGCCTTTATAATTTATGTTTTGAGACAGATTCCTTTGTTGGGTGGGGCGTCGGCACTGCCTGTGATTCCCATGTGAGAATCTGCTATGCAGTTCCATTGGGAGAAGGCTCGCTGTTGTAGACTACGTCAAATTTTATATGCCACCCTGGCATAAAATGAAATAGTCCGGCGTAAGCTGCACTTTATAAAAACCTCCTCCAGTAAAGGAAGGTGGTTCGCTCAAGCGTAGCGACCGAGTCGGAGGGATTGTTTGAGTAATACTATCCATGTTTTTTACAAATGTTGATATATAGAAACATTTTGCAGAATTTCGTATTGATTGCAAAATGCACAAAAAAGAAAAATATTATTGACACTTTATGTATATTATGATATTATTTGAATAGATTGTTAATACTGCATTGTAATTAGGAGTAGACAAATGAAAAAGATTATTTCAGCAGTACTTTTGCTCGGAATGCTTGCCGGAATGCTTGGTGTTGGTGCAGCGGCACAGGAATATGTGATAGATCAAACCTTCACCCTGGGCGATGTAAACGGCGACGGATATGTGGACGCTGTAGATGCATTTGATGTTGTTCGTTATTTGGCAGATGTGGATGGAGCGTCCCTTGATCGGAATGCTGCGGACATGGATGCGGACGGCGATGTTACTGCATTTGACTCGCTTCAGTTCAGGTTGTGCCTGGCAGAGGTGAAACAGTGGTCTGACTATGAGATTACGGAAGGCTACGGGCAGGCGCTGTATAATCTCACCATTGCGGGAAACCCCATCAATACATACTGTATCGTTGTTCCAGCGGACACAAATCCAGATACAAGCAACGCATATTACAGCGCACAGGTGCTGCAAAGATATATTTGGGTTGCAACAGGATTTGAACCGGACATCGTTTTCGGAGAAAAGACAACAGAAAATGCGATTGCGTTCCATCAGGAAGATTTGCATGAGAGTGAATTGGGGCTTGAAGAGTATATTTACAATGTAACAAACGGACAGATGAACATTTACGGAACCCGCCGCGGCTGTATGTATGCAACATATGATATTTTGGAAGAATATTTAGGTTTTCTTTTTTACAGTGGAGATGCAACACTGATTTATAAAAATCGCATGGTTGATATTCCCGAAGGTTTGTATGTACAGCGTGAACCGCTTATGCATTTCCGCATGGTGCGGGGCGGCACGTTCGGCATTCCCAATGCGTTGCAATATTATTTCCCGCGTCGGAATAACGGACATCAGCTATCTGCATATGAAGGTGAAAAGTATGGAACGTTGACGGGGACTCATGGATTCCATGCGCATTCTTTCCAGGGCTATTATCAGATGTATACAGGTCCGGAAGATGCGCCTACTTTGTTGGAGCGTTATGAAAACGGTACCAAGGTGGATGAACTGCACTGGCAGCCTTGCTTTACCAGTGATGAGGTATACGAGCAACTGTTTACCGGACTGGTTTTGTACAGTAAATATTTGTTTGAAGAACGTCCTAAGAAAGACCAGGTGTTCCGACCGGAAACGTCGTTGCTGTCCTTCTCAATCTGCGACAGCACGGATTATTTCTGCAAATGTGAAAATTGCTCCATGTTATATGAAACAGACGGTTATGCCGGCGGAAGCGTTTATATGGCAAACCGTGCTGCGGCTGATATTCAGGAATATTATCCCGGTATGCGGATTTATTTCATAGAGTATGATCATACGATCCCGCAAACAATTTTCCCGGATAAAAATCTGGTAGTTATGTTCTGTGGAAGTGGCTGCAACAATCATATTCTTGGAACCGGCGGCTGCGGCGACAACGTAACCTTGAAAGGCGAAAACAACAACTATGATGAAAAAGCGTTGAAAGCTTGGGGAGAAATTTGCGCACAAACCGGTGCAGAACTGTGGTACTGGTATTACCCCTGTACTTACAGTTACTGGCTGGTGGGAAGTCCGAATATCGTCAATATTTATGAGGATTATAAATGGCTCGTGAATGAATGCGGTGTCACGGGGCTGTATTTTGAAAGCGATGATATTTATAATAACTTTGAAGCGTTGAAAGAGTATCTTGCCTCTCGCGTGATTGCGGATCCCGATATGACGGAAGATGAGTTTTATGACATTATGCGGGAGTATCTGCGTATATATTACGGGGACGGATATAATGAGCTGTTCCAATATATTATGATGCAGAACGAAGCAGGCGACCGTGCCGGATGCTTCCGGAACGGCAGCTTGGATCGTCCGCGTCAGATGTTCGATTATAAATATATTGATGATAATTATGAGGAAATGCGTGCACTGCTGGTAACAGCGCGCGATAAAGCAAATACAGATGCGCAACGCACGAAAATTGATACGCTGCTTGCATGTTGCGATTTCCTGGGACTGACCTGTGTGCATCATCGGTATTATAAGAACAATACAGATAATGAAGAACTTCGTCAGCTGTATATGGAGCGTTACGATGCTATGTACAATTATATTAAAGAGAATGACATCCCGGTTTTCCCCAGTGAACAATATGGATTGCCTGCTGCAATCAGCTATGAGGAAGATCCCATGTTTCAGATTTATGGGGCGGAACGTTCCGGCGTCAGCAGATATCCTGCTTCTTAATTTATAAATTGTAAAAAGTCCGTCTGTTAAAGACGGACTTTTTGTTTGCCTGTTATTTTATACAAAAAATTAAAAAATACTTGATAAAGTATAAACAATATGATACAATAAAGTGTAAAAATCATATTAGACTGGTCTAATATTACAAGGAGAAGGCAAATGAAAAGAGTATTATCTATTTTGCTGTTGCTCTCCATGCTGGCGGGAACGTTCAGTATCGGAGCTGCGGCCCAGTACATCCAAGTAGATGACACTTTCACACTGGGCGATGTGAACGGCGATGGGTACACAGATGCCGTGGACGCATTTGAAGTGGTTCGTTATCTGGCAGATGTGGAAGGAGCATCTGTAAACCGGAATTCTGCGGACATGGATGCGGATGGTGATGTCACTGCGTATGACTCGCTCCAGTTCAGACTGTGTCTGGCAGAGGTGAAACAGTGGTCTGACTAT
>CASTST010000017.1 GCA_949451655.1 uncultured Eubacteriales bacterium | reverse complement strand
AGTTGCCTTGGCCACCTCTGGCCAAAAATATAATTCTATTTCACTCTTTACATATCACGTAAGTTTATTGACGAAAGGAGGAGATGAAAAGAGAGGTTGCGCGTGGACGCAGTTTTAGGAGATCTGTTATGATTGCAGGAATTCTATTTCTTCTATAGGTGGAAGATCAAATTGAAAAGTAACTATATGCTCAAAAGTTCTTGGATCATTAAGATAAAATTCAATTTGTTTAGTATCTTCAAAAGCGTATGTTATGCATTTTAAATTTGCTTTTTTTCCAGGTGCTATAGTCGCATAAGAAGATGAACTATCTACTGCAATATTATCAGCGTAGACATTTAAATTATCAAATCCGATAGACCATGATCTATTGAAAGTATTTTCAACGGTATAGTTCGCACAGATTTTAAAGTCGCCTTTCTCAGGGTTAAGAGTATTTTTATATGCATGTATTTCTGTAAATGAAACTTTAAAGTTATCATTTTCAAAGATTTCATTAAATTCTGTTATAGTTAAAGGAGATGAATTAGGCGAACTTTTATTTTGAAAAAAAAGATTACCGTATAGAAAAAATACTGTAATTACGCAAAATATTGTTATAAATAGAAAGATTTTGAACCCTCGAATTTTAGTTTTATTCATAATGTTACTCTCGTAGATAAAATATTTTATGGTAAATATACCAAAAGGAAAAACAAAAGTAAAAAAGGAGGAAGAAATATGACAGAATACACAGCAGAAATAATAAAAATAGAGTTTGGACATTTACTCAGTGCAATGTCTGCATGGATGCCAGCATTGGAAGGAATATCCAAAACCAATATGGAAGCAAATGCTGCAACAAGTCAGGTGGCACAAAGCATATCAGAGTGGAATTTGCCCGGACAGTTTGAGCTATTGACTGCCCAGCTGTCGGAAGCGTTTGCGGTACAGCAGGAAACCATGCAAGCGCTTTTGGAGTGGGATATGCTGACGCAGATGGAAACGCTAAATACGAATATCATAGATAATTTTACCTTGCAAAACGAATCCATTACGGCGTTAGCAGAGGGGATGAAGGAGTATCTAACAGAAGCATTTGCGGCAAAGGATGAATTGTTTCAGTTAACAATGGAAACATTGACAACTATGCTGACAGAATCTTTTGCGGGAAGCAATGAGTTATTGTCAATGCTGATGGAAGGCTTAACTGCATATTTAGTGGAGTCAAATGCAATCAGAAATGAATTGTCTCAAGGATTGGTAAACACTTTAATCGAAAAGTTAAATGAACATTTTACAAAACAAGATGGCAATTTTGAATCACTGCGTACCATTTTACTGAAAGATGTTGCAACATATTTTGCATTGCAGCGAGAAACGACTGTTTCAGAGTTTAACGTTTTAAAAAAAGAACACATTGATCCTAAGATGGAAAGCTTATCAAAGATTGGAGATGATATTTACGATAAAATAGGAGAAATATTAGAGATATTAGAAGAAATTAAAGATTGGACTACTTCTGAGTTTTTTGATAGTGTAATAAAAGAGCTTACCGATGATCAACCTACAAAATTTGAAAAAGAATCACTAAATGTAGCAAAAGATGCGAATAAACTTGCCCAGTACGGAAATGAACTAGCAACCTTATCTAATGCTATTGCAATAACAGGGCTTTTAGTTGCAGAAGCAGGATTAGTCCTTCAAGCAATGCCTGATATACTTAAATTGACTGGAGTTGGTGCGGGAATTGCAGCTGCTGCAGGGATATTAGTTGCAACGGCACTAGTACAACATGCTATTAAGTCAGAACCCCACACTACGTATTCCTACGCCGACGGAGGCATCCCGGGCTACGGGGAACTGTTTATCGCGCGGGAAGCGGGACCGGAATTTGTAGGATCCTTCGGAAGCCGGAATGTTGTTATGAACAACAATCAGATAGTAGACGCGGTGTCCGGCGGCGTTTATGATGCGGTGCGTCGCGCCAACGCAGAGCAGTCGCAGCAGCCGATCTATCTGAATGTAGAGGCAAAGGTGCGGGAAAACGTGCTCTTTGACATGATGGAAACTGTGCGGGCTGAACGCGGCGTCCGCCTATCTACTGGAGGTGCTTGGTACAAAAGATCTATACGAAACACGTTGTTCCATATAGCGACAGAGATGCCCAAGGGAGGGGTTCGGCACAAAGCCGGACAGTTGCCTTGGCCACCTCTGGCCAAAAATAAAGTTCTATTTCACTCTTTACATATCACGTAAGTTTTTGAATGAAAGGAGGAGATGAAAAGAGATTGGGTTCATTGGATGGTTAGATTTGTCGTTCAAAGTCTATGAAGATTAGTTTTCCCTCGACTACTTTGTAAGTTAGAATACCAGTATCATTTTCCAAATAAAGACCGTATTGCTCTTGGGTAACCGGGAATACCAGTCGCTTTCCGTCTTGCGTTTCAAACGTTATGGAGAGAACGTCATAGACGTAAACATAATCTACTATTTCGGGTTTATAAGAACTTGTAGCAGAATTTTTAAAAACAATTTTTGCCCAAATTTGCAATGTAGGTATGGTTGCTTCATACTGAGCTTTTTTTGTAGCAAATGAATTATCCCAAGCTTTTTCAGTTATAATAAAAAATATATTCCATAAAAAACAGAAAATAGGCACATAAAAAAAATCTGAAAAATTTATTGGTGCTCTATTTATTTTAGCAAGAGTAAGTGCAAATGAAGAATTAGGATATGCCAAACAAAAGATAATTAAAATGGCAATGATCACTGACCCGATGAGCATTCCCCAATTTCGTATTGAACGCCAATGGATAGGTTTCTTACTCATAATTTAAAAACTCCATAAAAATGAAATTATAGAAAGGAGAAAATATGGAAACAAATTATTTTGATCCAGCAAAATCAATAGAAGGATTGGCGCAGTTTGATCAGGCTGCAGCCAATTCAGCACTAACATTCAGTGCTAACTTTATCACACAAATAGACGCTTTAGCAGTATCATTGCAAACAATGGCAGATACTGCGGCTGCTGCATTAACAACAGCATTTAGTACTGGCGCTGTTGCAATGAGCGAGAGCGTAGGTGCATCTATTCTTAATATTACTACAAAAATTCAGGAGATGCAAATAATCGGCAGTGAGGCGCTTGCAATTTTTTCAGAAAATGCAATTGTCACATTTGCAGCTATCAATGAAAACTTTATAATGCAGGCAGATGTGCTTAACTTGAAGTTTGCAGAAACTGCGCTTGCTATTGAAGCATATTTACTTATTGCACTCTCAAATGTTCAACTTGCTTTTGCTAATACCTTTTCGAATATACTTACTGAATTGGAGACGAAAAAAGCAGAAATTGGAGAACAACTGTTAGAGATTGAGCAGTTGTTTTTAACTACATCTGAAAATGCTAAACTTGGTTTTACAGATAATTTGACGATTATAAGTGATTCAGTAATTTCTGTTAGGAATACTTCTGTAGAAAGTAATAGCAATGTAGTTGCCAGTGTTGGACAAGTAGACGAAAAGGAAAAAACATTAAAAGAGACGCTTTTGGAGAAAATAAAGGATTACAATACACTTTACACTGCGGCTGAAAATATGAAAAAACAAATGCAAAATGCTATTCCTTTATTTGGCGAACATACTACTGCACTAATAGCAGGAAATGCAGCTACTAAAACTGCTGGTACAGCTTCCAGCACTGCTGCACCAAAAATATTAGCAATAGGTGCAGGCGCGTTACTTGTTGGAATGGCAGTAGCACTTGTTGCAAAAACTGTATTTAACTTTTTAAAAATGGCGGGTTTAGATACACACGGTGTAAAAGCAGATGATTTCAACTTAAAATTTGAAATTCCCGGACTCGCCGACGGAGGCATCCCGGGCTACGGGGAACTGTTCATCGCGCGTGAAGCGGGACCGGAGTTTGTAGGATCATTCGGAAGCCGGAACGTGGTTATGAACAACAATCAGATAGTAGACGCGGTGTCCGGCGGCGTATATGATGCAGTACGGCGCGCCAACGCAGAACAGTCGCAGCAGCCGATCTATCTGAATGTAGAGGCAAAGGTACGGGAAAACGTACTCTTTGACATGATGGAAACTGTGCGGGCTGAACGCGGCGTCCGCCTATCTACTGGAGGTGCTTGGTAATGTTTAAAATCGACAATATAGAATTTGATGTGGGCGTGACTGCTTTGTCCAGAAAATTTGCTGCACAGGACAGAGAAACCGCGCGCAGCACAACAACGGGAACGGCGATCCGTTCTGTAATTGGATCTTTCTATCATTATACGGTGCAGCTGCAAACTTCGGCACTCAATCCGGAAGAATATGATGCACTTTATGAGATTCTCACCTCACCGGATGAATTTCATCTGTTTGAAATGCCGTACGGTCAGGAAACGTATACCTTTGCGGGATACATAACCAGCGTATCAGATACACTGGGATTTATCCGGAATGATGAAAACTACTGGTTTGATTTATCTTTTGAGATTGTACCGAAATCCGCGAAAAGGAGGTAGGAACAATGGGCGTGAAAGTCGTATATAAAAATTACGCATTGGTGGATAAACGCAAATTGGTGATAAGAGCAGAAGGCTCCAAGGAATATAAGAAAAATGTGCACTATTTTGCAGATTTGAATGGTTTGAAGACCGATAATGCGCCGTCACGTCTGGCATCTTTTGAGGAACAGTACATGCGCAGTGACAGGCAATATAAATATAGTTGCTGGGACTCTGCGGGAATGGAGAATCTGGGATATGTCAGCAGAACAATGTGCGATGGTCGGGGGGATTTTGAGAATGAAAACTGGCCTGAATTAAATATTCAAATAGGTTCAGACAATGGTACAGGCACAGCCTCATCTGACGGAATCACGCTGTATTTTTCTCCCATAGAGGAGGAGTACGCAACAGAAGTAAAAATCACATGGAACACAAGAGATGTCAATACTCAAAAAATTGTTAAGGTAGAGGAAACATTTTATCCGGATAAGAATATATTTTTCTGCCCCAAAATCGTAGAGAATTATGTAAGTGTCAATATTGTGTTCAAAAAATGGTCTTTGGGAAACCGTTGGGCACGTCTGTATCGATTTGAGTTTGGACGGGAAGTGGTTTACGAAGGAGACGCAATTTTTTCCGTATCTGTAAATGAAAGTGTAAACTTGGTTGCAGATCAGACAACGGTGAACACCAGCAGTGTTGTGCTGGTAACAGAACCGGACGTATTGTTTCAGGAGCAGCAATATTTTGAAATTCTGTACAATGATGTGCTGATTGCAAGGCATTTTGTGAAGGGACTCAAAGTACAGGGACACAGGGTTTCCATTACGGGGCACGATGTGCTGTCAAAACTGGATAAATTAGAAATGCCAAGCAACACAGGATATCTGGATCACTCATTTGAAGAATGGGTTGAACATTACATATGGAGATCAGATGACAAGGTAATAGAGAATATACCATTGATATGGAATGTGTCGGATGAAATCAGAGAATGCAGACTGAAATGCTCTTTTGCAAAAGGGACTACCAAGCGGGAAGCACTTACCAGGCTTTGTCTTGCGGCAGGTGCGTATATAGAAACGGCTGGCTTGATGGGTATTATGATCCGATCTACAGAAGAAACGTTGGACGCAGCGGCAGCAGATGCACCGTCTGCGGATGATGAAGCGCCGCCTGCAAAAATCATTCCGGAAACGGATGTGTTCAGCGGTGACAGCATGGAATATAAGGAACCGTATTATTCTGTTGTAATAAAATATAAGGATGAGAAACAAGACGAACAAAGTGTAAGCTCACTGGCAAACAAGGCGTGTTCTGATACAACTTATAAGAAAGAATTTGATTTAAAGGCTATTGACAGAGGAAAGTCAGAAAGCTGGATATTAGCAAACTTATATTCCAGATATTATTTTCAAACTGATTTTTACGATGCCAAAGCAGTGATTGATGAAAACATCAATGTTGGGGACCGTGTTCTGATCAACGGGAAGGATGCGTTTGTCATTCAACGAACATTGAACCTTGACGGAGAAAAAATCATAGCAGACGGAACATACAAACTGGTGAAAGGAGGCTAATCTGCAATGGCGAGAGGATATTTTCAGACAGACGGCAGTGAAGATAAAAAACTATACTGCGAATGGCATACAGAAGCAGGCGAAAGCCAGGTCATGGGATCTGTATTTATCAAGTATAAGTCTCCGCTGAACGTGAAAAACGGTAAAGTGATTGTCGATGCAGAAAACGGAAGAGAATGTCTCACGGAAATCTCTTTTACCGACAGTGGTACAGAGGGAACTTATACAAAACTATTATACAGTGGGGAATTACTGAAAGTCAAGCATAAAATTATAAATCCGGAGAAAATTTCGTTATCTGTAAGTTTACTTATAGAAAATGCCACAAAATTTCAGGCATTTGGAGAGGTATTGCTGGAACCACAGGTTTATCCGATACTGACAAGTAAGAAAGTAACGGAAATCGGACAGAATTCTGTAAAGCTTACAATGCAGGCAAGCCATCCGTCGGGGATACAAAAGTACATATTTTCCATACGGGACGGCAAGTCAAAGACCAGCTTAACAGGGATTGAAGTGTTCGATGGTCTTGCGCCGGATACATACTACATAGCACAATTTCAGGCGGTGGCAAACGATGGTCTTGTTAGTCCGGCAGAAACGGAGATTTTCAAAACGCAGCCTGTTTATATCGGCAATATAACATATAATGGCAGCAATCCGATAGAGTTACATGAAAATGAAACGATACCGCTCAGACTTCAAATTAAATGTACCGACAGCGATACAAGAGTGCTGCAGTTTATAGGTGGAGATCAAAAAAACGGATCAGAAGAAAGCGAAGTGGAAAGCAAAGAACTGGTGTTTAGCAGCAGCAATCCTCAGGTAGCTTCTGTTTCTACAGATGGTGTGATACAAGGTGTGTCCAAAGGAAGCTGTGAAATTGAAATTTCTGCGGCAAAAGGAGGAATGGCGAAAACATCAGTTACGGTAAATGTAGTACGTTCAATAGAATACGTGCATATTACCAATCCAAAAATCCAGATACATAAAAGCGCTGCTACTGGGGACACAAATAAAAAATACAGAGTTATATATTCCCTGTATCCGGAGGGTGCAAACAAGGAAAAGCTGACTTTTAAGAGCAGTAATGAGAATATAGCAGGTGTAAATGATGACGGCGTTATTACAGTGAATGGTTGGGGGCGTGCAGTCATTACGGCAGTAAAACTGTCCGATGATAATCCTGACGGGGAAAAAATGGGAACCTGCATTGTGGATATTGTGGAGGCAGAAAACGGACTTTCTGTTTGGCAGGATTTGTTAATGCTGCCCGTTGGTGCACGGTGGGATTATCAGATCCCCGATGCGATAAACGAGAATTTGCATTATATTCAGCGAGAACTCAACAGCGAGGGCGCGGCAGAGTTGGAAGATGCAAGCTTTCCAGACGGTTTTAACACAAACATTCAGGAACTTTGCTATAAACTGAACGCACTGGAACGGAATATAGACAAAATAAATGAAGAAATTCCATGGGTCAACCCATATTATAAAGAGTGCAGGGCATATGATGGGTATGCTCCCATGTGGGATGATATCAATCGATGGATCCGGTTTTGTGCGGATATAAAGTCTGTAATAGATGGGGAAAAAGAGAAGCTGATGATTCTGTCTATTGACGGCGAAGCATTGGTGATGAACGGTGATATGAATGAATCAAAACAATATTTATGTATAAGAGAGGGGTATTTTATAAATGGCAATAACTTACAGGGAATTGAATGAAAATGGGAAACAGGCGATTCTGCAATTGGACAGCAGAGGAACATCTGCTCTGATACAGGATTCTGAGCGCACGTTGTGGAACCAGACTGCGGCGACAAAAAAAGATATATTTTACGGTGTGTGCTATACAGACACATCCTATACTACCAAGGAGGTCAGTGTCAGCGCGGATTTTCAATTGAAAGCCGGCGTGATTGTAGTGGTAAATTTTAAATATGCAGTCAAATCTGACAAAAAGCTGAATGTGAACGGTACAGGAAGTTATTCTATTCAGTATAACGGGAGCAGCAGCCTGGGCTTGGAAATGATTCCCGGAGGAATGCGGGCGCTTCTGATGTTTGACGGATCTGCATGGCAGCTGCTGAATCCAGCTCATATAAACAAAACCCTGATGGTGCTGACGTTCGGTTCAAACTTTGCAGGAAAGACGTATACAGTATATGGCGGCGGAGCAGCAACGCATTCGGACGTTGTGCCGGCATGTCTGGAAGTGACTTTGGGCTTTATAGAGACGGGAAGCTCCTGTACAGTGCACTGCGACGGCTATACAAAAACTTTTACGGCTGCAGGTCAGAATGGATTGTATCACGGCTATTTTAATATTCTGGAAGAGAACACATGGGAAGAAATTGCAGTGGCATCTGCCTCCGGAATGGCAAACAAATATTGGAAAGTGGGAGATGAAAAAACACTTTCCCTCGGATCTCTTGGAACGGCTACCTTGCAGATTTATGACTTTAATCATGATGATCTGGCTTCCGGAACCGGAAAAGCAGGCATTACCTTCGGATTGAAAAATCTTTTGCAGACTACCCAGCATATGGAAACCTCCGGTACGAACAGTGGCAGTTTTATCGGCACCTGTCTGTATGACTGGATGATGCAGAATGTGTGGTATGCATTGCCTTCCAATCTGCGTTCGGCTATTAAACCTGTAAAGAAGAAAACTTCTGCCGGCGGTGGAAGCACGGTTATTCGAACGGACAATATGTCGCTGTTCTTGTTTTCTGTGATAGAGTGCACAGGCTCGTCTGATCTGGCTGTTGCGGGAGAAGGAACTAAATATCCGATTTTTACAAGCGATGCCAGCCGTGTGAAGTACTTATCAAACGGGTCCGGAAGCAAGAGCAGTTGGTGGACGCGGTCTCCGAAAACTTCGACTACTGGCGGCTATGTTTGCGTTGGTACAACCGGGGCGGTCAGCACGGCAAGCGCCGCTTCCTACAAGGGCATTTGCTTCGGATTTTGTATTTAAACGAAAAGGAGAGATAAAATAATGTACCATACATGGATTGACGGAAAAGAATTCACAGCAGAAAAGCTGCAGTGGGTAAAATTGCAGGATAACGGCGTTTATGTAAGCTGTGATGAAGCAGAAGGGCAGGGCGTTGTTCTGGATGGAGAAATATATCATGTGGAAGGACGGGAAGCATTGGAACGACCTACCGTGACATTGATTTGGCAGGAGGATGCGCCCAGAATCAAAGACACAGTTTCCCTTGCTTTTGCAGCGCTTGCACAGGCACAGATTCTGGATGATGTGACGATTGCAGAGCATGCAGAGGAATTTGCAGCATGGAATTTTCCTGTTACATACAAGAGGGGGCAGATTTGCAGATTCAGAGGCATTCTGTATCGGTGCGTGCAGGATCATATATCCGAACAGGATTGGACGCCGGAAGCTGCTGCTTCCTTGTGGACGGTAATTGGCGATCCCGGTGCGGAGTGGCCTGCTTGGGCGCAGCCTGTCGGCGCACATGATGTATATAAAATCGGTGATAAAGTAAGTCATGGGGACAAGCACTGGGTTTCCTGCGCAGACGATAACGTGTGGGAACCTGGCGTATACGGTTGGACAGAGGTTGCGGAATGACTTGGGAGATTGTTGTAGGATTTATATCTCTTGCAACAGCGGGCATTGCAATCGGCAAGGTGATTTATGAATTGTCAAGAACGCTCACGAAACTGAATTGCTCTGTAGAAAACTTGAACCAGACATTAACCAGCCTGACCAGCCAAAATAAGCAGGAGCATGAAGAAATACGTGAGAATATTACAGATTTGCAAAATGCATTGCATACGCAAGACAAGAGGATTATTACATTAGAGAATAAATAAAGAAAAAAGAGGCTATATGCCTCTTTTTTCTTTCGATAAGGGGGCAGCTGCAGAGCGCAAACTAAGTAGGCTTCCCCCAGCAAAGGGAGCGGTCGCAAAGCGAAGCGGTAGAGACTGAGGGGTTGTATTAAATATACTGCCGCTTTGCAGATCCTGCGAAATCATAGTAGAATAATCCCCCACCCGCTGCGCGGGAGCCCCCTTTGCTGGGGAATCTTTTTATTTCACTTCTGCTTCCGGCTTTGCCTTTTTCTTTTTTGTCAGACGGCTGATAATGTAATCTGCGCCGACCTCGACGCTGTGTCCAAGATTGTAGAAATATGTATTCTTCAATTCTTCAATTTGTGCTGCATATGCACTTTGATTTTCCAATAAGTCAGCAGCGGCGGCAGCGATATTTTTTACATCCTCTTTCTCAATGGAACGCCCCACCTGATTTCTTGCTGTAATGTCAAAGGGAACAATATCAATCTTTTTATAAGCCTTGTTTACTACCTTCATTTTTGTATTGATGAAAAGAGTCGGTTTGTTTGTAGTAAAGCTGAATTCAAAAGCAATTGCCGACCAGTCTGTAATCAGCAAATCTGCGGTATACACCGTTACGTTTGAAGAAAAATCAGTTTCAATAACGAAATCATCGCTGAAACGGTCGCTGTATTTTCCAAGCACCTCTTTTATTTTTAATGGAAAACGGCGGACATATTGGGGATGGGGACGGATAACGATTCTGTATCCGGAGCCGTACAGTCCTTCTACTAAATCATCCAGACAGCTGTCCATCAGATTGTCGTATTGCCAGGAGGGGGCTATGAGTATCGTCTTTTTTTCGTTTTCCGTTTTGTCAGATGCATTGTATGCGGCAATCATATTATCCAGAAGCCCATAACCGCAGTTGACAATCGTTTTTTCAGGAGTTCCGCGCAGCTTTTCTATCGCACGGACTTCATTTGCCTGGGCTTCGCTGACTGCAAAAATGGTGTCGAAATAATCAAGCGCACCGGTGCGGTATGTGAGATTTAAGCTGGTGCAGCCATGGTCCACATAAACATATTCCACATCCTTACGTACCTTGGAGCGTTTAATGTGGTATTTCTCTAAGTCGGGTGTGGTCATAACCACCATTTTGGCTTCTACCTTCATCATCAGAGAAATCAGCCTGTTTTCATCCACATAGTAGGGAATGATCCGCTCCTCTTTTGTTTCCAAAATCGGATCCTCTGGGTCGCTTGTTACGTAATGAATTTTTAATTTGGATTTTGCGAGAATCGCTTCAATAATATTTGCAAAATATTTGTAGTAGCCGCCGCCTTCCGCATAAAACATCAGCTTCATTTTTTCCATGTTTTCCGGACGGCAGAACGCTTTATAATATTTCTTTGCAAGTTTTTTGTTCCGCTTGGTTTTTTCCTTATTGGCGGCTGTCTGCTTCTTTAACTCTTCCAGTGCATTATAGTCGATATACTTTTTAGGATCGTATATTTTATTCACAAGGAACATCACGATGATGGAGAACAGATTGCCCCACATCCAGTACATGCCGACGCCTGTTGGAACAATAAATGCGAAATAAGTTGAGAACGCAATCATAAAGATTGTCATACCCCATTGGGACAGCTTGCTTTGCTCAATTTGCAGAACATTGATTTTATTCTGAATTACGCACATGATCAGTGCGCTCAACCCTGCCAGAACCGGGACCAAAACCAGAATGTTCAGCACGGTGATACTGGGTGTCTGCGCCAGATTGATTCCGAGAAAATGCATGTTCACACCGCGGATTGAGTCGATAACGGACTGAACGTCTACACCCGCGAGGGAATCCTGCAAATCCAGAAATTTTGGAACATTGTCCGGATTGGAAAGAAGCTCTACCACGCGAAGCTGTGGGGAGGAACCAAGATCGGTCATACCGAGGATTTCCCCCGCCTTTGCGGTGAAAGCGTTGATTACATCTGCGGGAATATGGAGCAAATGCTTTAGGGGCTTGTATACCACATCAATCAGTCCGAATATGATGGGAAGCTGCAGAAGCAGCGGCCATACACCTGCCATGGGGCTGTATTTTTCCCTTTTGTAAAGTGCGGTCTGTGCGTCTACAAAAGCATCCTGATCATCAATATACTGATATTTCAGCGCGTCCAGCTCCGGCTTCATTTTTACCATTTTGATGGAGTTTTTCTGTACAAGCAGGGAGATGGGGAACATCACTACTTTCGTGAGCAGGGTGAAGAAAATGATGGCGATTCCGTAATCGCTGAATATTTTGTAGCAAAGCCACATGAGCCAGCCAAGCGGCGTGCCGACAATCGTATTTATAATTTCCATTGGATTCTCCAGTGATTGAATTGCATTTATTCTATCGTTTGAACAGAGGGGAGCAGTGTGAAAATCGCTTTGGCGCGGATTTCTTCTGCCGAAACAAAAGGATCCTCCCAGAATCTTGCATCATGGGAATGTCCACGGTTGTCACCTAAAACGAAATAATGCCCTGCGGGAATGGTGACAGGATCAAGATTGTCTGAACTTGCGTTTGTCATGTAAAGTTCTTCCAACGGGGTTTCGTCTATGTATACCTGTCATGCACGGATTTCCACCGTTTACCCGGGCAAACCGATGATTCGTTTTACAATAAGGGATGTACCCAGTTCCTCATGGTAAAACAGAATCACATCCCCCCGTTTGGGCGCTTTACTTATATATGCTAACCGGTTTGCCACAAGCAAAGCATCTTCCTCTATGGCAGGTTCCATAGAGGAAGATGGGACAATGGCGCAAATAATGCACAACGTATTTAAGAGGATGGCAGCAAGCAGTGCAGACGCAGGAATCAGCAGCCATTTCCAGCTCAGTTCCCGTCGACTGCTTTCTGTATTGCAGGAAAGCTTATTCGTCGTCTTCATCCTCTTCATCGTCTTCATCAAACTGGTCCTTATTTTTCTTTTTGCGGACAGCACGTTTGATCCGTCTCCAGTAGAAGCCGAATGCTGCGCCGATTGCAATTACGGCACCAGCAATAATCTGAATAATATAAGTCATTGCGGAAGGATCAATGTAGGCAAAAGCATAGGTGATGCAAAGCACCATAGAAAGAATAAAAAAGGTTAAAAAAGCAAGTAGTTTTTTCATTGGGAGTTCCTTTCTTTTTAAACTTTTAAGTTTATTTATTGTTCAGATCTGCATCATAAAATGGATACTGAATACGCTCTTTTGATTCAATCGACCAGTTGTCAAAGTCCTTGATATCTCCGACTATCTTATATTTTACGAGATTATAATCCCGCTTGACTTTCATGGAGTCGGACCCGCTCATATAAAAGTATCGTGTAACGTCTGCATCCTCGGGTACTTCATCAACAGCCTGTCCATAGGATTTATGTTCAATTCCCAATTCCTTGAGAATTGTAGCCTGAATATTTTCCTGAGTGAGCGGAGCGGAATTATATGCGAGGGGAGCGCCGGAATTTGCGTTTCTCGGTTTGATCATAAGCATGATGGTTCGTTCGTAATCCAACTCTGTGAGCGTGCCGGTCAGCCCGTGATCGGCAGTTATAATGATTGTCGTATCATCATAAAGTCCTTCTGCTTTTAAATATGAAATATAATCTGTAATCATGTTCATATTGCCGGCAATCTGTCGATAGGCGTCCCAGCCGGAGCCTCCTCCGGTTCCGCCTTCAGGAGTGTTGCCGTATTCATCCATTACATACGGATCATGGGCGCCGCGCAGGTGATAAAATACAAAAGAACCCGCGCTGTCTTCTTTTACACTAAGCTTGTCCTTTTTCAGATTTGCCCAGAAAGCGGCATCATCTGTTATATACTTATCAGAAGAATCTCCTTCTACGGTAGTTATGCTTTCCAGATCTCCTGTATACAGCCAGAAAAAGGGTTTCATTGCAACGGGAGAATACCGATAGGCAGACAGATTCAGCATTGCGTTTATCATTTGGGGCGTATCGGTTTTTTGCAGATATTTTCCGATGTTGTCAATTTTGTCTGCAGCATAATCCACATTTCGGATTACATAGTTTACATCCGTGTAAATTTTAGACTGATAACCTGCATCTTTAATATCCTTTAGAAAAGTGCCCTCCGTCCATGCCTTCTGGAAGTATCGTGAAACCGGCATATCATAATTACATTTTACACCTGTGAGCAGATATGTTACAGAAGGAAATGTCCTGGAGTAAGTGCCTGCGACATTGTCATAGTATATAAAATCTGTAAAATTGTCTTTCATTTCCGGATACTGTTCCTCGAAAAGCTGTTCACCATATGCTTCATCGAACCGGTCAAGGAGAAATACAATTACGTTGTTTTTGGGAGAAAGCTCGTAAATTGTGGATTTGGACAGATAACCATTGCTGATGCTTCCGATGAAGTCGTTTCTGACCAGCAGTGCAACCATTGCTACCGACTGCATGGCAATCAGAAGCGCTGACAGAAAAATCAGCATCTGCCGCCACATTTTCGGCTTGAAATAGGAAACAATATATGGGATTATAAAGATTGCTGCCCATATGGCAAAGTTTCCAAGCATTGTGAGAGCCATGCTTTCCCATTGGATCGGCGTGCCGTCAAGGGATCCCCAGTTTTGGTTAAGGAAGTTGCCTTGCACATATGCGCAAACCGTAGTGGAGAAAACAGCGGAGGCTATGTAAGTGAAAAATTTACCGCGCAGCAGCATCAGAATCAGAGTGAGCGCTGCAGTAACGCCGATGCCTACCAAGATCATAGGCGGTGCCATATCCAGAAATGAGAATGTAAAATAACTCATATTGGGCAGGTACAGTTCAAACGGCCCAAACACGGTCAGCGTATATGCAAATGAGAGGGATACAAGCAGGGAAATGAGCAGGCGCATTTTCCATGAACGCTTTTCCCGGATCAGATCCTTCCATTTTTCTTTCATTGTTTTTCTTTTAGACTTTTTCGGTTTTTCTGAATTGGGGATTGTTTCAGCAGATATAGATGCATCCGTATCAGTTTGCATATTCTTCTCTGATTCCATTTCACTCTCCGTTTCTGCCATATGTTATATGGCCGTTGATGGGCAGTTGACAAAAAATTCGAATGCTATTTTATCATAGATGGCGGACAATGTAAATACGAAATGAACATATTAAGTAAATTTTAAGGTTTTCTTAAAGGAAATAAAAACTATATTTTACTTGACAAATGTTCATGCTTTGTGTATAATGAGGCTGCATTGAACAAAAAACATTGGAAATTATCAGATTTTTCCGTTTGTTTTGTTCAGTAATTCGAAAAATGAAATATGAAAGGTGATTTGCTATGAGAAAGTTTGCAATTCGTATGACAGCGCTTGTTATGGGAATGACTATGCTTTTGCTGTCCGCTGTTTCCTGTGGGAAGAGCGCCGGATCCAAAGACGATGACAGGATCGTTATTTTTTCTTCCGCTGAAGATTATCGGAATGAGTTCGTTTTGGACATGCTGAAAAAGCAGTTCCCTGATTATGATATCAAGCTTGAATATTACACAACAGGCGACCTGGCTGCAAAACTGAAAGCAGAGGGAACCAATACGGAATGCGATTTTATTCTGGAATTGGAATCCTCCTATCTTGAAATGTTAGGCGATACTGTATGCAAGCTGGACGATATTGCAGATTTCTCTGTTTATACAGATGATCTTGTACCGGAAAGCCATCGCTATGTTCCGTGGATTCGTATGAGCGGATGTGTGGTAATCAACAGGAAGGCGCTGGAGGAAAAAGAACTTCCGATTCCCCAGTCCTATGATGATCTTCTGAAGCCGGAATATAAAAACATGATTTCTATGCCGAACCCGAAATCTTCCGGAACAGGATATATTTTCCTTCTGAACATGGTAAATGAGCGTGGTGAGGATGCAGCGTTCGAGTATTTTGATAAGTTGGCTGACAACGTGCTGCAGTTCACTTCCTCCGGTTCCGGTCCTATGCAGGCTGTAACTTCCGGTGAAGCAAACATCGGTCTTGGCATGACCTTCCAGGCTGCACAGGAAATTACGGACGGTGCGGATGTAGAGATTCTCTTTTTCGATGAAGGTGCTCCCTACACCACATATTCCAGTGCTATGATTGAAGGAAAGCAGGAAAACGAGAAGGCAGTAGAAGTCTTTAAATATTTTGTAGAAACAGTAACGCCGGAAGACAAGCGGCTGTATGCACCGGAACAGATTTATAAAGATAAAACCTTCGAGCTTGAAAATTTCCCCAAGGATATTGAATATGGAAATATGACGGGAGTTTTCGATATGGAACTTAAGGAGCATTTACTGGACAGATGGAATCACTAAGCGTACAAAATATTACAAAAGAATTTGACGGCAACCTTGCCCTTGACAATGTTTCTTTTCAAGTGAATCCGGGAGAATTTCTCTCCATTCTCGGACCTTCCGGCTGCGGAAAAACAACCATGCTGCGCATTTTGATCGGATTGCTGGAGCCTACCAGCGGTTCAATTTTAATGGATAACAAAGATATCACCCATGCTCCGCCTGATAAGCGGGGCATGGGAATTGTTTTTCAGAATTATGCCCTTTTTGAAAATATGACGGTGCTCCGCAATGTGGAGTATGCCCTCAAGTTAAAGAAGGAAACAAAAGCGACAGCGCGAGAAACTGCACTGAAAATGATTGAGCTTGTAGGACTTTCGGAGCATGTTTCCAAAAAGCCGTCTCAACTGTCCGGCGGTCAGATGCAGCGGGTTGCAATTGCCCGCACGCTTGCACTGTCCCCCGATATTATCCTGTTTGATGAGCCTATGAGCGCATTGGATGTTGCCACAAGACTGGCTTTGCGCAGAGAACTGAAAAAGATTCAAGCGGCGATGGGGACAACCATGATTTATATTACCCACGATCAGGAAGAAGCGTTTGCTATGTCTGACCGGATTATGGTAATGAACGCCGCAACCATTCATCAGCTGGATACGCCGGAGGAGATTCTCCGCAATCCCGCGGATGACTATGTGCAGGAATTTGTAATCGGCAATCTGGCTGAAAAAACTGCAAGCCTTTTGAAATACAATATTGTATGAGTTTGGTATAAATGCAAAGAAAGGCATGATCGTAACAGTGAAAAGACGAAATTGTAATTTTACGAAAATAATTCTGGCGTTGTTCTTTCTGGTTTCTGTGGTGCTGCCGCTGATCTGCATGTTTGCCAATCTCTTTACTGCGGATTTGGACAAGATTTTCGGGAACAAATCCTTTTTTGAAGCAACTCTGCATTCTTTGCAGGTTTCGGCAGTATCAACGGTTATATCTATATCTCTTGCGTTTCTGCTTGCCTGGTGTATGACCAGAACAAAAGTAAAACTAAAGGGATTTTTCAGCGCGGTTATCATTCTGCCGATGCTGATTCCTTCTATTTCCCACGGTATGGGACTTGTGATTTTGTTCGGTCAGAACGGACAGCTGACCAAACTGCTTGGTCTGAATTGGTCGATTTATGGATTCTGGGGCATTGTGGCAGGCAGTGTGATGTATTCGCTGCCGGTTGCGTATCTGATGATTTCGGATATTCTTCAGTATGAGGACAGCACGCCCTATGAAGCTGCAAGCGTTTTGGGGATTCCGCGGAAAAACCGTTTTCTTTCCATCACGCTTCCGTATATGCGTAAGCCGATGATCAGTGTGCTTTTTGCAACATTCACACTGATTGTTACCGACTACGGTGTGCCGGTTATGGTGGGAGGCAAGTATAACACGCTTCCCATGATGATGTATAATGAGGTAATCGGCAGACTGGATTTTTCAAAAGGCTCCGTAATTGGAATGGTGCTCCTTGTTCCGGCAGTGGTTGCGTTTGTTTTTGACTTTGTCAGCAAGGATACCCGCTCTTCCGGCTTTGTCAATAAGCCTTTCGCACTGAAAAAATCAGTTGGCAGAGAAATATTTGCCTACAGCTTTTTGGCAGTAGTTTCTATTTCCATTCTTTATCCGATTATTACTTTTGCAGGGCTGACCTTTAATAAAAACTATCCTTCTGATCTAACCTTTACAATGGATAATATTTTGTCCACTTTGAATAAAGGGGCAGGGGGATATCTGCTGAACTCTATTATGATCGCCCTGGCGGTTTCGCTGGTTGGCACAGCGCTGGCATTTGCCTGTGCCTATCTTACTGCGCGCGTGCGTGGGCTTTCCTCAAAAGTTCTGCATCTGATTTCCATTCTGTCTCTGGCAGTTCCGGGGATTGTGCTTGGTTTGTCTTATGTGCTGTTTTTCAAAGGCAGTTTCATTTATGGAACGCTGATTATTTTGATTTTGGTCAACATAGTCCACTTTTTTGCATCCCCTTATCTGATGATTTATAATTCTCTCGGCAAACTGAATATGAATCTGGAGGATGTTGGACTGACGCTGGGCATCCGGCGCGGGCGCTTGATTCGGGATGTAATTATCCCTCAATCTGTGCAGACCCTTGTTGAGATGTTTACATATTTTTTCGTAAACTCTATGATCACCATTTCTGCGGTATCCTTCGTGGCAACAACGCTGACAAAGCCCCTGTCCCTTATGATTACGCAGTTCCAACAACAGATGCTTCTGGAGGCTTCTGCATTTGTATCCCTGCTGATCTTGGTTGTAAACATTATTATGAAAACAGTATCCTATATTGTGCGCTACTGTATTTCTCGAAAAGGAATGAAACGCTATGCTCACGAAAAAACAATTTGACATCCTGACAACCATTGAAAGCCTGGGCGGGTTTGAAACCCAGCGTCAACTGGCAGAAAAAACGGAGATGTCGCTGGGAATTGTAAATAAGACTTTGTCTGCGCTCGCAGCAGAGGGCTATATAGCAGACCGCAAGATTATAGCAAAAGGGCTGGAGGCGTTGGAGCCATATCGGGTCAAGCGCGCTATATTTATTGCTGCGGGATTTGGTTCCCGCATGGTTCCGATTAC
Source organism: uncultured Eubacteriales bacterium (assembly GCA_949451655.1). Classification (GTDB taxonomy): domain Bacteria; phylum Bacillota; class Clostridia; order Oscillospirales; family CAG-272; genus Avispirillum. The sequence continues at coordinate 8,712 of CASTST010000017.1, read as the reverse complement.
ATTGAATACGCCCAAGCCCCTGGTTCGGGTGAAGGGACAGCGCATCATTGATTCCTTGCTGGACGCCGTAGTGGCTGTTGGGATCGAAGAAATTTATCTGGTGCGCGGATACCTGGCAGAGCAGTTTGATCAGCTTTTGTATAAATATCCGAATATCAAATTTATTGAAAACCCGGCATATAATGAAGCAAATAACATATCTTCTCTCATGTGTGTCCGCTCTCTTTTACAGAATGCCTATGTGTTTGAGGGGGATATGCTTCTTTCCAATAAAGCCCTGGTTACAAAATATCAGTATTCTTCCAATTATCTTGGTGTTCCTGTTTCTGTAACCGATGACTGGTGTTTCGAAACGAAAAACAATCAGATTACAAAAGTATCTGTCGGCGGGACAAACTGTCACCAGATGATCGGCATTTCTTACTGGACGGCGGAAGACGGCAAAAAATTGGAAGAACATATTGCCGCCGTATACAATGCGCCGGGCGGCAAGGAAAAATACTGGGATCAGGTGCCGTTGGAGTTTTATTTGCATGCGTATAAAATTACTGTCCGTCCCTGTACATTTGAAGATATTATTGAGATTGACACGTTTCGGGAATTAAAACAGATTGATCCCACTTATGATGTATAAAATATTCGCGGAAAGCCTCCCTTACTCAAAGGGAGGCTTTTTATTATTCAAGCTTGGTTTATACAAGATGACTATTATTATTTTGCGTTACATCAGTACTAACCCCTTGTATGGCTGTGCGAATTACCTGCTTTGCCGGTCGTCATAATTGCATGGTTACATCAAAAAATGTAGATTTTCTGCAAATATGATTGCACTTTTTTATACAATATGTTAAAATATACGTGTGTATTTGTTTAGTTGATGTCATATGGAAGGTTTCAATGGATACGGTAAAGAATTATCAGCCGGAACCAATTCCTGCGCGAAAAACGATTGATTCGACACGTACGCAGATAACAAAACCGGCGGAAAAAGCAGAAAATCAGTCGCACTGTGAAGTGCAGTTTGCAGAAATTACAATGGAAGTTGGTGGTGCGGGCGATGGAGCAGCCATATCATCACCCCAGAGAATTCGTCCTGCATTTGATGAAAAACGCAGCTTGTTTTACGAAATGCGGAAAATTGCGCATCGGGATATGTCCTATATCGGAAATCCGTCCAAGGTTTTTTACTGCCAGGCACGGATGATGGAGGATTTTGCAGATGATTTCGAGTCGCAGATTCCGTTTTCCTGTTATTATCCCTATTATCAGCTGATGGGCTACGGACAATTGCGCACGTACTTTACGTGGCGTACCAAAGTTCGTGCCGGGGATATCCAGGCAACATCCCTTTCCTATGTTTTTGTGTATATTTATGAACTGCTTGCCTGCATAGGCGAGCCGGACCCGCAAAGCTGTCTGCAAAGGTTGGGAAACTTTTGGAAGATTTACCGCCGGTTTGATCAAACAATTGACAAGTACCTGATTCAGTGGATCAGGGATTTCCATATATATTATCCGGTGAAGCAGTCTTTTGCGGAATTTGCAGAAGAACAGGATTTGAAAAAGTTTTATCCAAGAGTGTTTATCTATTCATCCAATCGTGAGGATAGTTTTGAACTGTACGCAGATCTCTCCAAATATGATATCCGAAAATCTATTTTTTTTACGGAAGAGACAAAGGGGATAATCGGCGACTGCTTTTATTTTTTATTGAGCCGAATGCGCAAGCTGTGTCGGCAGAGAGAAAAATCCTTTGAGGATTTTATATTTTATCCGGTTCATAAGGAAACAGAGTGGAAGCCTTTTACAGGCGCGTTGTTTTATCCGTATCTGAATCAGGAGGATCGTACCGTGACGCTTTCCGAGCGGGAAGTGTATACTTGCAGCGGTAACAAATGGACATACCATGCAGGAATTCTGACAGATGCCGGAAGGGAATTGATCGGTTATATTATAAAGGAAATGGAGGCTGTTTTAAGAAAAAAACTGCATTTCCGATACAAAATCCATGCAAGCACAGAGCGGTGCGATCCGGTTGTGCTGCAGGAAATGGAATCCTTGGGAATTGTATTTCCGCAAATGATATCCCGGAGCGTAGAGGAGTTTTTTACTTTACGCAATAGAAAACCGGTGCATGTTGACAGGGAAGCGATTAACCGTATCCGGACAGAAGCATCGGAAACACAGGAAAAACTGATTATCCCGGAAGATGAGGTGATTTTGGATCATCCGGCGGAGAAGGTTGAAATGAAGCCGTCTGTAACTTCCCATGATGATGTTTGGTCTGCATTTGCCTCTGTATTAACAGATACGGAAATGGCAGCGCTGCGGGTAATCCTTTTGGAGGAGGATATAAAAAAATTTGCAGATGCTCATGGGATTATGCTGGAGGTTCTGCTGGACGGAATAAACGAAAAGGCAATGGATGCTGTGGGAGACACGCTTATAGAAATAGATGAAACAGTAACCCTGTATGAGGAATATAAGGAAAAGCTAATGAATTTGACAGTTTAAGCAAACCCAAATAAAATACAATGAGAGGTGTAGATAATATGGAAACACGTGTACCGAAACGTATTGCAAATACGGTTATAAACGCCTTGAAAGGCGGTGTTGTACCGCGGGTGGGGCTGGAATATATTACAGTGGGCCGCGCCCGTGAGATAGACGCGATATTGCATGATATTGATATCATCGCTGACGGCGGTGCAACGTTTCGCTTTATTGTTGGTAAATACGGCAGCGGAAAAAGCTTTCTTTTGCAGACAATCCGGAATTACGCCACTGCGAAGGGCTTTGTAGTGGCGGACGCAGACCTATCGCCGGAACGCCGGTTTGCCGGAACCCGGGGACAGGGACTTGCAACATATAAGGAACTTATTCGCAATATGTCGGTGAAGTCCAAGCCGGATGGCGGTGCACTTCCTTTGATACTGGAAAAGTGGATTTCCGGCATTCAGTCGCAGGTTGCCCGTACATGCGATATAAACGATCCTGCTTTCAATAATATGGTAGAACAGCAGATTTTCGCAGTGGCAGGCGAACTGGAAGGGATGGTCAACGGGTTTGAATTCGCCAAAGCTGTGCTTGCCTATTGGCGGGCATATCGGGAGGATGATGCGCATACGAAATCCAATGTGCTCAAATGGTTCCGCGGGGAGTATACCTCTAAAAAAGAAGCGCGGGACGAGCTTTCGATCAACTATATTGTAACAGATGAAACATGGTACGATTTTTTAAAAGTTTTTGCCGCGTTTATGGTGCGTGCCGGTTATGCGGGCATGCTTATAATGGTGGACGAACTGGTCAATATTTTTAAAATCCCCAATTCCATAACCCGACAAAATAACTATGAGAAACTGCTGACAATGTATAACGATACGCTTCAGGGAAAGGCAAAGCATATCGGATTTTTAATGGGATGCACCCCTCAGTGTGTAGAGGATCGGTATAAGGGAATTTTCAGTTATGAAGCTTTGCGTTCCCGCCTGTCGGAAGGGCATTTTGCATCGGATGATGTAAAGGATCTGTCTGCACCGATTATCCGGCTGTCCATGCTTACTCAGGAGGAAATGTATGTCCTGGTGGAAAAGCTGCGGGATATTCATGCGGGTTTGTTTGATTATACGCCTACTCTGACCCATGAAGATCTTCTGTATTTTTTAAATGTGGAATATAACCGGGTCGGCGCAGATACCCATATTACCCCAAGAGAAATTATCCGGGATTTTGTAGAGCTGGTCAATATTCTGTATCAGAATCCCCAGAAAAGCGTTGCCCAGATCCTTGGCAGCAACAGCTTTGAAATGGCAAAAGGCGGGCTGACCGACGAAGAAATTCACAGCGATTTTGCGGAGTTTGAATTATAATGGATGTATTTTCACGGCTTGCGCCGTTTATACAGGATTTTATTTATAACAATCACTGGACGCAGCTGCGCGCCAATCAGGTGGCGGCATGTGAAGTGATTTTCGATACAGATGCAAATCTTCTGCTTTCCTCCGGAACTGCTTCCGGCAAAACGGAAGCGGCATTTCTTCCTGTGCTGACAGATTTGTATGAAAATCCCTCCGCTTCAGTGGGCGTGCTGTATATCAGTCCATTGAAGGCATTGATCAACGATCAGTTTAAACGGTTGGAACAATTGATTTTGGAATCCAATATTCCTGTGTGCAAGTGGCATGGCGACGCGTCACGGGCAAAGAAAGATGCCCTTGTGAAAAATCCGGCGGGCATTTTGCAGATTACGCCGGAATCTTTGGAAAGTCTCTTAATCAACAAACGGGGCGCGTGTCTGAAGCTGTTTGGAGATCTGCGGTATGTAATCATTGATGAAGTGCATCATTTTATGCGGGATGTACGCGGCGTGCAGGTTCTGTGCCTGCTGGACCGGCTTCAGCAGCTTACCGGAAACATCCCTCGAAGAATTGGGCTGAGTGCAACGCTGGGAGATTTAACCCTTGCGAAAAACTGGCTCAATACAGGAACATACCGGGAGTGTATCGCACCGGTGAACGATGAAGAAAAACGGAGCATTCGCCTGTTTGTAAACCGGTTTGCACGGCAGGGAGATCCAAACGGAGAGGTTGGCGATCCGGGGGATCGGGCGCATTTTGAATATCTGTTTCGGGCAACGCTGGATAAGAAAACAATTATTTTTACCAATTCCAGAGAAGAAACAGAATTTGTTATGGCAAATCTTCGTGAGATTGCCATGAAAAACAAAGCGCCTGATGTGTATCGGGTGCATCACGGTAACGTATCTGCTATGCTGCGGGAGCAAACAGAGGATGAGATGAAATCCTCGGAGGATAAAATCGTAATCGGCGCCACAGTGACATTGGAGCTTGGCATCGACATCGGATCTTTGGATCAGGCCGTGCAAATCGGCGCACCGATTAACGTGTCCAGCTTTGCACAGCGTTTGGGTCGCTGCGGGCGGCGCGGGCAGATTCCGCAGATGCTGTTCACCTTTGTAGAGGATGTGCAGACCACGGCGGCAGATTTTCTCGGACCGATCAACTGGGCATTTATCCGTTTGATTGCTATTATTGAACTGTATACAAAAGAGCGGTGGATTGAGCCAATTCAGCCGCATCTGCATCCCTATTCGCTGCTGTATCATCAGACAATGAGCTGTCTGAAAAGTAATGGGGAGCTATCGCCCGGAGCGTTGGCGCAGGCGATGCTGTCAATGGAGAGCTTTTCACAGATCTCGCAGGAAGATTATAAAATACTTTTGCGTCACCTGATTGAAACGGAGCAATTGCAGGAAACGGAACAAGGCGGGTTGATTATAGGCCGCGCCGGTGAGAAGGTAGTAAATTCTCATCAGTTTTATACTGTGTTTATTGTACCGGAATACTATCTGGTTAAGGATGAAAACCGCGCCATCGGTACGGTGGATAAAATTTATCCGGTAGGAACCCGCTTTTCTCTGGCGGGGATTACTTGGGAAACAGTGGATGTAAACGTCAAAGCAAAAGTCTTGTTTGTGCAGCGTGTTCCGGGGATTTCTCTGGTGGACTGGGATGTGGATTTTAAGTCGGAGCTGCATACCCACCTTGTACAAAAAATCCGGTATGTTTTAAAGGAAAATGAAAGCTATCCCTACCTCAGTGACAGCTGTGTGGAACGGTTGGGTGAGATTCGGTATCTTGCAAGAGGGAGCGGGTTGCTGGATAAGCTTGTGACTCCTCTTTCCCAGCGGAAATTTGCTGTGTTTCCGTGGGTGGGAACCCGTCAGCTGTATGCACTGCATTATGCGTTGCTGGCGCAGGGGATAAAAAGCAAAATACCGTGGGAAACCTGCATTTATCTGGAAGTGTACTTTGAAGGGGATGCGGAGGGGCTGGAGACCATTATAGATGACATTTTGCACTGGGACGCAGATCCTGCCGATTTTCCCCTGCCTGAAAAAATAGAGATACCGAATAAGTATAACGAATTTGTCCCGCGTTCCCTGTTGCGTAAACAGTTTGTAGAAGACTTTCTGGATTTTGACGGACTGAAGCAGGAATTGTTATAGAAAATAAAAAGACCGTTTGGGGCACCCTCCATAAGGAAGGTGCCCTTGAATTTTAATATTGTGGATTTTAGTGTCAAAATCCGATGCTCGCTATTCCTATGGACAGCAGCTTTCTATATGTCGTTTCACCTAAATGTCATTCCTACATCGACATGTATTATTGTATAAAAGGATATTAACACGGTGATATTATAAATGCCACAACTATTAAAGCATTCATTTGCTGGAATTTTTGCAAGTTACCTCCTTGCCGGAGCACCGCCGCCTCGCATACCTGCGGCAACCTTAATGGTGGAGAAGTTCGCACGGTTAAATTTACGGACGCACAACACAAAGAAAAAGGCACCAATCAAAACGATAATAGCCAGCCCCATCAGCGGTGTGATGACAAATCCGCCAAGGTCGAACGCCATGCCCTGTTCCACCAATTCCTCTGTGGTCAGCGTGTGCGCCCCCAAAGCGATATAACGGAAAATCGAGGTCACATAGGTCAGCGGATTCAGGTAGACGATAGGCAGTAGAAACCCGGGTATGATAGTAGTGGGGATATACGCACCGGAAACAAAGGTCAGGGGCATCATAATCATGGAACTGAGGGTCTGAAAGGCGGGGGAGTTGCGTGAAACCGTAGCCAAAAACAGACCGATAGCGCTGAATGCCATAGCGGAAACCAACATCACCGCAGCCAGAAGCAGGATTGGCAGGACGCCCACCCGCAGTCCAAGCACAATGCCGCAGATCATAGTAACGATGCCTTGCAGCGTGGCGATGACCGCCCCCGACAGAATGTGTCCCATGGAAATCTGCGTCCGCGCGATGGGGGCAACCAAAACCTCTTTCATATAGCCGCTGGAAATGTCGGACAGGATATCGGAGGAATTATTTACGCTAACCTGAAACACGCTCATGATTATCACGCCGGAAATCAGGTAAGGCATGGGCGCGTCAAGTCCGCTCATGGAGGATTTCATCAGAAACGAAAACATCACCAGCATAAACATGGACATAAAGAGTGAGCCAAATACCCGTCCCTTGCTCCTAATATAATTCAGTAAATTTCTTTGTACAATCGCTGTAATTGGGTTCAACCTTCTCGAATCTCCTTTCCCGTAATCGCAAGGAACACTTCGTTAAGCGTTCCGTTTTTTACTTCAAAATCGGTAATCTCGCCCCTGTGTGCGGATAAAATTTCCAGGGCCGCAGGAGCTTTCTTCATATGGAACATCAGCTTGTTCCCATCTTTCCGATAGGAAACCTCTCGTTCACGCAATGCTGATTCCAATGGTTCGGTCTGTACGCAGACAACATCCACCTCTGTGCCGGTGTATTGGTGTTTTAGATTCTCCGGTGTATCGTGGGCAACGATTTTTCCGTGATCCATAATGACGATTTTTGAACAGACCTCCGCTTCGTCCATATAGTGGGTGGTCAGAAAGATCGTCATATTTTTCTGCTTTTGAAGTCGCTGAATATATTTCCACACATTGGCTCTGGTCTGTGGATCAAGACCTGTTGTGGGTTCGTCCAAAAATAAAACCTTGGGGTCGTGTACCAGCCCTCTTGCAATCTCTGCTCGCCGTTTCAAACCGCCGGACAAACTGCCCACCGCCGCTCGTTTCCACTGCGTAAGTTCCACCAGATCAAGGGCAAAGTCGATGCGCTCCCGCACCTCATTTTTCGGCACCTTGTAGAAGCTGCAATGGTATTTCAGATTTTCTTCCACTGTCATTTGAGCGTCGAGAGTGGAATCCTGAAAGACGATTCCTATATCTTTGCGCACTAAACTGCGTTCCTTATCAACATCATGGCCGTTGATTGTCAGAGTGCCCTCTGTTTTGTCAAGGATCGTACACAGGGTATTGATCGTCGTGCTTTTGCCTGCACCGTTGGGACCGATAAAAGCAAAAATACTGCCCTCGTCTACGGTGAAGGAAATGTCGTCCACCGCTGTAAAATCCCCGTACTTTTTTGAAAAATGCTCCACTTGTATGATTGGGTTCATGTTGTACCTCCTAAAAAATGAAGTCCTATGCGAACTATCCGCATAGGACTTATCCCTATAGTAATCTATAGCGCCTCAGTTATTTTGTTGTTCGCTCCTTTGTTTTTACAAGACCGTCACCGCCAAATATCGCCTAGCTCGATCAATTTGGCTTGTATGCGGACATAGGCTTTTGCATCCTCTTCCCCTAAAGCCTCCAGCATTTTTGCCACCGAATGAATCATTCCGGTTCGGCGTTCTTCGACCAAGGCTATGCCTTTTTCTGTCAGGCAGACAATGACCTGCCGGCTGTCTGAGGGGTCAGGGGTTCGTGTAATCATATCCTGTCCTTCTAAAGATTTCAGCATGGCTGCGACTCTCGCTGTGGTCAGCATAAGCGCCTTGCTCATATCTTTGGGATATGCCTGGTTTCCGTTTGATGCCAGGTAATTTAATGCTAAAATCTCACCCCTTGCTATTTGGGACATGGTTCGCTCCATCTTAATTTGCGGCGCGGCGGCACGCATATCAATAAGTTGTATCGCCAATTCAGTGTAGTCCATATGTCCATACCTTCTAAAATTACTAACTCTGTTAGATATAATAGCACAGATTTTCGTCGCTGTCAAGGGGGTAAGAAAAAATTTTCACCCGCGATCCAATCATTCTGACTGACTACAAAAACCGAAGGGAGACAACTTCT
>CASTST010000016.1 GCA_949451655.1 uncultured Eubacteriales bacterium | reverse complement strand
ACATCTGTGCCCTCTACCTGCTGTGCCCACCAATCGCACAATATATCATACGGAGCAGCGCTGTCTACCGTCCGCCAGTAAATTTGCGGCGCAACGTAGTCGATATATCCGCCGCGAATCCATGCCAGCGTATCACAGTAAATATCGGAATACGACTGGGCGCCTCTGGTCTCACTGCCGCTTTCGTCACCGTATCCGTTTTTCCAGATTCCAAAAGGCGCAACCCCGAACAAGCAGTTTTTATCAGCTTTCTTTACCGTATCATATACCAGCTTGATCATGCTGTTGACATTATCCCTGCGCCAGTCCCCCATATCCTCATACCCTTCACCGTATTCGGAAAAAGTTGCTTCATCCGCAAAGGCTGCAATACTGGTCGTTCCATCTTCCCCAGTGACTTTTTGGGGATAGGGGTAAAAATAATCGTCAAAAACGATTCCGTCCACATCATAGTTTTCTATGATCTCCTGCACACCTGCCGCAATCAGCTCCCGCACAGCCGGAACGCCGCAGTCAAAATACAGCTTTCCATCGGCATATTCTACAACCCATTCCGGATGCTCCAAAGCAGGATGCCCATCCCTTAGCGTATTCCGGTTGGACAAGCCACCGCCTGTCGTAACCCGCAAAGGATTCAGCCACGCATGTACTGCAATGCCCGCCTTATGCGCAGCTTCCACCATATATTCCAGCGCATCCAGCGGCAGTTCCCCCGACTGGGACAAAAAGGCGGAAACAGGAAAAAGTTTTGAATCATATAAAGCATCTGCACAGGGACGCACCTGAAAATATATCGTATTCAGCCCCAGCTCTGCCGTTTTATCTACAATCGCGTCAATCTCTCCCCGCAGGGTCTGTGCATCCAGATTTGTACTGCTGGGGAAATCAATGTTTGCAACAGATGCAATCCAAACCCCGGCGACATCCTCCTGCATCTGTTCCCCACCTTCAGGATCTCTATCCGAAGTATACAGGACAAGAACAATTGCCAAAGCAAATACCACTACAAACGCTGCGCAGACAGAAGTCACAACAACCAAGGTCTTTCGATCCATTTTGCTCATATTTATTGAAGTTCCTTTCTTTTGCTTATTCTGTAAGGTCTCTGCATCATTATACTTGTCCGGCAAAATTTTTATGCCTGATTTATTCACTTAAGTCCACACATTTATTTTACAGAAAAAGTCGTATATTGTCAACCTGCGGCGAGTAGTCCCGGTACTATCCCCATGATACGAAGTATCTGCACCCATTGTTAGTTTTCAATACGCCAACGCTCTGTTAAAATAAGATCAACCTGAACCGCATGACAGGAGCGCCTGCAATCCATGGTAACCGCAGACATTTACATTCAATCAGTTATGCAGCTCTCTCCGAAAATGGTAAAACTTATGTACTAACAGCTTGCAAGCACTCCTCCATGCGTTTAGGATCTCTACAGCAATGCCAAATCACAAACACCAGCCGTCAGACTCCCTTTTCTGTCAGCTGGTGTATTTTCTCATTCCCCCGTCCAAAGCTACCGTTAAAATCTAAAAAAAGGAACAACTGCAGTTATGAAATCATTGAAAAAACACTTCACTCTCATGCTTATCGTATGTCTGCTGCTATCAGTATTTGCAGTTCCAATCCATGCAGAAAACGATCAAACAGATTTTTTAACATGTTTAGAAAATCTGGATTCTATTACAGAAACTGCGATGGATAAATCCATGACACCTGGTGTATCCATCGCCGTGATAAACAAATCCGGTGTTTGGCTGAAAAACTACGGCTATATGGATTCAGATCAGAAAACACCTGTGAAGGCAGACACTTTGTTTGAACTGGGCTCTATGAGCAAAGCTTTTACTGCGCTGGGCATATTATATCTGGAGCAGGAAGGCAGCCTACAGCTCACAGATTCGATTCAAAAATATATACCATGGCTTTCACTGGAATACCATGGAAAATACAAGGGTCAGAAAATAAACGGCGAAGTAGACGTTACCATCGAGAATGTACTGCACCAAACAACCGGTCTCCCCTTCAAAACGATTGGTGCAATCCCAGAGAACAGTGGCGATGATGCACTGGAACAAACCGTTCGTACCCTGGTTGGAACACATCTGGATTTTTATCCCGGCACAAGATATTCCTATGCAACGATAAACTACGACATTTTAGGTTTGATTATTCAAAATGTATCTGGGCAAAGCTACGAAAGCTTTATCAAAGAAAAAATTTTGGTTCCCCTTGGGCTGACAGAAACATACACATTACGAAATGAAGCCGCCCAAACAAACCGAATGTCTGCCGGTTTCAAAACAGAGCTGTTTCGCGCCCATGCATATGACGCACCGTACTACCGCGGAAATACACCCGCCGGATATATCATATCCTCTGCAAAGGATATGGCACGCTGGATGCAAATTCAGTTAGGTTGGGTTGAACTGCCTGATCCTTATACGGAACTGATCGAAAAATCCCATATGGGAGACAGCACCGTTGCATCCCACGGAGACTATTATTATGCAGCCGGATGGGATGTACACATCCGGGGTGAGTATGTTACGCATGGCGGATCCAATCCAAACTTTTCCTCTAATCTGGTAATTGACATGGAAGAGGGCATTGGAATTTGCGTCCTTACAAACCAAAATTCCAGCGCACCTTCTTATATCACCGGAAATTTCCTCAACGCACTGCAAGGGACAAACACTGTAAAATATAAAGCCGATACCTATCAAACCATGGATTCCATATTTTCCCTAATTTTTATCGGATCTGTAATTTTATGCGTACTTTTCTTCGTGCTGCTGGTAAAATCCGCAGTAGAAATGGGACTGAAAAAACGGCAGTACGAAAAATTAAAAAGTGCAAAGGTTGCAGGTATGTTTGTTGCCATTCCAATCATGCTGTTTTTCGGATTCTGTGTGTACTATCTGCCAAATATTCTGTTTGAAAGACTTCCTTGGGAAGCGGTCAGCGTGTGGGGCTCCAGATCCATCGTGTACGGCAGCATCGCAGGATTCTTTGCCGGAATTATTTTCTTTATCTATGTAATCTTCACTTTTAATTTCCCAAAACCGAAAGAGAAAAACTATGTGGCTCTTGTTCCCCTTTCTCTAATTAACGGACTCACCAGCGCGCTTATTATTTTCACCATTAACGAAACCTTTAATAGAAATCTGGAATACTCCAAGGAATTGCTTATTTATTTCATTTTCTCCCTGTCCTTCTTCTGCTATTCCAACAGACTGTTCCAAAGCAAAATGATCGTTATGACAAATGAAATTGCTTACGAAAAGCGGATTGCGATGATTGACAGAATTGTGGCTTCCTCCTATCAGGCAATCGAAAAAATTGGCGGCCCCCGTCTCTATTCCGGGCTGCATAACGATACCGGTGTATACGCGGGACTGCCCGGCATGATTATTAACTTCGCCTCCAATGCCATGACGCTAATATTTTGTCTGTACTATCTCTTTTCCATCAGTGTGCCTGCGTTTATCGCCTCTGTCAGTATTCTCATACTGAACGCTTTTGTCGGTTACCTGACAAGCCGGATCGGCAAAAAATACTGGGAAAAGAACCGGGATATTCAAGATATCTATTTCGGACAAATGAACGACCTGGTTTACGGATTCAAAGAACTTGTATTAAGCCGGCTGCGCAAAAGTGCCTTTCTTCAGGAAATGAAAAAATATTCCCGCCTGTCTATGGAACTATCCAAAACCGTTGCAGTTAAATTCTTAAATTACGGACTGTACGGTCAAATTATGTATAACGCCATTTTCGGCGTTGTGGTATTTATATTCCCACTATTTGTTGTCGGCATAAATGCGAATGACCTGCGTCAGACACTGTTTATGGTTTTCTATCTGCTTGGTCCTGTAGGTGCTGTAGTCGGTATCATTCCATCTATAACAAACGTTCGCGTCAACTTAAACCGAATTAAAAAGCTGCTTCGGGATTTGGATGAGATCTCTACCGGATACAGTGAAATGCAGTCTGCATTGCCGCCGCTCCCCAAAGATATTTCCATCCGATTTGAGGACGCAGCTTACAGTTACATTACAAAAGATCCGGAAACAGAAGAGGAAAGTGTTGAATTTACCCTGGGTCCCATCAACACGGAAATCCGCTCGGGAGAAATTACTTTTATCACCGGAGGCAACGGAAGTGGAAAATCTACGCTGGGTAAGCTTGTTACCGGGCTTTACGCAGTGCAGGAAGGCAAAATACTGGTAAACGATCATGCCTGCAACATGGTTGAACTGAACCAATGCTTCTCTGCCGTATACAGCGATTTCTATCTGTTCAACAAGCTCTACGGCGTGGATCTGGAAACCAAAAGAGAAGAAGTAGAACACCTGTTGCAAGTCATGCGAATTGACAACAAGGTTACCTTAAACGATGACGGATCTCTCAATTCTATGAACCTTTCCACAGGGCAGCGCAAACGTCTTGCATATATTATCTGCTGCCTGGATGAAAAGCCTTTCCTTCTGTTTGACGAATGGGCAGCCGAACAGGATCCCGAATTCAGAAAATATTTCTACACCGAATTGCTCCCTGCCCTCAAGAAAAAAGGAAAAGGCGTGGTGGTTATTACCCATGACGACCGATTCTTTGATCTGGCGGATAATATGATAAAACTTGAACGCGGTGTGATTGTCTGATCGCACCTCACATGAGAAAGCACGGTGACTGCATATGAAAACTTACACCCTATCCAATGCGCAAAAAAGAATTTGGTATGCGCAGAAAAAATATAAAAATGCATCCCTATACAATATCGGCGGAACAGTAAAAATCCTCGGAGATACCAACCCGGATATTCTGCGCCAGGCTCTTTTGCAGCTGATACAAAATAATACAGCGCTCCGCTTGTGCTTTTTTGAAAATAACGGGCAGATTTATCAATATATATCAGATAATACACATGAAATCCCATTTATAGATTTCACAAGGGAATCCGCCCCGCTCCAGGCTTATAAAAACTGGAGTCAGAATTGTGCACAAACACCCTTTGCCATGATCGACCAGCCGCTGTGTTATTTTGCAATTGCCAAAATATCCGAATGGGAGACAGCCTATTTTGTAAAACTGCACCATATGATCGCAGACGGCTGGTCTATGAAGCTGCTGACCGAGCAGGTTGCTGCATACTATACCCAAATACAAAACGGGAATACACCAACAGCCGGACAGCCATCCTATCTGGACTATATTACAGAAGAAGAACAGTATCTCCAGTCCCCACGAATGAAACGGGATCAAAGCTTCTGGACAGATATGTTTTTTCCATTGCCTGCCGCCCTTCCGCCGGAGTCGGATGATCTGCGTGGCAGACGCAAATCCTTTACTGTCCCGGCGTCTCTGCAAAAAAATATGGAAGCATATATGGAAGAAAAAAATATCTCCCTGAACATATTTTTTACATTTTTGTATTTCCTGTATCAATACAAATCCTGCGGCAGCACAGATATTGTAATCGGCATGCCCCTGCTGGGAAGGAATACCCGCCGGGAGCGGCAAATTTTTGGAACGTTTACCAACACTCTTCCTTTCCGGTTTGTCATCCACCCCTTTGAAACTACGGAAAAAGTATTGCTTGACCTGTCTATATCCCTGATAAAAAGCTATGCGCACCAGAAGTACCCCTATAATCTTCTGATGCAGGACCTGCACTGCTCTCAAAACAACGCAGGCAAGTTGTTCGACGTTTGCATAAATTATTACAATACCGTCCTACAACCTACAATAGCCGAAAATGAAATTGAAAACGTCGAATTCTATAACGGGCAGCAGGACTATGGACTGCAAATCATCATCCGCCATTGGCACGGCAACGATTTGCAGTTGGATTTCGACTATCAAACATCCCGGTACAGCGATGCGCAAATTGCAGATATGTATCAGCGGCTTTTGCTGATTGCAAAACAGCTTCTCCGCGGTCCCGCATGCAAGGTGCAGGATCTGACTCTTGCCAATGAAAAGGAACAGCAGTATAGTCTGTTTGAATACAACCAGACGGAATGTCCCTATCCTGCTGATAAAACCTGGTTGGATCTCTTTACAAATATCGCCAAAACCTTCCCCGATCGTGTTGCCGTTTCGCAGGGGGATATGCAAATCTCATACCGCACACTTTTGGATCAAGTCTCCGGTTCCGCTGCATTTTTGACAGATTGCGGCATACAGCCCGGAAATACCATCGCTGCAGTCCTGCCGCATACTGCGGACAGCATTGCAGTCATATGTGCCATCATGCAGTGCGGTGCTGTATATCTGCCCATTGATAAAAGCAGTCCGCCTGGGCGAATGAAGCAGATTTTAACGGGCGCCCAGGCAGATGTATTACTTGCACACGCATGTCCCGCAGACTATACAGGAAAATTTATTCCACTTGCAGAATTCTCCAAAAATAGAAAAGATGCATCTGTGTACACCCCTGCACCTGAGGATACGGCGTACCTGATTTACACCTCCGGAACTACAGGCATTCCCAAAGGTGTACCCATCCGGCATAAAAATCTGATGAACTATCTTTGCTGGGCAAAAAGCACATATATCCAAAAAGATCCGGAAACCTTTGCGCTCTATTCCTCCTTTGCCTTTGATTTTACTATGACATCTATCCTCCTCCCCCTAATTTGCGGCGGAGAAATCCGGATATATGATCCGGACAGAGGAAATGTTTTCCCGGACGTCATCCGGGAAAACAAAGTAAGCATTCTGAAAATAACCCCTTCTCACATTCCGCTGATTCCAGAAACGGCAAAGCATAACACAGCGCTGCACACCTTGATACTGGGCGGAGAAAATCTACCTTCTGCAAACGCCAAAATCCTTTTTGAGAGGTTTTCGGAAAAAGTCCGGATCTGTAATGAATACGGTCCCACGGAAGCCACTGTTGGATGCATGCACTATATATACAATCCGGCAGATACCGATCTGTCAGTACCCATCGGCAAGCCCATATCCAACACGCGGATTTATTTGCTGGATCAGGACTGCAAGCCCGTTCCCCCTTCCGTGCCGGGAGAAATATATATATCCGGTGCCAGCGTTGCAGGAGGATATTTCCGAAACGATGCAGAATCCAAGCAAAGATTTGTCCCGGATCCCTACAGCGGGGGGCAGATGTACAAAACGGGAGACCTGGCTATCTGGAACAAAAGCGGAAATCTTGTTTATCTCACAAGAAAAGACGAAGAAATCAAAATACGGGGCAATCGGGTAAATCTATGCGAAATTGAAAATACCGCGCTGGGAGATCCGACAATCCAAGGCGCCACTGCAAGGGTGCTGGAATATCCGGACAGCAAACAAATTTGTCTGTATGTCGTTGCCAATTCCGATTACAGGGAAAGCGAATTGCGCACTTATTTGGCAGACAAGCTGCCAACCTATATGATGCCGCAGTTTATTCTCCAGCTAAAAGAACTGCCACTGAACAGCAACGGGAAAACAGATACAGCACGATTGCCGGTTCCTGATACCTCCGCATCCGTCCCCGCAGCATGCACAGATACAAAACACCTTCCAGTCCTCCTGAACGCACTGCGTGCATTCATAGCAGAATCTGATATCACTGCGGGCAGCAATTATTACGCGCTCGGCGGAGATTCTATCAAAGCAATACAAATTTCTTCTAAGCTGAACGAGCAGGGATATCTACTGTCGGTAAAAGAGATTCTGCAAAATCCGGTTATAGCAGACATGGCTTCCTATATTAAAGAAGCAAATCAGACAGCGTTTTCTGAAAACGATTGCAGCGGGTTCATCGAACCCCTGCCGATCCAGCGTTGGTTTTTCAGGCAAAGACTTCAGGATCCGGGACATTATAATCAATCGGTTACATTGCTGCTGCGGCAGGATCTATCCAAAGATCAATTAGAGACCGCGCTGCAAAAATTGATTTCTCATCATGATATTTTACGGGCAAACTATGATCCCCAAACCAGCAAATTGTTTTATAATCCTGCACATTTATCCCCTTCCCTGCACATAGAAGAAATCCGGACAAATCATGATCCTGACAGTACGATCTATCAACAGATCAACGCTCAATTTGCCTTGGAAAAAGATTTACTGATTAAGGCATACCTTATTAAAACACCGGTGCAAACCTATCTGCATCTGGTCCTGCATCATCTGGTGACAGACGGCGTATCCTGGAGAATCCTTCTGGGAGATTTCGCAAAGCTTTTGACAGACAAGTCCCTGCAGTTACCCGACAAAACAATTTCCTATCAGGCATATGTCGAAAAATATATAACCTTTGCAGAGTACTGCAATCCGAATCCCCAGCTATGGCAGAACGAATCTGATCCGTGTCCTATGCCGGGAGCAAAAGACGCTGTGCCTTATAAAAAGATCAAAACCCTGGAATTTGTTCTATGCACAGCAGACACACAACACCTGATGTACACAGCAACCGCAAAACCAAACGAACTGCTCGTAGCCGCCCTCGTCCGAACCGTGAAAAAGCTTTACGGATTCAATTCAATCTGTATAGATATAGAAGGACATGGCAGGGATGTTTTACCTGACGTAGACGTAAGCAAAACGATAGGCTGGTTTACCAATTTATATCCTGTTTGCCTGCGCCTGGACACAGACGACTTGCAAACACAAATCCAATCAGTGCAGGCACAACTGAAAAAATATGACGGCAGGGAAGCGGAATACGGCATCCTGCGATACGTAAAAAACGTACTGCCTTCTGATGAAAAACATATTCGACTGAACTATTTGGGCGAATATACCGAAGTTGACACCGACTGTTTCACAGTGCAGCAGCTTTTCTGCGAAAATGACAACAGCCCCAATAACATAGTTCCATTCCTCATAGATATAAACGCTGTTGTCCTCTCCAAAAAACTCCATGTACATATTTCCTATAATGAAGATTATAAAAAACAAATCGCCAATTTTGCAGACTGTTTCAAAAAAACAATCTTGGAAGTAACAGCCTGCATGGAAAAGCTCCAATCAAACAAATGAATTCACATTCTTAAAGAAAGGTATGGTCATAAAAATGAACAGAAAATATTTCTTCACCTCAGAATCCGTTACAGAAGGGCATCCGGACAAGCTGTGCGACCACATTTCAGATGCCGTTTTAGATGCATATTTGCAGCAGGATCCCAATTCCCGGGTTGCGTGCGAAACTGCCGCAACCACAGGTATGGTCTTAGTAATGGGCGAAATCTCATCCAAAGGAACGGTGGACATTCCGGCAGTTGTCAGAAAAACTGTGGCTGACATCGGATATAGCGACGACCGATTCGGGTTTAACAGCCAAAACTGCGCCGTTCTGGTGTCGCTGGACGAGCAGTCCGGAGACATTGACATGGGTGTCAGCAATGCGTTGGAAGAAAAAGAAAAAACTTCTATGTGTGCCGGATGTGGGCAAACCGGATGCAGCAATACGGGCACTACAGAAACAGGTGCAGGAGATCAGGGCATGATGTTTGGATATGCCTGCACGGAAACTGAGACGCTCATGCCCGCCCCCATTGATTATGCTCACAAGCTCTGCAGACAGTTGAGTTTAGTGCGCAGAGAACAAATACTGGACTATTTGGGACCGGATGGGAAATCCATGGTGACTTTTGCCTATGAAAAAGGAACGCCTGTGTACATCTCCGATATTGTAGTATCCTCCCAGCACCTGCCGGATATCTCCCCCGAAAAAATCCGCAAGGATATTATTGCAAACGTAATCCGTCCGGTTATTCCGGAAAAATACCTTACCAAAGCAACAAGAATCCTTGTCAATCCCACCGGGCGTTTTGTAAAAGGCGGTCCCTGCGCAGACGCAGGGCTGACAGGCAGAAAAATTATTGTAGATACATACGGTGGAATGGGAAGGCACGGCGGCGGCGCCTTTTCCGGAAAGGATCCTACCAAAGTTGACCGAACCGGCGCATATGCCGCCCGGTATGTAGCGAAAAACATCGTAGCCGCAGGTATTGCCAGCCGGTGTGAGGTACAGATTTCTTATGCAATCGGTGTGGCAAATCCCGTTTCCATATATATTGATACCTTTGGAAGCTCAGATTATTCGGACAAACAAATCAGTCAAATGGTAACAGATTTGTTCGATTTGCGCCCTGCTGCGCTGATTGACCGATTTGAACTTCGAAATCCGATTTATCAAAAGCTGGCAGCATTTGGACATATGGGACGGGAAGATTTGAATGCTGCCTGGGAAAAAACGGACATGACAGGTGAAATTGCAGCCTATTTGAAAAATATGAGAGATATGAAATTCTCCCCACCGCACCCCGACAACGGAATTCATACAAATCTGTGCAGCAATTGATCAAACTTAACGTAAGGAAACAAAAATATGCCTGAAACAAATTTAACCGAGCAGATCCTTTTAATGATGGAAGAAATATTGCAAACAGATGCTGACAATATAAATGCAGAGCAAACCTTTGAAGAATTGGGAATTAACTCCATCATTTTTATCCGGATGGTTGTTCAATGCGAAACGCAGTTTGGCATTCAATTTGAAGATGAAATGCTATTGATGCAAAAATTTCCTAATGCTGCAGCTTTTATAAACTATGTGCAAGCAAGATACGATATCGCCCAAAATCCATCGGCACAAAATGAAAATGCATAACTGGTGTGCTGCCTTTCCCGGAAGGGACGCACTAACCAAAGAGCTTGACCCAAGCTTTTACAATATGTATCCGTCTGTCAAAAAATTATTTGCACAGGCAAGCCAATATTTTCAAACAGATTTGGTTAAAATTTGCTATTCCGGCAAAATTGCAGTCAAATGGCAAACTGTTTGTCTGGTCACACACTGCCTCTCTATTTATCAAATCACAGCAGAACAATATGGACCTCCCCGCTGTGCCGTCGGATACAGTCAGGGAGAATTTACCGCTTGTCTCGCTTGCGGTGCAGCTTCCTTTATACCTATGCTGCATCTGATTTTTCATCTTGAGCAGATCTTACAGTCTCAGCCTGCAGCGGATGAATGCATGTACAGAATTATCGGATTGGATACAGCTATATTGGAAGAATGCTGCAAACAGATTGATCCAACCGGCAGGCAACTATGTATCAGCTCATACATATCCAAGGATCAAAATATCATGTCCGGAAAAAAGGACATGACAGAACATGCCGCCGCTATAGCCAAGCAGAAAGGCGCCCGATGGGCACTCAATCTCCATAGTCCGCGGGCATATCACAGTCCCTTATGTGATGCGGCGGCAAGCCAGGCAATAAAATATTTTTCCGCCACCCCCTTTCAGAAAGCAATTCTGCCTGTATACAGCTGCATAGACGGGAACAGCAGCCAAAATGGTACAGATATTCGAAAAAAATTGGCAAGTCAAATCAACCATCCGATTCAGTGGAAAAAAATCACTGAAAAGTTGACGCATAGCGGCGTCTTTCATTTAATCGAATGCGGTCCGGGGTGCACGGTCAGTGCAAATACCCGAATCGCTGATGAACGTATACAATGTAAATGGATAGGAAGTATAAACGATTTATGATACAAAATATTACATCCGCCACAAAGCTTACGCGGGAGCATATGGGAAACAAAGCATATGTATTGAACAAGCTGGCCCGTGAGGGCTTTCGGGTTTGTTCCGGATATGTTCTAAGCGGCCGCTTTTTTGAAAAATTTTGCAGATCCAATCATATTAGTCCGGGCACTCCCGCGATCGCAAACCAAATCCGAGACGGTCATTTTGACGATGACGCCCACAGCCTGCTGCGAGGGGTGTTTCAAACGGTGATTAAAAAAACCGGACAAATTATCGTACGCTCCTCCGGCACCGAAGAAGACACAGACGGAAAATCCTTTGCTGGGATCTATGAAAGCATTTCCTATATAACAACCTATGAACAAATGCTGCAGGGAATCAAAAAAGTATGGTGTTCCTTTTTCGCAGGCAGAGCGGCTGTATACAGTGATACCCCCTCCGCCCTTTCTATCCCTGTTATGATTCAGGAAATGCTTACATGTGATAAATCCGGCGTACTGTTCAGTAGAAACCCGGTCAGCGGGCAGGATCAGATTCTGATAGAAGCCTGCTCCGGCAACAATACCAAAATTACCCGCGGCGAGAAAAAGGCAGTGAAAAATATCCTGACAAAAAAAGAGCGCGCAGCGCTCCGCCACCTTTGCACTGATATCGAACATCGGCTGGGATATCCCTGTGATGTGGAATGGGGAATGCAAAATCATGAAATATATATTTTTCAGGCGCGGCCCATAAGCGCCTGCCGAGATGAAAATATTTATACAGTCCCGGATAATGCCGCCGGGGACTGCATTCTGCTGGACAGATATGCCAATCCCGCCTCCGTCTGCTATTTATCCCTGCTGGATGCATGGCAGAATCAGGTTTATCTAAGCTACTACACCAAAAGACCCGGTGCTTCTTTTGATGAGAAGCCCCTATGCTTTCGAAGCAACCGGGTATATTGGAACACAAAATATCAAAAAAAATATTTTGAAGATACCGGAAAACACACTCTCCTGCGCAAGATAAAATTATATCATCTTATGCAAACCGGATATAAATGCTGGTACAGCCGGCTGCCCCAATATCATGCGACCCTGGACCTGCTGCGCCGCGAAATAGATGCCCTTTCTGATCCTGCCAAAATACCGGCTTTGCTTGACCGGATCATTGACAATTTTTGTGCTTTTCTGGGAGCGGATCATTTTCTGTTTCTGGGACTTGCGCAAATACTGTATAAAAAGGCCGATTCAGTTTTAAAGAAAGAAAATTATGATGCCTCCAAAATAATTGGTGAAAACCCAAGCAAAAATAAAACTGTGCAGGCAAATGAAGACCTGCTTGCAATCGTTGCAAATGTGCAAAGCCATCCGGCGCTGCGCACCCTGTTTTTACAATCTTCCGAACAAAAAATCCTACAAACCTTGTCAGAGAGAGAGGAATACCGCGACTGCAACACACTTCTCGGCGCATTTCTGACAAAGCACGGTCATCGGGGTATAGACTGCGATGATCTGTATTATCCCCATTGGAGTGAAGCACCCGGGCAAGTAATTCTTTTAATCAAGCAATTGCTGCAGCTTCCTCCGTCTGCATCCACTGAAAAAGAAAAACCAATCATAGAAAACAAAAAGACAAGGCGGCTGGTATCCCTTGCCAATGAATATATGTGCCTGCGGGAAAATCAGCGGTATTATTTTGACAAAAGCTGGGTTCTTTTGCGCAGTCTCCTTTTGAAAACAGCAGGCTATTTCATTGAAAGAGGAATCCTTACAGATCAGCAAGATATTTTCCATATGACGATCGGGGAAATCCAGGATGCGCTGAAATATAGAAATTACGCACCGTCCGGCAATACGATTGATGCAAGACGAAAAAATTATCTGCACCAACGGCAGCAGACTCCGCCGTATATGATAAAAGACTGCGAAACAGTTGCCGTACAAAAAAGCACCCGCAGCAAAAGCTATAAAGCAATGGGGATCAGCAGCGGCACGGCATCCGGCAAAATACGCATCGTCCACAGTCTGAACGATCTGGGGCATATCGAAAAAGGGGAAATCGGTGTTGTAAAAACTTTTCATCCCAGTTGGACGCCTATATTGAAAGTGGTATCCGGGTTAATTATGAACTATGGAAATATGCTTTCACACGGCGCTGTAATTGCCCGCGAATATAAAATTCCGGTGGTTGTTTTCAATGGAGATGCGGAAAGCTTTTTCCAAAACGGAGATGTTGTCGAAATCAACGGTACAAAAGGACGAATTAAAGTTTTGGAAAAAATGGTATAAAAATATACGGCAATCACAGGTTTCGATAACGAAAAAAATACGGTATGATGCACATATAAAGAATTATAAAACGAAAGGAATGGTCACAAAAATGCATGAAAAAACCGTTGAAGAAAAGATAAAGGAAATTATCGCTTCCCGCATGAAAGACGTCAGCAAGCTGGAAACACTTACATATAATACACCTCTGCTCAGTCTCGGTATTGATTCCATCCTTGCATTGTCCATTCTGGTGGAAATTGAAGAAGCATACGACATTGAAATCGACGACAGCGATCTGAACATGGACAAAATCAAAGATATTGCTTCTTTTGCCCAGTTGGTGCAGCAATACTTGAAGTAACAGCTATGAGCGCGCACAAAATAAAAGCCATATGCTTTGATTACTATGGCACGCTGGCTGATGCAGGTCAGCCGTTTATCACGTTGAAAAACTGGTTTGCCAAAGCCTTGGAAACAACAAACCCACAGGTAAATCCGGATGCGTTTCATATGCAGTTTACCCGGCAGCGGGTCGCCCTGTCTTCCGGGGAATCCTTTCTTCCGGGATACGTCATACTGGAAAAAAGCTTTATAAACGCCTGCCGCAAATACAATGTTTTTTTGGACGTCTCCTCGTTTAACAGATTTGCCGCACAGCTTTTTACCGGATGCCGTGCCTTTCAGGATGCCAAACGCATTTTGAATGCAGTAAAAGGCAAATATCCTCTCGGGCTGATTACCAACGCGGACAATCGCTTTTTATATACGAATATCGCGGAAAACGGATTCCATTTTTCCCATATAACTTCCTCCGAAACGGTGCGCTGCAACAAGCCCCGCCCGGAAATCTTTCTTGCCGCGTTGGAAAAATTCAAACTGCCTCCAAGTGCGGTGCTTATGGTCGGAGACTCGCTGGCGGAAGATATTTTCCCAGCAAATGCCCTTGGTATGCAAACAGTCTGGATCAACAGATTGGACGCAGAAATACCGGAAGGCGTCCGATCTGTCAGCACATTGGAAAATATAAAAACATATTTGTAAAGCATTATGAAAAACAACAAAATTGCCGTAATCGCAGCCGGAAGAAGTCCCATAGGGAAAATTCCCGGCGTATTGAATCACATCAGTGAAACCGATTTGCTTGCAAAAATTATACAGGCAGTCTGCAAGGGGTATGAAAACAGCATTGATGAAGCTGTGCTCGGATCCGGCTTTCCTGTGGAACGGGACAACCTGTGCAGAAAAGCATTGCTGGGCGCAGGACTTTCTCCGGATATATCCTGTTCTACCGTAAGCAAAACCTGCGCTTCCTCAGATGAGGCACTGCTGATTGCCGTGAGCAAAATCCGCACCGGCAAAGCAAAAGCTGTTCTGGTGTGCGGAAGTGAAAAAACAAGCAACTCCCCTTATATCCTTCATTTTATGAAACAAAACGTCAAGCGCCATTTAAAAAATCAACTTCCATCCCTTCAGGATATTCAAGCTCATATTTTAGAAAACGATATGACATATATCTGCGAATATCTTGCAAAGCACTACCACATTTCAAGGAAAGCGCAGGACGCTTTTACCCTCAAAAGCATGCAAAAAGCGCTTGCTGCCAGGGCTCTCTTTTCGGAAGAAATCATACCCATTTCATATGAAGATGGCGGGAGGCAGTATACTGCGAATGAAGACGAGCTGCTTTGCAGTGAGAAAACAAAAGAGGAAATTCAAAACGCCGCCCCCATGTTTTTACAGGATGGAACGCTTACGCAATATAATTCTGCCGCAATATGCGAATGTGCAGCTGCCATGCTGATTATGGACAGTACTGAGGCAGCACGCAGGAAGATTACACCCCTCGCGTATATTGTTGATACAGACTGCATGGGTGTGCCAAGGGAACAAATGGGACACGCTATGGCAGCGTGCGCCAATAAAATCCTGCAAAATAACGGACTTGGCAAAAGAGACATTGATCTATATGAAATCAATGAATCCTTTGCCGCCCAGGCAATTTTTACAGCACGCACGCTGGGTTTGGATATGGAAAGAGTAAACGTAAACGGCGGAAATCTGGCGCTGGGCTATCCCATTGGGGTCACCGGACTACGAATGCAGATATCCCTCATTTATGAAATGCGCCGGCGGGGTGCTTGTATAGGGCTAAGTGTAATATGCGCCGGCGGAAACATGGCAAACGCAAGCATTTATATAAATGAACCGTAAGGAGCCAAGCGCCCGAAGTCGGCTTTATAGGATCATTGACAAAGGCAGCTTCACGGAATTGTTTCATCAACGGGGTGTAGTCGATCCCCTTTCCTTCCCGGGATATAAAGAGCGGCTGCAAGCAGCACAAGACTTATCCGATCAATCAGACGCAGTGCTCACCGGAACAGCACAAATCGACGGCATAGACTGCATGCTCATTCTCTTTGAACCACGCTTTATCGTGGGCAGTATGGGCGTTTTGGAAGGAGAAAAAGTCACATGCGCCTTTGAATACGCTTGGGTAAATAAACTGCCTGTAATCACTGTCACCGGATCAGGCAGTGCGCGCATACAGGAAGGCACTGCTTCCCTCCTGCAATTTGCCAAAATTGCAGGAGCTGCAAAAAAACACAGCAATGAGGGTTTGCTTCATATTGCCGTCCTATCCAACCCCATGTTGGGTGGAATCAGCCTTTCCTATGCAACCACAGCAGATATTATAATTGCAGAAAAAGATCATCCCTCAGCAGGAAAAGCACTGTCTTACGGTATGGTGGACATTCTTGCATATAAAAAAGAAACACAAAACATTTTAATAAAACTGCTGACCTGTCATTGCAAAAAAACAAACTACATAAGAAAGGAGACAACTTGAAAACAATAGCTTTGATTGTGCCAAAAGGTTCAAAGTATGGTAAAAACAGTCTTTTAAAGCACTTCCTGGAAAAAAGCGATGTCGTGTCCAGCTTTTACGGTGCATGGGAGACCCCCAACCTGAGTCTTCTGACTATAGCAGGCGTTATCCCGGAGCAGTACCATGTGGAATTTATTGATGAAGATCATGGCATGGAGATTCCCTTTTCCAGACATTTTGATATTGTAGCACTGACCGGGATGACCCAGCAAATCTACAGAGCATATGAAATCGCCCAGGAATTCAAAAAGAGAGGCTCCTATATTGTTCTTGGCGGAATTCACGCTTCTGTCCTGCCGGAAGAAGCACTGGAAGTTTTCGATACAGTTTTTATTGGTGAGGGAGAGATAACCTGGCCTCGTTTTTTACAAGACTTAGAAAACGGCACACCAAAATATTCTTACCACAGCGCTAAAGTTATCCCCTTGGAACAATCCCCCATCCCTCGGTATGATCTGCTGGATCCGTCTCTGTATAAATCTTTCAGTGTGCAGACCACAAGAGGCTGCCCCCGCACATGCAATTACTGCACCTTGCCCATCATGTTCGGCTCTACATACAGACACAAAACGGTTCCCCAAGTGATTTCAGAAATCGAGGCAATCCAAAAAGTAAATGCAGATGCATTTGTCTTTTTTGCAGACGACAACATGTTCATTCAAAAAGACTATGCTAAAGAACTGGTCCGGCAAATTGCAAAGCTTGGAATTACCTGGGGGACGCAAACGGACATTTCTGTGGCAGACGATGCAGAATTGTTGGAATTGCTGTATCAGTCCGGCTGTCACTGGTTGTTTATCGGATTTGAAAATGTTTCCCAAACTGGGCTTGACTTTCTGGATGAAAACAAGTGGAAAGCCAAACAGCTGTATCACTATGAATCCGCTATTGAAAAAATTCACAAAAGCGGCATCAACATATGGGGATCCTTCCTGTTCGGCGGAGACAACGACACCTTCGACGTATTTGAAAACACCTTGAACTTTACACTGAAAAACGGAATTTACTCCGGCAGCTTCACAATCCTCACACCCCTTCCGGGAACACAGCTGTTCCGGCAAATGTCCCAAGCAGGCAGAATCATCGACTATGACTGGAGCCGCTATACCTTCTGGGATGTGGTTTTTAAACCCCGGCATATGAGTCCGGACGAGCTTGCACAGGGGGTGGCATGGGTATATGACAATTTTTATTCTAAAGAAAATGTAGCCAACAGAACTGCACGGCAGAAAAGTCGGATGCGCCAAATACATAGGAGAGAAATCCAGAATGCAAAACCGAGCAGTACAAAAAAGATTGATTCTTGAAGTTGCTCTGAAGCAAATGCTTGATGGCGGATACGGGAAAGCAACCATTGATTCTGTGTCCTGCATCTCTGCACTATCCCCGGAACAAATCCGCCAAAACTATCCCACAGAGGAAGAACTCCGCATGGCAGTCATGGAATATGCCGCATCCGTCTGGCTTGCGGCAGTTGCGGAAGAGGTGAAACAGAAAGCCTCCCGACATGAAAAGCTGTACACTTTGATTTACCGTTATATTGCCGGTTCCGAAAGTCATCCCGATTCCCTTTCCCTATATGTAGATCTTTGGAAACAGATCCGGGATGAAGCCGACGAAACGGTTCCATGGATCAAAGCCAAGCTGCAAAAAATCTATACCCAGTATGCGTGTTTTTTTCAGAACACACTTCGTGAATTGTTTGTCGGCGCGCAAAACCAAGAACAGCTTGCATGGATTATGGTTGTGATCAGCGACGGATTTCATATCCAATCACTGATTCGTGACAAACAGCCTGATTTTGATGAAATTGCGCAAACTCTTTGCAAAATGCTGGAGCGTTTATTATGAAACAAATCATACTCTATTATCCGAAGCTGACCGGCGAAGAAGACTCCCACCCGCTTTACCGGGGACTGCCGCTGTCCGTTCTGACACTGGCGGCACAGCTGAATCCCACAAAATACCGCACCTTCATCATTGACGGAAGAATTGACGACTCCGCCCCCATACTCCACACAATAGACGCATCCTGCGTTTGCGTTGGCATCAGCGCCATAACCAGTTATCAAATCACAGACGGAATCCGCTTTGCCCGGAAAATCCGGGAAATAGATCCTTCTATTCCGATTGTATGGGGCGGGTGGCATCCCAGCCTGATGCCTCTGGAAACAATCCGCAGTGCATATGCAGATATTGTAATTACCGGGCAGGGCGAATTTACATTTGCCCAGTTGGTTGACCGGCTGGCGGAGCACCGCAGTCCGGATGGCATTCCCAATCTGTACTATAAAAATTCAGACGGCTCCGTATGCTCCACAGGCAGCGTGTTTTTAAAGGATTTCGCTTCTGCACGCCCCGTTGCCAACGCATATCCATATGTGGATATGGAGCAATATATCCACCCCCTATGGGGGAATCAACGGGTTATCGGATTTGAATCCAGCAGGGGATGCCCCTGGTCCTGTAAGTTCTGTTCGATCGGTTCCCTGTATCAAAAAAACTGGAATGCCCTGTCTGCCCAACAAACCTTTGACGGGGCCTCCCATCTTTATCGCGCCTATAATATTGACGCAATCCATTTTTACGACAACAACTTTTTCACCGGAGAAAAACGGGCACAAATCTTCAGCGATTTGCTCATCCGGGAAAATATTTCCCTGCGTTGGGACGGCACCGCAGTAGTGCAGCAATTTGTCCGTTTTTCTGACGCATATATAGAATCGCTGAAACGAAGCGGCTTTTACCGGGTCATTGTAGGCGTGGAATCCGGGGACGAGGAGGTGCTTGCCAAAATCAATAAGCAGCACAGCAACGCCCAGGTTTTGCAGCTTGTTGAAATGTGCCGGCGGCACGGTATCATGGCGTCCCTCTCCTTTATGGTGGGATTTCCCTGGAACCCGGAAAAGGATTTCATCGAAACCGTTCGACTGATTGAAAAAATCAAAGCTATAGATCCGCATACGGAAATTCTCCTCTTCATCTTTTCTCCATATCTGGGAACGCCGCTTTATGAGGTCGCCTTAAGTCACGGAATGAAATTCCCCGATTCTTTGGAAGGATGGGCGGGATATACATATGAACGGGTCAACACCCCTTGGATTTCTAAGGGACTGCTGCGAAAAATGAACCGTTATATTAGCTTTTTCGGCACAAAAGATATGTCGGAAAATCTGACAAGATTTTTCAGGGGGGATATCGAAAATGAAAAGCTGGCCCCTTGATATGATATCTGCTTTTGTCCGGCAGGACAAAACATATGCCATAGCTGTTCTTGATATAGATTTTTTCACACGGATCTGCCGGTGTTTTTGCAAAGATGAGCTCCAAAAAATCATGGAGAACATAAAAATATTTTTACATAGCAGCCTGCCTGATACTGCAAAAATCTGGTGCAGTTCGGGAGACGAATTCCTCATTGCCGTGCAAAATTGCAGCAAGACTGCGCTGGAAAAGCAAATGACAGAATTGAAACGACTTTTCCGCAAGCAAAAATTCGCCGCCGAATGCAATCGAAGTTATTCCAATATTCCTATATCCTTCAGTGCAGGCATTGCCGCCTTTCCGGACGACGGACGGGAAGCTGAAACGATTGTCCGAAAGGCTACCACCGCTCTGTTTCTTGCCAAAGCATACCGGAGAAATAAAGTCGTTCCCGCACCAGATGCAAACGCAGCCGGGTATCCCCGAAAGCTGTATGACAAACGGCTGTGTATCAATATAGTCGCAGGCAGCTGCGGTGAAATCGGACATGTCAGCCGCCCGGTAAAAGCTGGATTGGCACGGCTGTGGGAGCCGCAGGCAATCGACACCGATGCATCCGGAAAAGTATACATTGCAGATCAGAACAACAACAGCATCCTGCTGTATGACGGACACACAGTCCGCCGAATCGCCGGAACAGGCTCATTCGGATATACCGGAGATGGGGGCAGCGCACGCAAAGCCCAGCTGAATAAACCTACAGGGCTGACCGTACTGGGAGATCAGCTGTATATCACTGACACCGGCAACGATGCGGTGCGGCTGGTAAATCTGAAAAACGGAAGAATTTCTACATTTGCAGGAAACGGACAACCCGGATATACTGGGGACGGCGGTGTGGCAGTCAAAGCAAGCCTGAACAAGCCCGGCGGGATTGCCGCAGACAAACGGGGAAACGTGTACATAAACGACATTGCAAACAATGTAATCCGCAAGGTAGATACCGACGGACGCATATCCACCTTTGCAGGCAGCGGACAGTACGGATATACCGGCGACAGCAAAAAAGCAAAAAATGCCGCTTTTGCAGAAATATACGGATTGGGGATCAGCAGGCAATCCCATCGGCTTTACCTTGCAGACTATTTCAACCACTGCATCCGTGCCATAAATCTGGAAACCGGCATCATTTCCACTGTTGCAGGAACGGGGCAAGCCGGATATACCGGCGACGGCGGCAGTGCACGCAAAGCCCGGCTGAACCGCCCGGTTGCTGTCTGCACAGACAGGTACGACAATTTATATATTGCAGAATCCGGCAATCACTGTATCCGATTTTATGAAGCAAGAACAAAAAAACTGTATACCCTTGCAGGAGACGGCACAGCGGGAACCGGGCAGGACGAATCTGTACAAACCTTCCGCTTTGCCAATCCGAACAGCGTGTGCATAAGCGGCACAACCTTATATATATTAGATGGAGCCAACAACAGACTGTGCTCCGTATTTCTGGAGTTTTTATGGAGACCGATATGAACGTCCTTTCCATTACCACCCTCTCCGGCAATGACGGATTTTTCTCCTACCCTTCCGGAATTTGTCTGAATACACAGGAGAAGGCGCTGTATATCGCCGATATGTACGGGAGCAGAATCTGTCGTCTTACACGAAACGGAAGCAGAAGCGCTCTGCCAAATACTACTGCTGACGGGGATACGTTGCGCAAGCCCCTTGCCGTCTGTATTGCAGCAGATCAAACACTGTATATCGCAGACGCCGGTCACAATCGGCTTTTCCGGATGGGACCCGGTGATCCCCACTGGCTGCCTGTGAGAACTGGGAAATTCTCCTTCCAATTGCCCGGCAGTATTGCTGTCGCTCCGGGAGGGACGCTGTTTGCAACGGATTTTCTGAAAAACCGATTGGTGCAGATTACCTCCGACGGGGAAACAGCAATTCTGACAGAAGATGAAGCCTGCATTTTAAAGCCTTATGGAATTTGCCTGTATCAAAATCAACTGTTTTACACAGACACAGCCCATATGCGCATATGCGCTGCAAACGTAAAAACCGGAGAAATAAATCCCCTCCCCTGCCAAATAGAAAATCCTATTGCCATCACACTGGACCGGGCTGGTAACGCTTACATCAGCGAGCCCAAACGCATCCATTACCTGGACACACGAAAGAATACCCTGCATCGGTTTTTAGACAAAGAAACCTGGAAGGTGTGGATGCAGCAGTACGGCATAGAAAACCACATCTGCCATATCGGTGCGCTGTGTGCAGGCGAGATTGGTGAACTGTTTTTTACAGATACAATCAAAGGCTGTGTATACCGCATGACCATGGAAATTCGTTAGGGGGTGATCCCTTGAAATTTCAACTGCTCATTCCATCCTACACCGATATACTGCAGCAGCAGTACGGCTCCACATGGGAATATGAAGCCCGCAGGAGACTGTGGTCCTGTCCCAGTCTCAGTCTGCTCACCGTTGCTGCAATGCTGCCGGAGGATGCTGAAGTTTCCTATACAGACTTGAACTACTCTGCTAAGACAGATTTTCTTCCGGACTGGGTGTTTCTTTCCCCATCCACTGCGCAGGCAAATCAGGCATATGCCGCCGCAGACGCTTACCGTGCAGCCGGCGCGCAGGTATGCATGGGCGGTCCCCATGCCACCGTTTTACCGGATGAAGCCCTGCGACATGCCGATACCGTATTTAGAGGGGAAGCGGAAGAAACCTTTCCCCGGTTTCTGGAGGACATGAAAACCGGACGGCACCGGAAAATTTATGAAAGCCCCGGACATCCTGATCTTTCATCCAGCCCTGCCCCGGCATATGAGCTGGCAAAAGAAATTCCCTATAAAAGTATCCCCCTGCAAACCTCCAGAGGCTGTCCCCATCAGTGCAGTTTTTGCCTGTCCTCAACCATTTACGGTGCAAAGCTTCGCCGCAAAACTGCCGGTCAAGTGGAAAATGAGCTTGCAAAAATCAAACAGAACTTTACAAAGCCCTATATCTTTTTTACAGACGACAACCTGCTCATCAATCCAAGCTGGAACAGAGAACTTCTTGCCATCATGAAAAACAGCCGTCTGAGCTGGTATGCTTTTTCCGACGCCCGTATTGCAGACGATGACCGCATGCTCGCATCCCTGCGGGATGCCGGCTGTACCCAATTGCTGATCGGATTTGAAAGTCTGCATCCGGAAAATCTGGAATCGCTGAATAAAAGCCACTGGAAAATGCATCGGCTGCACACCTATAAAGAAACTGTCCATCGAATCCAAAGCCATGGAATCGGTGTTGTAGGCAGTTTTGTGGTAGGAATGGATCACGATACACCGGCAGTATTTGACATCCTGTACGATTTTGTTATGGAAACATCCCTGTATGCTACAAACATAACCGTACTTACTCCGTTTCCGGGAACCAAAACCTATGAAATATTCCGGCGGGAGAATCGCCTGCTCACGCAGGACTGGTCAAAATACAATGGATTTGAACTGACATTCCGACCAAAAAATATGACAATATCCGAATACAGCCGCGGTTATGCCAGACTCAATGCACGGCTGAACTCTGAAAAGCGCTTAAACAAGATAACGGAATATTTTAAATCCGTATTTAAAAATACATGGGAGGCACAGAATGCGGGCGCTGATTTGCTATGACACAAAATACGGCTCCACACCGGAAATCTGCCGCGCGATTCGGGCAGGAATAAAAATGGACACAGATATTCGAAATGTCCGTGATGTGTATACGCTGGAATACGATCTGATTCTGATCGGATCGCCTATCTTTATTGGAAAGCCTATGGAAAGCGTTGTAAATTTTATCCGCAAAAGCTATATGCTGCTGCACAGCAGAACCATTGCCACATTTGTAACCTGCTGGGCAACGGCAACGCAGTACAGCGCCTCCTCTAGGGCGTTTTTGGAACAGCTCGCAAAGCATCTGCCGCCATGCCGTCTGATTGCACAAAAAGCATTGCCCGGCAGACTTCTGCCGGATACTGTCAGCAGCAGAGACAAACGGACTTTAAACCGCCTGCTCCGCAGGCTGGATACTATGGCAGACGATTTTGAAAGCAGCAGCATTCCCTGGCGGGATGCCCGCGACTACGCTGCCGCCGAAGCCTTCGGAAGAGAAGCAGAAACACGATTCAGAAAAACTATGCAAAAAGGAGACGGTGCAGATGCATACAAACTATGAAGTCGCAGTAATCAATTATCCCCTGATGGATCCGCGGATCAAGCCGGCGGATCATCGGGCATATATGCAGTTGGATTACACCAGCGCGGATCCATGGGATGTGCCGATATACATACACATTCCATTTTGTGAAAGTCTGTGTAAATTCTGCGTATACAGCCGGCAAATCCCGGAATCGGAAAAATTGCTGGACAGCTATGTGCAGGCATTGCAAAAAGAAATATCCCTGTATGCAAAAACACCCTATATCCGCTCGCTGCGCCACCGCGCTATTTTTATAGGGGGCGGCACCCCATCTGTGCTTTCCGGCGCCCAGCTTGCGGATATTATCGCAACATTGAAGGATCATCTTCCCCTGAAGGATCCGGAAATTACGGTAGAATGCAATATTTCCAATACCGATGAAGAAAAACTGCAAATGCTCTGCGAAGCAGGTGTAACAAGAATCAGCACCGGCGTGCAGACTTTCAACCAAAAACTCAGATATACTCTGGGACTGCGGCATACAGTCAACACAATATTCCGATGGATCAATATGGTGAAAAAGTATCCGTTCCGGGATTTGTCCATTGATCTGTTGTTCGGACTGCCCGGACAAACAATAAAAGACTTCGAGCAGGACCTGCATACGGCGCTGTCCCTTCCGATTGATCATATTTCCGTTTATAAGCTTGCAGTTTTTGCATATGTCAAGCTATACAAGGAACTGGAAAAGGGGAACGTACCCGCTCTGCCGGAGAAAACACAGCTTTTCGAAATGTTTTCCGCAGCACAGGAGCTGCTGCAAAACAATAATTATGTCCTGGAAAGTGCACAGGAATACTGCCTTCCCGACCACAAAACGAAATTCTGGCAGCTTACCTATGACGGATATGGAGATAATCTTTCCTTTGGGGCTTCTTCCTTTGGATATGTAAACGGCATCAGCTATCAAAACATCATTGACCCTGCAGATTATATCCGCGCCGCAAACGAAGGAACGCTTCCCATTCGGATGGTAAGTCATAAAATTACCCCGCAGCAGATTATGGAACGCGCTCTGGTACTGGGCTTCCGCAGGGGTACCGTCAGCAAAGCCGCGTTTTATGAACAGTTTGATATATATCCGGAGGACAAATTCGGAGACACCCTGCAAAAACTACAGCAGCAAAATTATATTTTAAACGGTGAAACCAAATATACACTTACTCCCCTGGGGCAGTATTATCAGGGAAACGTTAGCGCAGCATTCATGCAGTCTGCCTTTGAAAATATCAGTCCCTTAAAAAAGAAAATGGCAGTGGGCATGCATATCATCCCTGAAGCACTGCAAAAGGAAAAGGCAGAATCAGATGAATAAAACAGCAATCACCGGCATGGGGATTATTTCCTCAGCCGGAACAAATTTAACCGACTTTTGGAACACACTGTCTTGCGGGACAGTTACATATAAGGAAATCCCGGAATACAAAGCGGATAAAAATTTCCGCACACATATCGGTGCACGTGTGCAGGACAGCACATGGCAGAAAAACCTCACAGAAATGCAAAGGCAGTCTTTCGGAAAAGCCGCTCTATATGCTGTATCCGCTTCACGCTCTGCATTAGAAAACGCAAAGATTGACATGGATACTGCGTCGCGGCTGCGCACCGCAGTGGTATTGAGCACAACCATGGGCGAAATTCAGACAGAGGAAGCGTTCTCTGAAATCCGGCATCAGGAAGGGTTCGGAAAAATCCCGCAAAACCTTCTGCGCCAGTACAGAACAGATCATATCGCTTCCGCCGTCAGCAGTGCGCTGCAGCTTTCCGGTCCTACATATATGGTTCCCGCCGCATGTGCCGGAGGAAATTATGCTGTGGGGCTGGGGAAAAATATACTGGAATGGAATCTTGCCGACATTGTAATTGCAGGAGGCGTAGATGTATTTTCCAGAGTAGCATTTACCGGATTTCAACGGCTCCTTTCCCTCTCCCCGGATCTGTGCAAGCCTTTTGACCGGGAGCGGAAAGGACTGATTCTGGGAGAAGGCTGTGGCATTGTCATATTGGAACGGGAACAGTGCGCGCATGCGCGTAACGCCAAAATACACGGAATATTGGCAGGTGTGGGACTCACCGCAGACCGGCATCATATGACAGCACCCCATCCGGACGGCGACGGCGCGGTGCGTGCAATCCGTCAGGCAATACAGGAAGCAGAAGGGACTGTACAGGATATAGATTATATTTCTGCCCATGGCACAGGAACCATATCAAACGATAAAACAGAAGTAAAAGCGCTGGAAACGGTTTTCGGGGGCGGCAGCGTGCCGCCGCTCAGTTCTATTAAATCTATGATCGGTCATCCAATGGGGGCCGCGGGAGCAATTGAGCTGATCGCCTGCCTGCAAATGCTGGAAAACAACCTTCTTTTACCGACCGTTCATTATGAAACGCCTGATCCCGCCTGCAATATAGACTGCGTACCAGGTACTGCACGAAAAGCAAAGCTCTCCTGCATTCTGTCCAATTCTCTCGGATTCGGCGGACAATCCAGCAGCATTATCATCACAAGGGGGTGAGCGGATGAACAAAGTTTACATAACAAGTGCAAATACGATTATAGGAACTGGGTGGGATGCAGAACAAAACTGTCATAAAATTCTTCCCCAGCAATATGAACCCCTGCTGCAGTCTGTTCCAACGCGGAATATGGATCGGATCAGCAAAATCGCGCTGGCAGCCGCCCGCAGTACCCTTGAAGCCCGGGGGATTACCGTTTCAAAAGACACTCCCAACAACTACGGCATCCTTTTCGGAACCCAGTTCAGCGCGCTGGACAGCATTCATAATTTCGACATGGAGGCGCTAAAAAAGGGCGCGCTGGCAGTCAATCCGGGGCTGTTTCCCAATACGGTTCTGAACGCCCCCGCCTGTCAAGCCAGTATCCACTGCCGCTTTGCAGGTCCGGTCTATACGGTTTGTAGCGGTCCCCTTTCCACTTTAGACGCGCTCGGAATAGGATATAACCTTATTCGGTCAGGCGTTACATCCATGGTACTTGCCGGGGGAGCAGATGAGGCGGAGCCGCTGCACTGCGCAATGCAAAATAATAAAAAAGAAAAAGGAGAAGCCGCTGGATTTCTGCTTTTAGAGAGCGCAGATACCATACACTGCGGTACACCGCTTGCAGAAATTGCAGGCTATGCATCCTGTGCATTGCATCAAAAACAGCGTACCACCCTCTCCTTCACTCTTGCAGATATGATTACAACCGCTGTAAAATCCGGTGGTATTTCAGCCAGAGATATTGCTTGCCTCAGCTTATATGCATGGCTCCCAGCCAATGAAAGTGAGCGCTTGCTGGCAGACTTATATACAGAACTGAAACTGAATGGAACAAGGGAAGCTATAAAAACCGATTGGATGGGTTCAGGCGGCATTGTGCAGGCAAACAAGATAATCGGCAGCAAACACAAAGCACTGTGGTGCCTTGTCAATGCAGATGAAGACAAGGCGGCAGTGCTGATCATCAAAAGACTATAAAAATCGGAGGATAACGTTATGAACTGTGATGAAAAAGTAAAAGAAATTGTTTGTGAAATTGTTGGCGTTTCGAAAGAAGAAATTGATCCGGATGCATCCTTCATGGACGATATGGGGCTGGATTCCCTGCGTGCGCTGGAAATACTTGCGGCGATTGAAAATGCCTTCGGCATAACCATTGATCCCCAACGGCTGCAGGAAATGACCACTCTGAATCATGTAATCAAACTGACCCGGGAATATACTGAGGCAGATCAATGATTACAAGCCGGCAGATTCATGCCATCCTAAAACAAAAAGCCCCCTTTATTCTTGTGGATAAAGTAACTGCGTTTGAAAAAGGAAAACGCATCACTGCCCTAAAAAACATAACGGGCAGCGAATGGTTTGCCGCAATGCACTTTCCGGAAAATCCCGTCTATCCGGGGATATTCATTATCGAAGCCATTGCGCAAACGACCGCGCTCCTGTGCGCCCTCTCCGCGGAAGACACCGGACAGCTTTGGGCGCTGGGCGGATTACAGCGGTTCGACTTTCACAGTCCTGCCTATCCGGGAGATACATTGATTTTGGATGTGGAAGCAATCAAGCTTTGTCAAAGCATGGCAATTGTACACGCCTGTGCAAAAACAGTAGATCGCCGCATCGCGCGCGGACAGCTCACATTCGGTGTAATAGAAAATGCGCAAACATAAAACCGACGTATGTATCACCGGAATCGGCGTTGTTTCCGCTTTTGGAAATACGCTAACCGACTTCACAGAAGGAATCAATCGTCTTCACCATTCCTTCATCCGTCAAAGCGATCCCCGCATATTCAAAAATAACGTGGTTCCCGTATCCCCTGTCAAGGGTATAGATGCGACAGATCCGGAAAAGCGCCTGCTGTCCATGGGGAAAAGTGCCATACGGGATGCACTGCACACCCGCGGGGTTGACAGCCTTCCAGATGCGCAGCGCATGTGCCTGATCGCAGGCTCCGGTATGGGATTTACCGATGCTTATTTCAATGATCCGTCCAAATATGACAATCCGGAATATTTAAGCTCCCTTGCCCAGACACTGGCACAGAGCACAGGACTACACTGCGACGCGGTGTACATCGGCAACGCCTGCGCTGCCGGTAGTCAGGCAATCAGCTATGGAATGGATCTTGTACAGGCAGGCATTTATGATCTGGTCATTGCAGGAGGGGTG
>CASTST010000015.1 GCA_949451655.1 uncultured Eubacteriales bacterium | reverse complement strand
GTAAAGCAGCACCGCCCGGATATATTTTGCTGCATGTTAGAGCTTCCCAGGGATAATACAGACGAAGCATGCCGCTATTTCGGCACGCAGGTAACCCAGCTTATAGAAAAAATGCAACGTCATTTCTATCCCAGACTTACCCAAAAGTTCTGGCACAAAACCCCAGCAGCCCGAAGTCAAAAGAAGCAAAGTGAAATTTATATTTTCGGCAGCGCCGTCTCGCCGGGACTGCGCCGCTTTCTGCAGCAGGTTTTTTCAAACTATACAGTCACAATCGACCATTGCGGGGAAAGAGCTTCCGGCGATCTCCTGTGGCAAAAGTATCAGCATTTGCAGGGCATAACACCGGATCCGCCAGACAACGCCATTCCCTGTCCGCGGATGTCACATTTTGCAGATCAGTTCACCTCTTATGTACAAACCAGCAACCTGAAAGCTGTGGTTTACTTATCTGCAAAAAACTGCGATCATTTTCTGATGCAGTTTCCTACGGTGCAAACCATATGTCGGTCAGCAAGAATCCCTGTAATTGAATTGGAAACAGAATTTGCCGGGGCAGGCTCCGGACAACTGGCAACCAGACTGGAAGCATTTACAGAATGTCTGCAAAATCAGAGGAAAGTAGCACAGATAGAACAGTCGGCGTGCAGCAGAGACAATCCTTTTGTACAGCGTATGAAACTGGCACAGGCTGTAAGTTCAAATGCACCTCTGCGCGCAATCCGGATGGTAGTGGAAAATCAAATTGACATATTTACAAATACGATCTGGAAGCATCCGGAAAAAATCATCTGGACCAATATGGTCATGCCGCAGGAGATTTTTTATGCCGCAGGGCTTGTCCCTGTAAATATGGAGCTTGCCGCAGGATGGCTGGCTTCTCTCCGTTTGTCAGATAAATATATTGCATGCTGCGAAGGAAACGGATGCAGTCCTTCCGTTTGCTCCTATCATAAAGCTACCCTGGGACTGCTGCAATCCGGCGGACTCAGCCGTCCCAGAGCAGCGGCTATTTCGTCCCATATCTGCGACGGCAGTATCGGCACAGTAAACTATTGGAAGCAGCATTACGGCACAAAAACTTTCATTCTGGACGTCCCGTTCCAGAAAACGCCGGACAGTACAGCATACCTGACTGGACAATTTGAAAAGCTGATTGCATGGATTGAAGATTATACCGGTCAGGCATTGCCGGAAGAAAAAATCCGAGAGGCGCTGATTCTATCCAATCAAGCAAGAGACTGCTGGCTGAAAGTCCAGACGCTGCGCAAAGGGGATCCTGCCGTACCGGGACGGTATATGCTGCGCAATCTGTTCGGCGCAACCTTTCTGTTTGGCTCCCGGTTCGGGCTGGATGTAATGCATACATATCATGACGAAATGCAGCAAAAGTACACAGCGCCGCAAAATCGGACTTTCCCTGCAAAGCGCAAACGGATCCTGTGGATTCACTTTGCACCTCTATATCACAATGCCCTGCTGGAATATCTGGAGGAAACGCTTGCCTGCTCTATCGTCTATGATATCACCGGACATGTCTACTGGCAGCAGTATGATCCGGACATGCCGCTTGAAAGTCTTGCCCGGCGTGCCGCCTCCCACTTCTATCTTGGAGAGGCAGAAAAGCGGCAAAAGCTGTATGCAGACATTATCCGGGAGTATCGCATAGACGGCGTCATTCACATGATGCACAACGGATGCCGGGCAATTCCCGGCGCGTCCTGGCAGGTACGGGATACGGCGGATGCGCTGGGCGTTCCCTATCTGGAGCTTTCCGGAGACTGCATTGATCCCAGAGGATTTTCCGCAGAGCAAATGAAGCTGCGGCTGGAGGCCTTCGGAGAAATGTTATGGAGAAAATAAAGCATGATTATGAATGTATACTTGGGAATTGATATAGGCTCCGTAAGCACAGACGCTGTTTTACTGGATGGTCAAAAAACGCTGTGCGCCTATTCCATTGTGAAAAGCGGATTTGATCCTCAATCCGCTGTGCAGGAAGTTGTAGACGACATATGCAGAAAATCAGGAATTGCGCCGGAGCAGATCAGACGCACCGTTGCAACCGGCTATGGACGGCGCAACGTTTCCGGTGCATATAAAACAGTCACGGAAATCACCTGTCACGCTATGGGCACGTACTTTTTATCCCCCGATGTCCGCACAGTAATTGATATTGGCGGGCAGGACAGCAAGGTGATCCGAATCAACGAATACGGATATGCCGAAACCTTTTATATGAATGATAAATGCGCAGCAGGCACCGGAAGATTTCTCGAAGTGATGGCGCAAACAATGGGCATAGGGATTGAAGCTTTAGGTCCCGCCGCACTGACAGCGAAAAAGGCAGAACCCATCAGCAGCACCTGCACAGTCTTTGCCGAATCGGAGGTAATCTCCAAAATTGCAGAAGGAAAGCCTCGGGAAGCGATCATAGCGGGCATTCACCAGGCAATCGGGGAACGACTGCGTGGCATGGTTTCGGCAGTCGGTATGCGCCCGCCGGTTGCACTCACCGGCGGCGTTGCGAAAAATCAATGCATGCAAACCGTGCTGAAAAACCTTTTGCAGACAGATATTTTTATCCCGGAAGAACCGCAAATTGTCGGGGCACTGGGCGCCGCTATTTTTGCGGCAAACAGTGCCTCATAGAAAGGAAAGAGAGGGAGGATAAAGAAATGGATCACACGCTTCTTGCCAAACTGGATCTGACGGTGCGCTATCACACTTCTATAGGGCAGCATTTTATGGCGGCGTATCTGCAAAATCAATATCATCTTCTGAAAAATATAACGGAAAAGCAAA
Organism: uncultured Eubacteriales bacterium; assembly: GCA_949451655.1. Lineage (GTDB taxonomy): Bacteria > Bacillota > Clostridia > Oscillospirales > CAG-272 > Avispirillum. Next base: position 26,291 of record CASTST010000015.1, on the reverse strand, counting down.
AGCAGTATATTGCAGCAACCTATTATATTCCGGGAGAACTGCTTGCATGTTTTGATGTGGAAGCTGTTTTTCTGGAACGATTTGCAGGCTTTGCCGCCGCATGGCGCCTGCTGGATCATCCGGTAGCGCGGGCAGACGCCGCCGAATTTCCCCCTGACGGATGCTCCTATCAGGCATTGTTTCATCTCCTTCTCACAGAAGAAATCATTCCGAAGCCCGCAGCATTTGCAGCTATGAATTTTGCCTGCCGCAATGCATGGCGCTACTGTAAGTCAGAAACCCAGTGGCATTACCTCCCGTTTTTTCATGTGGATGTTCCCCGAATCTTTTCCCAAAGGCAGGTATGCATATTGGCAGAAGAACTGCAAACATTGTATCACCGGCTATGCAAAATGTTTCCCATAAAGGCGGATATACAGGACGTTGTGCAGGCATCCAACGAAGCCGTAACGGTACAGCAGGAAATCAACGCCTATCGTCTTGCACACCCTGAAAAATGCAGCACAATCGACTTTTTAAAGCTGTTCCCGTTATATAACGATCTCGGGAAACCGGACACGCCGGATATCTTGCAGGGATTTCTGAAAAGTTTGACAGAAACTGCCGCGCCGGACACAAGCAATATCCCCCGGGTTCTTTGGCTTGGTATAGTCCCCCTGTACAAAAACAGTCTCCTCACCCAAATTGAAAAACAGGGACAATGTAAAATCGTTTGGGAGGAGATGTTTGATTTCGGAGGTCAAAAGCTTTCCTGTGATTCCTTTTTCACAGATCTTGCCCAGCGGATCCTTACCTCAAGATTTTTCACACAGGAAAATCGACTTGCAGATATTCTGCAAAGTGTAAAAGACTTCGGCGCACAGGGAATCATTCATTTTTCACAGCGCAACTGCCGGTTTCTGCCCTCAGCAGTCCCCCTGATCCGGCAGAAGGCGCAAGAACTGCATATTCCCTTTTTGGAACTGCGGGGGGATGCGGTAGACCCTAGTTATTTTGATGAACAAGTTGCTGCCACGCAGCTGGAGCAGTTTTACGAACAACTGCACAGGAGTACGCCATGTATATAAATCTCTCCCGGGAACAGGGAGTCTGCATTCTTTCGCTGAACCGCCCGGGAACCAACAGCCTGCATCAGGATCTGTTGAACGAGCTGTATGCGACCGTCACAGAAATTTCCCAGGATGAAGCTGCAAAGGTTGTGCTTCTCACCAGCAGCCTGCCCTTCGGTTTTTCATCCGGTCTGGATTTGGGCAGTTTCCAAGGAACCCATGCGGCATTTGTAGAAAATGTATATAAAGCAGTATATAAAGCCTTCCAAATCGTACAGTCCATTACTGCTTCCCCCCAAATATACATTGCAGCTCTTGCCGGTCCGGCAATCGGCTCTGGAGCCTCTATCGCCCTGGCATGTGACTTGCGCATTGCGGCAGTGGGAACCTGGTTCTGGCTGCCCGATCCACAGTATGGCGGATTACTGGGGGACGGCGGATTGGAACGTCTGGCACAGATAACCGGAACCGGCAGAGCCGCGATACTTGCCTTGACGAATGAACGGATCAATCTGGATACAGCGGACCAATGGGGACTGATATATAAAACTGCATCCCGGGAAAAGCTGATGGAAACAGCACGAACCGCCGCCGCACGGCTGTGCGGATTATCCGGAAAAACGCTGGAACATCATAAAAAAATTCTCAATCAAACAATGCCGCTCCGCTTCCCCGGGGAAGCTTTGCGAATGGTTTTACATTCACCTGAAACATACCTGCGGTTTCAATCTTATATAAAACAAAAATAAGGAAAACGATCTATGGCATTAGACGGAAAAAATATTATTGTATCAGGCGGTTCCCGCGGCATCGGACGGGCAGTTGTTTTGCATTTGGCAGCACAAGGCGCAAATGTGATGTTTACCTATCTGAAAAATACAGCAGCAGCCGAGTCTGTGCTGGAAGAAGGCAGGCAATGCAAAGGATCCATCCGGGCATATCAGGCGGACGTCCGCAATGCACGGCAAATGCAGAATTTAATTTCCGATACAGTTCGGGAGCATGGCTCCATTGACGTTATTGTAAATAATGCAGGTATCCGCAAGGACAGAACCCTGGCATTTATGCCCAGCGAAAACTGGCACGATGTTCTGGACACAAACCTCACCGGCGCTTTTTATCTGACACAGGCTGCAATCCCACATATGCTGAAAAGAAAAGCGGGACGCATTATCAATATCAGTTCTATCAGCGGTCTACAGGGCATTGCAGGACAAACCAACTATTCTGCCGCGAAAGCTGCACTGATCGGATTTTCAAAATCCCTTGCAAAAGAAGTGGCGCCCTATGGGATCTGCGTAAACGCCATTGCCCCCGGCGGCACATCTACCGAAATGGTATCCGCCATGTCTGAAAAAGCACAGCAGCATCTGCTGCAAGGTGTCCCCATAGGACGCATGTGCACCCCGGAGGAAGTCGCGCTGGTTGTTCGATTTTTGGCAGATGCAGAGCTTTCGCCGGCATATCTTACCGGCACAGTGATTCCTTTAGACGGAGGGATGGGTACATCATGATACAAGAAAGTGCTTCAATGGCAGGACTTTTGGATAAAAATACAACCTTACGCATCCTTTCACAAAAAATTGACCGAGGCGAATCCTTTTCCATTGCACTGTGCGACATTGATTTTTTTATCAATCTTGATATGAAAATTGGCCCCGCTGAAGGAGATACAGTTCTGACACGAATCGGAGCCTTTTTCGCAGCGCAGTCTGCATGCAGAGCCGGGCGATACGGAAGCGACAGCTTTCTTTTGATTTTTGACAATTGCGCAACAGAATGCGCTTTTACATTAACGGAACAAATACGCCGCAGTCTTCGTAAACAGCGGTTTCTTCCGCAAGATTCCGAATATGCCAAAGTCCCTGTAACAGCAAGCTTTGGACTTGCCGGCTGCATAGCAGGCAATCCAAACCTCCCCCTGCTCCTGCGTCAAGGAGAAATTGCTCTTGCCGCTGCCAAGAAAAAAGGGCGGAACCGTGCCGGGTATTATGCAAATGCAGAAATAAAAATGTCCCTGCGTCCCTCTTCTGGAGTTTTTACACTGACCGGCGGACTGAACGGGTACAGCGGCGACACCGGCGCAGTGCAGGACGCAGAAATATCCCAGCCCTATGGGCTGGATATGACCCCAACCGGGGAATTGCTTCTTGCAGATAGAGGGAATCACGCTATCCGCAGAATCGACCGCAGCGGCATCATCACCACTCTGGCCGGCACAGGCACATACGGATACAGTGGAGACGGTGGAGCAGCCGCCAACGCCCAGCTAAACAAGCCAAGCGGTGCTGCAGTCGGACCGGACGGAAGCATTTATATTGCAGACACAGGAAACCACTGCATACGCAAAATCAATCCCCAGGGACAAATCGAAACATACGCCGGCTGCGGTACTGCGGGATACAGCGGCGACGGAAACTTTCGCACGCTTGCCCAATTCAACCGTCCCGGCGGTGTTGCCGTAGATCGGAATGGAAACGTATACACCAACGATTACGGCAATAATGTGATACGCATGATTCGTACAGACGGACTGGTATACACAGTAGCCGGCTCCGGTGCATTTGGCTATACCGGCGATGGCGGTTCCCCGCAAAGCGCAAGCATGAACCGCCCATACGGACTGGCTATCTCTCCGAACGGACAGCATATCTATATTGCAGATTACGGCAACCACTGCATCCGTGAGGCTGACCGCACTGCGAATGTTATGCGAACCATTTGCGGCTGCGGCACACCTGGCTATACAGGCGATGGAGGCACAGCAACAAATGCCCGGCTGAACGGTCCTTTTTGGGTTACTCTTTGGAGAAATAACATTCTGCTGATCGCAGACGGAGAAAACCATTGCATCCGCATGGTGAACTTAAAAACAAACACGATATGCACGCTGACAGGCTGCGGTGTTCCCGGTTATGTTGACACGCCGGCATCTTTGCACGATGCAAAATACAATATCCCGGCAGGCATGGCAATTGATGCGGAAAAGCGCCTGCTTTATATCGCGGATTATGCAAACAACGCAATCCGGGCATGCAGCATCTCAAATATGTTTTAAAAATACAGGACGGTATACAATTGTGATAATCATTTGGATTCTTTTTATCCTTGCAGTCGGAATTTCTATCCTGCTATATAACGGTGTAAAAAGCTATCGGTGGGTTTACCGCCTGACCCACCCTGTCAGATATACACAGCAGCCAAATACCAAAGCTTTTTATACATATAAGAAATTTACCTTTCAAACCAATGACGGGATCACGCTGGCAGGCATAGACTATTGCCCCAAAACCGCCTGCATCGGAACAGTTCTCGTTTGTCATTTTTTAGGCGGAAGCAAAGAAGCTGTCTTAATGTTTGTAGATTTTCTTTTGATGCACGGATATAGGGTGCTGTGTTATGACAATCGAAATCATGGAGAAAGCGAAACGGCAGAAGGTGTGCGGGCAACATTGGATCAGGATTTTTCAGCATTTTACCAGGCAATCCGTGAAATGGGAATAAAAGGTCCCTATGGAATCATGGGATTTTCCATGGGTGCATCTGTTGCTCTGCGCGCCATGCAAAAGTACCCGGATATATGCGCAGCTGTTACCGACAGCGGTCCCATGATGTTCGCGAAAAATTACTTTAGATATGTTTTAAATAATAAAAAAATCCGCAATCCTCTGCAGCGAATCCTGTTTTTATGTATTTTTCTATATTATGCAGGATTTGCAAAAATGGAAAGAGAAACCTATCGCACATTAAAGCAGTTGAAAGGGAACCCTGTCCTGATGATTCACGGCAAAAAGGACACGATCATCTCGCCGGATGATCCGTGCCTTGCCTATTCTCTGCTGAAATCTCCAAACGCAGCATTATGGCTTATTCCCCGTGCAAGACATCTGATGAACAGATTTAACAAACCCACAGAATATGTAGAAAGGATTTTAGCGTTTTTCGATCAAAACATCGCTATAAAAATACATAATGAAGAAAATAGCGCTGATCTCGCCCAAAGGAAATGCCTTTGGGAAGAATGAAAAACTCATCCGTTTTCTCAACGAAACAGGAGGGATGGACAGCTTCCGCGCGCTGTGGACAGGACCGAATCTGGGACTTATTACCATAGCAGCTCTCTTTCCTGCGGATTGGAAAGTAGAATATATTGACGAAAATTATAGGGATATTCCCTACAATGCAGGATACGACATCGTCTGTATCAGCGCCATGACACAGCAGATCGTAAACGCATATCGAATCATAGACCGTTTCAAAAGCAGGCATGTGCTCACAGTCCTGGGAGGAATCCACGCCACAGTCCTGCCTGAAGAGGCAGCTGAGCATGCAGATGTCGTCATGGCAGGCGAGGGAGAACTTCTCTGGCCGCAGCTGATTCAGGATTTAGAAAGCGGCAATGTTCAGAAAATATACCGAAGCCGTCCAGAGGAAAAATATCCGTTTGACCATTCTGTAACACCCCGCTATGAACTTTTGCAGGGCTACAACTATCCGGTCATCACTCTGCAAACCACCCGCGGGTGTCCGCACAACTGCTCTTTTTGCTGTGCATCCAAAATATTCGGATCCGGATACCGGCGCAAAAACAATGCGGATATTTTAAATGAGCTTGCATGTATACAAAAGCACTTTCCCGATGCCCTTGTATTATTCGCAGATGATAACTTTCTGGTGCATCGCAGCGCCTGTAAAAATCTGCTGCGGGAAATGGAACCCATGCAGATCCGTTGGATTGCACAAACAGATGTATCTATCGCAGACGATGACGCACTGCTCCGGGAAATGGTGCGCTCCGGATGTCAATGGGTCGTGATCGGATTTGAAAGCGTTCATTTTGACAGTCTGCAAAATCTGGATCAAAAAAACTGGAAGCTGCGGCACTTTCCAGGTTATCAAGCTGCAATTGCAAAAATTCAGTCATACGGAATTGGCGTATACGGAACATTTATCGTCGGGTTAGATGAGGATGATGTGAGCGTATTTCAAATGACAGAAAACTTTATAAAGAAAAATTATTTATACGGTGTCAATATTACAGTGCCCACTCCTCTTCCCGGAACGGTTCTGAGGAAAAAAATGCAGCATGAAAATCGTATTCTTACAAACGATTGGAGCTATTACACCTTTTGGGATGTAACCATTCAGCCAAAGAAAATGCAGGTGTCGCAATTGGAAAAGGGACTGCTGCATTTATATGAAAATCTTTATACTGATACGCTGATTGCACAGCGTCTGACACATATGAAAAAGCTGGCAAAAAACAGAAGGCGCATCATAGGGGCACCACACCAGTAAAAATTTTTAAAAAGTATATTTTACAATCTTTATAAAATCTTTTTCGGTATCATCAAAATATAAACCTCAAAGGGATCCCCCAGCATAGTGCAGTGTCGATGTAGCTCACTCAACCTTATAAGGCTCCCTTGTGCAAAGGGAGCTCCCGCGTAGCGGGTGAGGGATTGTCCTATTATCAATTCTTGAAATTATAAAATTGGTAGTATATTTGATACAATCCCTCCGTCTCGCTTAAAGCGAGCCACCTCCCTTTGCTGGGGGGGGGCCTTATAAAGTTTTTACTGCATCAAGTACACCCACCATGATGGCCCCCATGATTCTTATACTCCGCTGAGAATTCTATTAACTGAGGGAATTTATAAGTCTTAGCGAATATCTACAGTCTATCACTCCTGTATATGAAAAATTCACTGCATATTTTTCTTGGCAAGTTCTGCGGCACCCATAGCTGTGCCACACAGAATGCATAATTTATCGAATAAAACCGGATTATATGTCTCGATTTTGCACAAATAAAAATATTTTTTGTGGGATTTTATGGATATATTGTAATTATTTGTATTTTACGCTATAATGTAGAAAACTAAATTGTGCACAAAATGTATATTTATTTGGCACAGTAGCTGGTTTTGCTTTTCAAACGAAAAAGTAAAATATTAAATGTACAAACAAGAAAACACTTGCAGATAGGACGGTATTATTCATGAAAAACATTTATGATGCAGCAGGTCCCCGCATTCGACAGCTACGAGAAATGAACAGATATACTCGAGAACAGTTTGCAGAGATATCTGACATATCGCCTAAATTTCTTTATGAAATCGAAACTGGGCAAAAAGGATTTTCGGCTGACACTCTCTATAGAATTGCGAAAGGACTGTCTGTTACCTGCGAATATATCTTATCCGGCGATTACCCGGAAGACTATGACAAAGAAGTGCAGGACGCTTTAAAGCTGTATAATGGTGCACAAATGAAAAATCTTTCGACACTTCTTAAAGAGATTTACGAACTAAGCACAAAATTTGATTCCCTGCCGTCTGCAGATAAATAGACGATACGCAGACAAATCTGTTTTACAACACCGTCAAAACTTCAAAGGAAAGGTAAGAACATAATTATGAAAGTCAGACCCTCCAAAAATCACTTGCTTGTAAAAGTTATAGAAAACGAAGAATCCACCAAAAGCGGTATTCTCCTGACAGGAACCGCCAAAGGCGAATCGAATATCGCGCAGATTATCGAAACGCCGGAATTCTTTGATGATGACCGGGATGTGTATCTGAAAGGTGATAAAATCCTTATCACTCCTGATGCAGGCATTCCTGTTAAACTGGATGCAGAAGAATACCGCATGATTACATATAAAGAAGTGCTCGCCGCATTAGACTGATAAGAAAGGTGTTTTAGAAAAATGGCAAAACAAATACTATACGGTGAAGAAGCCCGGAAAGAATTGAAAGCCGGACTGGACAAGCTGGCAGATACAGTAAAAATCACACTGGGTCCCAAAGGACGAAATGTTGTTCTGGACAAACAGTACGGCGCTCCGCTGATTACCAACGACGGCGTTACTATAGCAAAAGAAATCGAACTGAAGGATCCCTTCCAAAACATGGGAGCACAGCTTGTTCGGGAAGTTGCAACCAAAACAAATGATATTGCGGGAGACGGAACCACAACCGCTACCCTGCTGGCGCAGGCTATCGTACGGGACGGTATGAAAAATATCAGCTCCGGTGCCAATCCCGTTCTGCTGAAAAAGGGAATCAAAAACGCTGTAAAAACCGCAGTGGAATATATACAGAAAAATTCCAAACAGGTTACAGACAGCACAGATATTGCTACAGTAGCATCTATATCTGCAAACGACTACAGCGTTGGCCAGCTTATTTCTGAAGCTATGGAAAAAGTCACCGCAGACGGCGTTATAACAATAGAAGAATCGCAAACTGCAGAAACCTACTGCGATGTTGTAGAAGGCATGCAGTTTGACAGAGGCTATATATCTCCGTATATGGTAACCAACACCGATAAAATGGAAGCAGTTGTAGACGACGCATATATTCTCATCACCGATAAGAAAATCACTGTGATTCAGGATATTTTGCCGCTGTTGGAAGAAGTGGTACAGTCCGGCAAAAAGCTGGTGATTATTGCAGAAGATATTGAAGGAGAAGCGCTTGCTACTCTTGCAGTGAATAATATGAGGGGCACATTCACCTGTGTAGCAGTAAAAGCTCCCGGTTTTGGTGATCGCAGAAAGGAAATGCTCTCTGATATTGCCATTCTGACAGGCGGTGAAGTAATTTGTGAGGACTTGGGATATGACCTGAAAACAGTGTCTATGGCACAACTTGGTCATGCTTCCCAGATAAAAGTGCAAAAAGAAAATACAGTGATTGTAGGCGGCAGTGGGGATAAAAAAGAAATTCAAGCACGAATTCTGCAAATTAAAGCTGAAATTGAAAATTCCACATCCGACTATGACAAAGAAAAGCTTCAGGAACGGCTTGCCAAGCTTTCCGGCGGTGTTGCCGTGATTAAAGTCGGCGCGGCTACAGAAGTAGAAATGAAAGAAAAGAAGCTGCGCATTGAAGACGCATTAGCCGCCACAAAAGCTGCTGTCGAAGAAGGTATTATAGCCGGAGGCGGCGTAGCATTGCTGGGAGCAGCAAAATATACAGAAGCCACGCTGGGCAAATATACAGATGACGAGCGAATTGGCGTATCTATAATCATACATGCCCTGGAAGAACCTATGCGTCAAATCCTGACAAATGCAGGGTTGGAGCCTTCCGTTATCGTGAATGACATCAAAAAGGCAAACAATAAAAATTATGGTTATGATGCGTTTAACAACAAATATTACGACATGGTAGAAATGGGCATTGTAGATCCTGCTAAGGTGACACGCTGCGCGTTGCAGAATGCAGCATCCATTGCTGAAATGATTTTGACCACGGAAGTACTGGTGGCAGATGAAAAAGAAGAAAAACCGGAATGCGCTGCCATGCCGCAGCAGGCCCCCGGAATGATGTATTAACGCTCCGAATTTCAGTAACTCAGTTTGGACTGGTCCAAACTGAGTTATTTTTACTTTCGACACCGTTTCATATATGATACAGGCAGGAAAACCTATGACACAAATCACACTTGTACAAATAGAACCAAAAATTCCATTTCAATCAGCACTGCTCCCCCTACTATCTTTAGAACGACGGGAAAAAATACTAAAATATAAAAACACTGAAGACAAAAAGCGAAGTATGCTGGCAGAACTGCTGATGCGAAAAGCAGCCGGCAAATTCTGCGGACTTGCCCCTGATCAAATAAAAATTTGTTACAATCCCTATGGAAAACCGTATATTGCAAACTTACGGCATTTCAAGTTTAACATATCACATTCCGGCAAATATGTAGCGATTGCGACAAGCAAATACAAAATCGGCATTGATATAGAACAGATCCAGAATATAGACTTAACCATTGCAAAACGCTGTTTTACCCCTGGTGAATACGCATATATCTGCAGCTGCGAAAATCCCAGGAACGCATTCTATCAGATGTGGACGCTGAAAGAAAGCTATATAAAAGCCGTTGGGAAGGGACTGCACCTGCCGCTCAGCGCATTTGAAATAAGCATAGACAACAAGAGTGCCTATCTTAAAACTTACAATAAACATAATCTGATGTTTATACATATGCAGATAAATGAATACATGCTGGCGCTCTGCCATCAGGAGCATAGTGTAAATCCCATTATTACATTTGTAAACGAGGCAGATTTTTACGACTATTTCAGAACATATATATAGAAAGGACATATAATATGATTGCCGTATTCTGCGCACTGTCAAGCGAATACTTAAATTTAATACGTTTTATTACAAAAAAAGAAGACTTTTATTATGAAAATATCCCCGTAACGACCTGTCATATTGCAAATTACGATGTTTTGATTGCCTGCTCCGGTCCCGGTCAGGAAGCAGCATATCAATGTGCAAAAATTCTTTTTGCACATTATCATATTACGTTCGCATTATCAACCGGAATAGCGGGCAGTCTCAATCCAAACTTAAAAATCGGAGATATAATCATTTCTGATAAAATAATAAAACCGAATATTTGTTCTTTTACCGTGTCACCGGAAATTTATAATGTAATTTTTAATAAATGCAAGGAATCCGTTCAAGAAAACTGCAGCCGAAAGCCAAATATACAAATTGCAGCAATTGTGTCTACTGCGGGTTTCATAAACGAGACTGAACAATCAAAAGTATTGGAAAAACAATACAACGGCATGTGTGTAGAAACAGAAAGCGGTTCTGTTATGCAAGCCTGCCAGGAAAAACAGATAAACTGCGCAGCTGTAAAAATCATCAGCGATTTTGCAAATGAAGCTTCGATAAACACGATAAAGCAAACGCAATTTGCAGTCACAAAGGAGCTGGGAAAATCTATCGTCCACATGATTACAAACCTGACCTCGCCTGAGTTCAAACAATTGGTAAATTTCAAATGAAAAAGAGCCGCCCTATAGGGCGGCTCTTTTAGAGATTTCATGTTCGAATTTCTATCCTTTTCAATCATTTTTCAATCTTTTATGGTATGATATAAAGTGGAGGTATCTATATGAGGCTTTTACTTGTTGAAGATGAAAAAAGAATGGCGCAGGCGCTGTGCGAAATACTGCGTCTTGAAAAATATGAGGTAGACCACTATGCCGACGGCATAAACGGACTGGCAGCCATCGAAAGCAAAATATACGACATTGCGATTCTGGATGTGATGCTTCCCGGAATAAACGGATTGGAAATTACCAAAAAAGCCCGTGCAGGCGGCATCACTACCCCGATTTTGATGTTGACTGCCAAGGGCGAACTGGACGATAAAGTGAACGGGCTTGACAGCGGCGCAGACGATTACCTGACAAAACCCTTTATGACCAAGGAACTCCTTGCAAGACTTCGTGCACTTGGCAGGCGGACACTGAATACGACGGACGGCGTACTATCCTATGGTGATATTGTTCTTGAAACAGGAACGCTCACATTGTCCTGTGTTTCAAGCGGCGAAAGCGTAAGACTCAGCGAAAAAGAGTATCGGATTCTTGAATATCTGATTGCAAACGGGGGACAAATTCTTACCCGGGAACAACTTGCGGTGAAAATATGGGGCTTTGACAGCGACTCTGAATATAACAATGTGGAAGTATATATGTCCTTTACCCGGAAAAAACTCAGCTTTGTGAAGGCAAAAACGGAAATTAAAGCAGTTCGCGGGGTCGGATATGCATTGAGGTTCGAGCATGTTTAAGAAATCAAGAAGAAAAATTGTCGCCGCTATTATGTCCGTTCTCGTGCTTTTGTGGATTGGAACGCTTGCTGTCATATATGCTGCAAGCTATCTTGAAATGGCGGAGCAAAACAGAGGAATGCTGAAGGAACACGCCGAACGTTATATACTGTCGCAGCCGTCTGATATGCCCCCTCCGGAGGGATCTGAACCCAATATGAAAAAACCGCATTATTCGGACATGCCGTCCTTTCAGCTTTCCACGTTTTATACCGTTGCAATGCGTTACAACGGAGAAATACTCGAAATCAAGAACCCGCAGCAGACGGTGCACAGCAATGACGAGCTTGAAAAACTTGCGCGTGACTTATTAGCCGATAATAAAACAACAGGTGTGAAAAACGATCTTGTATACTATGCCACAGATAAAGGCGGATATTTACTTTTTACATTCAAGGACAATACAATTATACATGAAAGTATGGATACGCTGTTCCGGTATACGCTGATATTCGGCGGACTGGCAATTCTTTTACTTTTCTTTGTTGCTGTTTATCTGGCAAGGCGGATTGTAAAGCCACTGGAGGAAAGCTATCAAAAGCAAAAGCAATTTATTTCCGATGCCGGTCATGAACTGAAAACCCCCATATCGGTTGTCAGCACCAATGCTGAAATCTTATCAAGAGAAATCACCGGTAACAAGTGGCTTGCGAATATCCAATACGAAAATGAGCGTATGGGCGTACTGGTAACACAGCTTCTGGAGCTTTCCCATGTAGAAAACGCTCCTCCCCAAGCAGAACAGGTCGACTTTACACGACTTGTAAGGAGAGAGGCGCTGCCTTTTGAATGCATGGCTTTTGAAAACGGTCATACGCTTTGCTGTACTATTGATGAAAACATTACAGTGAACGGCATCCCCACGCAGCTTGGGCAGCTTGTTTCTATCTTGCTTGACAATGCAATCCGTCACGGGGATAAGGGGACAGATATTCAGCTTATTTTGAAAGCAGAACACGGATATGCTAATTTATCTGTCGTGAACGCGGGCGCAGAAATACCGGCTGAAAAACGGGATATGCTTTTTGAAAGATTCTATCGTGTAGATTCTGTACGGAACAGCGGAGACGGACATTATGGACTGGGACTCGCTATCGCAAAGGCGATCACAGTATCGCACGGCGGGAAAATAAGCGTTTGCTGCGACCATGGACTGATTCAATTCAAGGTTCAGATACCGATACGAAAATTCTCATAACTTCAATCAAACTTCAATCTTCCTCCTGTACTATGAAAGCAATTCAAAGTACAGGAGGATTTTTATGTATAAAAACAGAGGAAAGGAGAGGGCAAAATGAAATATCGGCACGAGTGGAAACACGAAATAACCTACGGAGATATGCTGGTTCTGCGCCAGCGGCTATCCGCAGTTGCCAAGCGTGACAGACATACCGTCAATGGAAAATATGAAATCCGCAGTCTATATTTTGACACACTGACAGATAAGGTTCTCAGAGAGAAAACAGACGGCGTAAACATCCGTGAGAAATTTCGTATCAGATATTATAACGGTGATTTATCTTTTATCAGACTTGAAAAGAAAAGCAAAATAAACGGACTTTGCCTAAAGGAAAGCGCGACCCTTTCCGCAGAGCGTGTGCAGTCTGTTTTAGGCGGCAATTATAGTGCACTCACTTGGGATAGTCAACCGCTTGCAACGGAGTTTTACAGCAAAATAACAGGCGGCGGTCTGCGCCCCAAAACGATTGTTGATTATACAAGAGAGCCGTTTGTTTTTGCCCCCGGTAATGTTCGGATCACTTTAGACTATAATATTCGTTCAGGACTACAGAATACGGATTTTCTGAACCCGAACAGCGTTACTGTCTCTGTCGGGAACACCCCCATTATTTTAGAAGTGAAGTGGGACGAGTATTTGCCGGACGTCATCCGGGATGCCGTTCAGCTTGGGAATTGTCGGACAGGCGCATTTTCCAAATATGCGGCATGCAGAATCTACAGATAAAAAATGATTATACAAGGAGAAATCTATTATGACTTTCAATGATATTTTTAAATCAAGTTTTCTCGAGAATATCACAAGTGTGAGCATTCTCGATATGGCGCTGGCATTGATACTGGCTTTTGGAATCGGTTTGTTTATTTTTTTCGTATATAAAAAAACCTATCAGGGGGTCATGTATTCCTCCAGCTTCGGCACAACCCTTGTAGCGCTTACGATGATTACAACGGTTGTTATTTTGGCGGTAACTTCCAATGTAGTTCTTTCCCTCGGTATGGTCGGTGCTTTGTCCATCGTCCGTTTCCGCACGGCAATCAAAGAACCGCTCGATATTGCATTTCTGTTTTGGTCGATTGCAGTCGGTATCGTGTTGGCGGCTGGTATGATTCTGCTTGCTGTGATCGGCAGCGTTATCATCGGCGTAATTCTTCTTGTTTTCGTAAATAAAAAAACGCATTACAATCCTTATATCGTTGTTTTGTCCTGTGCAGATTCTATATCCGAAAAGAAAGCGGTCAATTTTCTTCAGGGCAAAGTGCAAAAATGCGTTGTAAAAAGCAAGACCGCCGAAAAAGGAAACATTGAACTGAATTTTGAAATCCGAATGAAAAAGGATAATACGGACTTTATCAATGAACTTTCGGAAATGAACGGAATTCGCAGTGCCGTTCTTGTGAGCTATAACGGCGAATATATGGGGTAAGGGGGCACGCTATGTCAACGCATAAGCATTTTGATAAGATATGCTGTGTTGTCCTCATTTTTACGCTGCTTCTTACTGTACTTTTTGTCAATGCAGAAAGCTTCGGCATAAAAAAGGCTTCTTCTGCGCCCGGATATGAAAACAGACTGTTTAACACCGCAAGCGTCCATACTATTGATATTGTCATGGATAATTGGGAGGCATTTCTCCAGGACTGCAAAAACGAGGAATACTATTCCTGCGCCGTTGTCATCGACAATGAGACATATAAAAATGTGGCAATCCGTGCGAAAGGCAACACCTCGCTGACGCAAGTAGAATCCTATGGAAATAACCGGTACAGTTTTAAAATCGAATTCGACCATTATGACAGTTCCAAAACATACTACGGACTTGATAAGCTGTGCCTGAACAATATCATTCAGGACAACACCTATATGAAGGACTATCTGACTTATCAGATGATGGCACAGTTTGGCGTAGCTGCTCCCCTTTGCAGTTATGTAAACATTACGGTAAACGGTGAGGACTGGGGACTGTATCTTGCCGTTGAGGGCGTTGAAGAAGCATTTTTGCAGCGCAATTACGGAAACGATTACGGAGAGCTTTACAAGCCCGACAGCATCGGTATGGGCGGCGGTCGCGGAAACGGCGAAAAATTTGATATGGATGCATTTTGGGACGATTCAGATTCTGAACATGCTGATAGCGCAAAAACAAATCAACCAATGCAGTCGCCGCCAAACGATATGCCGCAAGACAATGCAATCGGTAACGGACAAATGCCGGGCGGCACACCTCCCGAACTGCCGGACGGCGGAGTACCGTTTTCTCCCGGCACAGGCGAAATGCCAGGCGGTATGATGCCGCCCGCCGATGATAACCGCACAGAAAATGACGGTAATACAGCGGGTGGCAATCTGCCGGAAGGAGGCAGACCAAATGAAATGCCCGGCAATGAAATGAGCAGTGATGATGTTCTGCTGAAGTATATTGACGATGAACCGGACAGCTATTCCAACATCTTTGACAATGCCAAAACCGACATTTCAAAGAAGGATAAAACCCGCCTGATCGAAGCACTCAAAAAGCTGTCAAGCGGCGAAGACCTTGACGGTACTGTAGATATCCAATCGGTAATCCGTTATTTTGTGGTACACAATTTCGTACTCAATTTTGACAGCTACACAGGCTCCATGATTCATAATTACTATCTTTATGAAAAAGACGGGCAAATGCAGATGATCCCTTGGGATTATAACCTTGCTTTCGGCGGGTTTGGGTCCATGGACAGCGCTGCAAGCCTTGTCAATTATCCGATAAATTCTCCTGTTTCGGGCGGAAATGTCGAGGACAGACCGATGATTGCTTGGATATTTGCAAATGAGGAATACACAGAACTCTATCACCGTTGCTTTTCCGAATTTATTTCAGAGTGGTTTGAAAGCGGCAGCTTTGAAAACATGATAGACAGTGTTTCTGCTATGATCGCACCGTATGTAGAAAAAGATCCTACGAAATTCTGCACCTATGAAGAATTTGAAACCGGCGTTTCCACCCTCAAAGAATTTTGCCTGCTTCGTGCAGGGAGCGTTGAAGGTCAGCTGAATGGGCGTATAGGATCCACCTCGGAAGCCCAGCAAAGCAGTGAACTCGTTGACGCCGGTGATTTACAGATCAGTGATATGGGCACGATGCAGAATTCTATGGAAGGCAGTATGCCAAATCAGCCGAAAGCAACCGAAAACAATGGCTCCCGGCAAATACCGCATTTCGATGAAATCGTGCAAAAGAACGTACCTGAGCAATCAGCAGTTTCCATGACAACTTTCATATGGATCGCCGTTTCATTTAGTATCCTTATTTTCGCTTTACTATTTGCATTTAGATTTAGAAGACGCAAATAAATTCATTGCATAAATGCTTATTCAATGAACATAAAAGCCACACCGTTTATAAACGGTGTGGCTTTTATTACTGATGACCATGCTCTTCTATATGACGCTTAATCGCTGCAAATGTTTCATCGCTGATGTCATGCTCTATTTTACACGCGTCCTCGGCAGCCGTTTTTTCGTTTACACCGAGATGGATCAACAGCTCTGTAAGCGTTGTATGTCTCTCGTATATTTTGCTTGCGATTTCAAGACCAGTAGGCGTAAGGGAAAGATATCCGTCGCCATCCATTTCAAGGTAGCCGCCCTGTTTCAGAATGCCGACTGCCCGGCTGACGCTCGGTTTGGAATAATTCATATACGCGCAAACATCAATGGAGCGAACGCTGCTACTTTTCTTAGATAATATATAGATGGTTTCCAGATACATTTCGCCGGATTCCTGAAGATGCATAGCGCGGTCCTCCTGATTATATTTTGTTTAGTATATCACATAGGGGGCGACAAATCAAGCCCTGCATCAACTTATCTGCTGTATACTAAAGCAGACATAATATACAGAAAATCGAGTTAGAACACGCTAACCTGCTGTTAAATAATAACAAAAAAATGGGATTCATAAAAGTAGGGTTGACAAATTATTCCGAAATGTCTATAATAATATATGGTTAGCGGAAGCTAATCAATATTTTAACGCGCGAGTTAGCGCATGCTAATTAAATACATATATTAAGAAGGTGCAGAAATGATACCGCTTACATTGGCAGAAGTTGGAGAAGAAAACATTATTAAAAAAATCGGCGGAAAGCAGGAAGTCAAGGCACATCTTGAAAACCTCGGATTTGTTGTGGGAGGAGCAGTTACAGTGATAAACACCATGGGCGGGAATGTCATTGTCAATGTGAAAGAATCCCGCATAGCTGTCAGTCGTGAAATGGCACAGAAGATCATGGTCTGATTTTCTGTGGCTGTATCAGAATATTTTAAGGAGGAAAAAGGGCATGAAAACACTGAGGCAAGCAAAAATCGGCGATACTGTCAAGGTCGTAAAGCTTCACGGTGAGGGAGCGATCAAACGCCGTATCATGGATATGGGGTTGACAAAGGGGGTAGAAGTACATATCCGCAAAGTAGCACCGCTTGGCGATCCCATTGAGATCACTGTGCGCGGCTATGAGCTGTCACTGCGCAAGGCTGACGCAGAAATGATCGAAGTAGAATAAGTTTGTACACAAGGGGGCGGAATCACCCCTTATTATTTGAGACAGTAGTTAGCATATGATAACCAAGAAAGTGAGGAAATGAATATGGATTTGCGCATTGCTCTTGCGGGTAACCCGAACAGCGGCAAAACAACGCTGTTCAACGCATTGACCGGCTCCAACCAGTTCGTTGGAAACTGGCCCGGCGTTACGGTCGAAAAGAAGGAAGGAAAGCTGAAACGGCACGACGGTGTGATTATCACCGACCTTCCGGGTATTTATTCTCTTTCTCCCTATACTTTAGAGGAAGTTGTTGCAAGGAATTATCTCATTGGCGAGCGTCCCGATGCGATCTTGAACATTATTGACGGAACAAATCTGGAGCGAAACCTGTATTTGACTACACAGCTCACGGAGCTTGGAATTCCTGTGGTGGTTGCCATCAATATGATGGATGTGGTGCGAAAAAACGGCGACAAGATAGGCACTGCGGAGCTATCCCGTGAGCTTGGATGTAAGGTAGTTGAGATATCTGCCCTGAAAGGCACGGGCGTTATGGAAGCCGCCGAAGCAGCAATAGACGCGGCGAAAAACGGAAAGACCGTACCGCAGCATACCTTCTCGGGTACGGTGGAACATGCTCTTGCTCACATCGAAGAAGCGGCAGTACATGATATGCCGGAAGAACAGCAGCGATGGTACGCTATCAAGCTGTTTGAGCGGGACGATAAAGTGCTCGAACAGGTAAAACTGGATCAATCCATTCTCGATCATATAGAAGCAGATATCAAAGCAGTCGAAGACGAAATGGACGACGATGCGGAATCCATTATCACAAACGAAAGATACATATATATCGGCAGTATCATCAAAGGCTGCTACAAGAAAAAATCTGCCGGTAAACTTTCGACTTCCGATAAAATCGACAGAATCGTAACAAACCGCTGGCTCGGACTTCCGATTTTTGCGGTCATTATGTTCCTTGTTTACTATATCGCCATGGTCACGGTCGGTTCAGCCGCTACGGACTGGGCAAACGACGGTCTGTTCGGCGACGGCTGGCATCTCTTGGGTATCGGATCTTCTTCCTACAACGAAGCCGCCGAAGAATACGGCGATGCATCTTTAATTATTGAAGGTTATGAAGCATATATAAAAGAAAACGGTGCTGCACCGACAGGTGATTTTCCATATTCGGTGGAAGACGATGAAACCCTTGAAGTAACCACAGAAACCGCAACCCTTGCGGATTATGATGCGGCGCTTAAAACCGCAGAAAAATACGATGAAGAGCCCAATCCCGCCGACTACGGTGTGTGGATTCCCGGTATTTCGGTTCTGGTCGGCAACGGACTGGAAGCCGCAGGTGCGGCAAACTGGCTTGCAGGTTTGATAAATGACGGTATCGTTGCCGGCGTGGGTGCGGTTCTCGGTTTTGTGCCCCAAATGCTCGTTCTTTTCCTGATGCTCGCTTTCCTTGAAGCATGCGGATATATGGCGCGTATCGCCTTTGTACTTGACCGTATCTTCCGCAAATTTGGTCTATCCGGTAAATCCTTTATTCCAATGTTGGTCGGTACAGGCTGCGGGATCCCCGGCATTATGGCGTCAAGAACCATTGAAAACGAGCGCGACCGCCGTATGACGATTATGACAACAACCTTCATCCCCTGCGGTGCGAAGGTTCCGTTCATCTCCATGATTGCCGGTGCGATTTTCGGCGGCAGCGCGTGGGTGGCAACCTCGGCGTACTTTATCGGTATGGCGGCGATTATTCTTTCAGGAATCATGCTCAAGAAAACCAAGATGTTCTCCGGCGATCCCGCTCCCTTCGTTATGGAGCTTCCCGCATACCACTTGCCGACGGTAAAAAATGTACTCCGTTCCATGTGGGAACGCGGCTGGTCGTTTATCAAGAAAGCCGGTACCATTATCCTTCTCTCCACAATCGTGATCTGGTTCGCAACTTACTTCGGATTTACCGCAGACGGGTTCCGCATGCTTACGGAGGAAGAAATGGACAAATCTATTCTCGCTTCAATCGGCAATGCGATTGCATGGATATTTGCTCCTCTTGGCTGGGGCAACTGGCAGGCGGCGGTCGCGTCCATCACCGGACTTGTGGCAAAGGAAAACATCGTCGGTACAATGGGCATCCTGTATCCTGCCGGATGGTCTGAAATCGCTGCAAACTTTAGTGCTATCGCTGGCTACTCCTTCCTTGTGTTTAACCTGCTCTGTGCTCCCTGCTTTGCCGCAATCGGCGCCATCAAACGGGAAATGAACAGCGCGAAGTGGACATGGTTTGCGATTGGCTATCAATGCTTGTTTGCCTATGCAATCGCCATGATGATATATCAGTTCGGCTCAGCATTTACGGGAAATCTGCACATTGTCGGTCTGATCTTTGCAATAGCAATTCTCGCCCTTATGCTTTACATGATTTTCAGACCGTACAAGGAAGCGACCAAATTAACCAAAACCGTAAAAGTAAAATAACTGAGATTACAGGAGGTATACGAATGCTTACATGGATTACTGAAAATATTGCAACAATCATTATTTGCACTGCTTTGATTACTATTGTTGCGGTTGTTATTGCCTGCATGGTACGCAGTAAGAAAAAAGGAAAATCCTCCTGCGGATGCGGATGTGCAAATTGTGCTTTGCACGGCAATTGCCATTCGGGGAAATAACTTTTTGGGGAGATACAGGGAAATCTTGTGTCTCCCTGTTTTTGCCCCAAAAATGACGGATAAAGTCAATAAAATCAAGGGGTTACGGCAACGGGAACTTAAAGTTGGGGTACAAAAAGGGTACAAACCATGTGTTTTTACCCTAACAAACAAATTAGGAAAGCAAAAAAAGAGCCACTAATTAGCAGCTCTTTTTTGAAATAAATTCAGTATTTACAAGGGCTTTCAGCCTTACTTGCAAGCTTCTTCCACAGCAACGGCTACTGCAACGGTAGCGCCAACCATGGGGTTATTACCCATACCGATCAAGCCCATCATCTCAACGTGAGCCGGAACGGAAGAAGAACCTGCAAACTGTGCGTCAGAGTGCATACGTCCCATCGTATCCGTCATACCATAGCTTGCAGGACCTGCAGCCATGTTATCCGGATGAAGTGTACGACCTGTACCGCCGCCGGAAGCAACAGAGAAGTAAGACTGACCATTTTCCACGCACCATTTCTTATATGTGCCTGCAACAGGATGCTGGAAGCGGGTGGGGTTGGTGGAGTTACCAGTGATGGACACGCCAACCTTCTCCAGCTTCATGATTGCAACGCCTTCCGGTACATTGTCTGCACCGTAGCATCTTACGTCTGCACGGGGACCGTCAGAGTAAGGTGTTTCGCTGACAATCTTAACCTCTTCAGTATAAGGATCAAATTCTGTTCTTACATATGTAAAGCCGTTGATCCGGGAAATGATGAAAGCAGCGTCCTTGCCCAAGCCGTTCAGAATAACGCGCAGGGGCTTTTTGCGTACTTTATTTGCATTCAGTGCGATTTTAATAGCGCCTTCTGCAGCAGCAAAGGATTCATGTCCTGCCAGGAAGCAGAAGCAGTCTGTTTCTTCGGAAAGGAGCATTGCGCCGAGGTTTCCGTGTCCGAGTCCTACTTTTCTGTTTTCCGCAACGGAGCCGGGGATGCAGAAGCTCTGCAAACCTACGCCGATTGCAGCAGCAGCATCGGAAGCCTTGGTGCAGCCCTTTTTCAGTGCGATGGCAGCGCCGACAGTGTAAGCCCATACAGCGTTTTCGAAGCAGATAGGCTGTGTCTCACGCACGATTTTATCGCAGTCAATCCCTTTTGCCAGAGTGATCTCTTTGCATTCCTCAATAGAGGAAATACCATACTCAGCCAGAACAGGGGTGATTTTATCAATTCTTCTTTCGTAACTTTCAAACAATGCCATTATGATACCCCTCCTTACTGCTTGCGCGGGTCAATATATTTGACCGCGTCAGCGAATCTGCCGTATGTACCGATAGACTTTTCATAAGCCTCTGCAGGACCGTCGCCCTTTTTGATAAAGTCAGTCATTTTGCCCAGAGAAACAAACTCATAGCCAATTACCTGATCGTCTTTATCCAATGCCATACGGGTTACATAACCTTCTGCCATTTCCAGATAGCGAACGCCCTTTGCCTGGGTTCCGTACATAGTACCTACCTGGGAACGTGCGCCCTTGCCCAGATCCTCCAGACCTGCGCCAACAGGCAGACCGTTTTCGGAGAATGCAGACTGGGTGCGACCGTAAGCAATTTGCAGGAACAGTTCCCGCATTGCTGTATTGATGGCATCACATACAAGGTCTGTATTGAGCGCCTCAAGCAGTGTCTTACCCGGCAGAATTTCGGCAGCCATAGCGGCAGAGTGTGTCATACCGGAGCAGCCGATTGTCTCCACCAGTGCCTCCTCGATCACGCCGTCCTTCACGTTCAGCGTCAGCTTGCAGGCGCCCTGCTGGGGAGCGCACCAGCCCACACCGTGAGTGAGGCCGGAGATGTCTGTAATTTGTTTGGTTTGTACCCATTTTCCCTCTTCAGGCAAGGGAGAAGGACCGTGGTTGGGTCCCTGGGCAACGCAGCACATGTTGGAAACTTCTTCAGAATATGCGATGCTCATTGATATATCTCCTTATAGTATAAATTTCAACAAATATCATTATATATCTTTTTTTGTATTTTTTCAATAAAAGAATCAGAAATTTTTATTGGTTTGCCAACTTTTTTCCTGTTGAATATGATCAAAACATTTGCCATAAGCTTCCAAGCCGTCCGCACAGCAGAAATTTTATTCTGCCCCGCCGATGTCAACAATAGCGGATCCACCAGTTACAGTGGGCATTTTGCCATCCCATTTCTGGATTTTTTCATATTCCACAATCAGTTCGCTGAGAGATTTGGTAAGCAGTTCGTTTGCATTTGCTTGGGCTTCTGCCTTTGCTGCAATTGCAGACGCTTCCGCCTCAGCAGCGATAACCTTCTTTTGTGCTTCCGCCTCGGCAATAACAATTTCCTGTTCCTGCTCTGTCTTTGTTTTCAGAAGGTTCTGCTCGGCTACCTGCTTTGCTTCAATCGCATTATTGAACTCCGCTGAAAAGTCAAAATCTATGATGTTGAATTTTTCAATAATAATGCCGTATTCCTGTACTTTTTCTTCCAGAGCCAGCTTGGTTTCTTCACCCACTTGCGCACGTTTGGTGATCAGTTCCTCTGCGGTATATTTCGCGCTTATTGACTTAATGCTTTCCTGCACAGCAGGCAAAAGTACGACCCCCTGGTAGTCCCTTCCGATATTCTTATAGATTTTTCCGTTGTCGTTGGGACCGATCCGGAAGTTTACCGCCACAACACTGTTTACCGATTGGAGGTCTTTGGAAACAGCTGCGGCTTCCACTTCTTCTTTTTGAATTTTATTTGTCATTTTTTCCACCGTTTGCGCAAACGGGATTTTGAAATGCAACCCTTCCGATAAAACCGTATCAGATACTTTACCGAACGTAATTACAACGCCGGTACTTCCCGCCGGCACAATGACAATGCTTGCAAAAGCAAGAATTGCAAGCAATACGATAATCCCGGCTGCAATAATGAGTCTTTTTGAAATTTTTTTAGCCATGATAAATATCCTTTCTTTATTATATAATTATTTTTATTTATGAAAAATGTACGCTATCCCCCTAAGTGGGGCAACGCTGCCTTGGAATTATTTTCATCCGTTTAAGTTCACGCCTCCTTTTGACACGTTCATTTGAACTCTTATTGAGATGACGTGATTATATCATGCGTTTATTAGAATGTCAATAGATTTTCTAAAATATTTTTATAAAATACACAATTAAAAAAGCCCTCTGAAATACAGAAGACTTTTTTTATTAGAACAAACCCAAGCCCCCAGCAAAGGAGGTGGCTCACTGCAAGCTCCCGCAAACAAAAAGTCTCCCTTGTGAGGATCCACTGCGTGGCTCCTTAGGAAGGTGGCTCGCTGTTAGCTCCTACCAACAAAAAGCCTCCTATGTGAGAATCCACTGCGTGGCTCCTTAGGGAGATTGTCTCGCTGCAAGCTTTCGCAAGCAAAAAGCCTCCCTTGTGCAAAGGGAGGTGGCGCGGCGCAGCCGTGACGGAGGGATTGTCTGCTATAAATTACCAATTTGAAATTCCTGTAAATAGAAAGCAAAACAATCCCCCACCCGCTATCGCGGGAGCCCCCTTTACACAAGGGGGCCTTATACATTTGTGCTTTGCGGGATGCTGCCTTTGCACAAGGGGATTTTATACGTTTGTGCTTCGCGGGACGCTCCAGGGATTCGAAAACGAATCCCTGCACAAGGGGACCTTACACATCTGTACTTCGCGGGAAGCTGCCTTTGCACAAGGAATTTTACAAATATAATTCACGCGGGAGGTCCAGGGTTCGTGTAACAAACCGCCGCACAAATGACTTTTTGATTTTTGTAATATCAAAGGAAGTGCCACTGACTAAATACCATTCACCTCCAATATATTCCGCAGATCTTCTAACGTCTGCGCGCGGTTTAACTGTTCCCGCATCCGGGAAGATCCCCGCATACCCCGGATAAAGTGTGCAGCTCTCCCTCTGGATTCCCGCACACCCCGTTCTTCTCCTTTTTCCTGCACAATGGACTCGATGAGTTCCATTGCAGTGCGGCGCATCTCCTCTTCTGTTGGAGGCGTGTACAAAGCATCTGCAAGGGCAGCCCGAACCGCGCTGAAAATCCACGGATTGCCCAAGGACTCCCTGCCGATCATAACCCCATCGCAACCGGTTTCCTCCAGCATCCTGCATGTGTCATCCCCGCTGCGTACATCTCCATTTCCAATAACAGAAATGCTGTCCGGCAAAGCACGGCGCACCGCGCGGATGATACTGTTATCCGAGGAGGGAGCATACATCTGATTCCGGGTACGCCCGTGCACAGCAATCTCTGCCGCTCCGTTGTCCGCACACGCCGCTGCGACTTCCACAGCATTCACATGTGCACTGTCCCATCCGGCACGGATCTTTACTGTAACAGGCAATCCGTAAGGCTGGATGGCACGATGCACAGCAGCAACAATCTGCCCGCACAGTGCCGGATTCTGCATAAGTGCGCTGCCATCCCCGGAAGTGACAATCTTGCGAACCGGACACCCCATATTGATGTCTATCGCCTGAGGCGGATGCGCATAAGTGCACCCGCTGTATTCTCCCGATGCCAGCATCGCGGCGGCTTCTCCCATCACTGCCGGATCATGTCCGAAAATCTGGATGGCACACTGAGTATCCCCCTCCGGGATTTTTGCAAGCACCGCCGTTTTCTGATCTTTATACACCATTGCTTGTGCGGAAATCATCTCCGTCACGGTCCGATCCGCGCCAAATCTGCGGCATAACAGACGGAATGGCGCATCCGTAAATCCCGCCATGGGTGCGAGAATCAGCGGAATATTCTTTCCTATATTATTCATCATCCAGCTTGAGCACCGCCATAAACGCTTCGGGAGACACCTGCACACTACCGAGCTGGCGCATTTTCTTCTTGCCTTCCTTCTGCTTCTCCAGCAGTTTTTTCTTTCTGGTGATATCTCCGCCGTAACACTTGGCAAGCACATCCTTACGCATTGCCTTTACTGTCTCCCGGGCGATAATTTTGGAACCAATTGCCGCCTGTATCGGAATTTCAAACAACTGCCGCGGAATGTTCTCCTTTAATTTCTCCGCAATTTTCCGTGCTCTTGCATAGGCTTTGTCTTTGTGAACGATAAAGGTCAGCGCATCCACTATATCCCCGTTGAGGAGAATATCCAGCTTGACCAGCTCACTTGGTTCATATCCTTTGATTTCATAGTCCAGCGAAGCATATCCCTTGCTTCTGGATTTCAGCGCATCAAAAAAGTCATAGATAATTTCATTGAGAGGAAGCGTATAATGCAGCTCCACACGCTGGGTATCCAGATATTTCATATCCAGATATATACCTCTACGGTCCTGACACAAATCCATAATTCCACCCACATATTCCGTGGGCGTGATGATGCTTGCAGAAACCATCGGCTCTGCCGCAGCCTCAATCTCATCCGCGGATGGAAAATTACTGGGATTGTCAATCTGCAAAGTGGTTCCGTCCCGTTTGGTAATCTCATAAATAACGCTGGGCGCTGTGGTAATCAGATCCAGATTGAATTCCCGCTCCAGGCGCTCCTCGATAATTTCCATATGAAGCAGCCCCAAAAATCCACAGCGGAATCCAAATCCAAGCGCCGCCGAGGTTTCCGGTTCAAAGGTAAGTGCCGCGTCATTGAGCCGTAGTTTTTCCAGCGCGTCCTTTGTTTCGTTATACTTTGCGCCGTCCGCAGGATAAATGCCCGCATACACCATTGGCTGCACGCTTTTGAATCCCGGTAATGCTTCGCTGCACGGATTTTCCGCAAGGGTAATTGTATCGCCCACCTGCGTATCGGACACCGTTTTGATAGACGCAGTGATATATCCTACATCCCCCGCCTGCAGGCAGTCCAGCTTGCGCATACCGAACGGCTCCAGCGCGCCTACCTCTGTAACCTCAAACTGGGCGCCGGTGCTCATCAGTAAAATCTTGTCCCCGGGTCGGACAGTGCCGTCCATAACACGGATATATACCACTACCCCTAGATATGCATTATACGCAGAGTCAAAAATCAGACAGCGCAAGGGGGCGTTCTCGTCTCCGTTTGGACACGGAACCTGCGCAATGATTGCATCCATCACGTCCTGAATATTTAATCCCGTTTTGGCAGATACTGCCGGACACCCCTCGGCGGGGATGC